>JAZNED010000031.1:0-17421 GCA_045588425.1 Acutalibacteraceae bacterium
CGTCCCGACTGGTAGGTAAATACACTCATCGAGTAGCCTTCGGTAATCAGCTCCGGCACACCGTCACCGGTGACATCGGCCAATGCGTAGCGCTTGATGCCCTTATCGTTCACCGTAGCATACAAATCCGACACGTAGAACATCGTGTCGATCTCGCCGTACTCGTGGGCCACACGCTGACCTTTCAAAAACGCATTGTAGGCAACGATGGACGGATTGTAGTTTACTACCGTGTACTTAGTGGCGTCCTCGTTCAAAAAATTATCGGCCGTGTCTTCAACAGGAAAATGCAATTCCATCCCTTGCATATAGCAAATCAGTTTGGCACCTGTTTCCTCTACGTGATCAAGCCACTCGGCCATCGTCATACTGCGATAACCTTCTTCGATTTCCATAGACAAATCAGATACGTGACAGGTGCCATCCGCAAAGTGCGTCACCTCTTGCAACCGCTCTTTACCTTGATCATCCGTTACACGATACAGATATACCGTTCTGTCACTGTCACTGTCACTATAATACGTAGAAATATGGAAACCCGTAAGGATCGTGCCGTCTGCCTCTTTCACCAGTAGACAGGTGTTATACATATCGAGGGAACCGTATGTATAGCCGAATACAAACAAAGAATCCAATTGCCCATCATGGTTAAAGTCGATATCGCCAATAGAGACGATGTCACCATTAAGGGAGGCAATGATATTCTCCAAGATGTCCTGCAAGGTATCGTCGGCGCTCTCACGATACTCGTTTAACCAATACAAGGGAGTATACCGCGGTGTGTTACCAATCTCGTCCCCATAATACAAAGAGCCTTTTTCACACCCAAATAACAGTTGCGCATCTTCCAACCAGCCGGACAACGACGAAACGTAGGAGATCACATCACCCACATCCAAGTTGTTGGGGTAAACTTTTCCATCGTATCGACGCTGCACAACGGTGCGTTCGCCGCCTTTGAGTGACAAAACGCCAAATTCTTCGTCGGGATAGGCATAATCCAAGTCTCTTGCTTCGACAAACAGTAGCAGCGACGAACCATCCTCTTGCGTCACCAGATAGCATTGGCTATGCTCGTAATAAAAAGTCTCCTCGCGCAATAGCACAGTGCCATCGGCTTTGCACACCACCAAATAGGCCGTCTCGTATCCGGAATCCCATCCGGTATCCAAATCGAGTTCGGAATGATAGAGCCGGATCTCCTCCTTCTCACCATCGCCATCCAAATCGACGTTGCCGACAGGCACCATCGTTAGACCATCTTCTTCAGGCAACTCAAAGGGTGCTTTCTCGTGGCGGGTAGTCAGGCTGTCCGCTTCCTCGATCAACTTGCGGTCGGTCTCGAATAAGAGCAGATACTCACAATTATTGGTCCACGGATTAAACATAGATGTACTCTCATACTCTACGGACACCGCATAACGCAAACCCTTGTTGGTCTCTTCGAGGGTGACAGCATAATCGTAGTGCCCTAAACTGTATCCGGGAACATGCAACCACACAATCACTTTATCTTCAAAGTAGGCATCGTCGTACTTTTCTAATTCGAACCAGTATCGCATATCCACCTGATCCCACTCATCATCGGAGCAGGCGTCCATCAAGGCATCCAGATCCGCCTTGGAATGAGACACCACCAAAGGAACGTTGGTCTCCTCCCAATACTCAATGTCCGGTGTCTGTTGATCCGGGTTTTCTGCGTGCTCCCACATCCAATTACGACCCGCCTCAACGAGAGCGCCGTCGGTGTCTTGGCTGAAAAACTGACGCACTTGATCCGGCTTGATCTCCTTGGAGCTGAGCACCACAATCGGCTCCTCTTCTTCGGTGGAGGAGTCCTTCGGCTTGCTGTCGGCAGGCTTGCTCTTCGGTACGGTCAGCAGGCACACCGCCGCCACCGCACATACCACCAGCGAGGCAATAATCACCCACAGCAAGGGTTTACGATAGTTGAGCACCGACTTAATACGCTGCTTAATGCTCACCTCGCCAAACGCCAAGGGGCAGGCGGCGATAGAACGCCGCTCCACGCCGCACTGCAACAGCGCAGTGGCATACTGACGGCGGGTATCCTCGTCCAAACCACGCACCACTCGCTCATCGCAGGCTACCTCGATGTCACGGCACAGCAGGATATAGCCCACCCACAGCAGAGGATTGTACCAATACACCGCCAACAACGTAAAGGCAAAGGGTTTAATCCAATGGTCACGGCGCTTAAGATGAGCGCGTTCATGAGAGAGCACCTGCTCCAGCACCGGTTCATCCAGCCCGTAGGGCACATAAATGCGCGGACGGAACAGACCGAAAATAAAGGGAGATGCCACACGGTCACTCTGCCACACGTTATCACGCAGACGCACGGCATCCCACACACGGCGGCGGACGCGAATCACGCTAAATAGCTCGTAGGCCAGCATCAGGCCGATACCTACCAGCCATACAGGAGCAACCACATTCAGAATCTTTTCCATACGGGACACCGTCTTTACGGTAGGTGCAGACGGCTCCTCAGAAGGCTTTTGTTCCTCCGGCTTGGGGTCGCTGGGCGTAGGATTGAAAGGCTTGGTGTCAATCGGCTCGTCCTCGATCACCACGTCAGAACTCGGCGGCGTCTGAGGCAAGGGCGATTGCACGACCGGCGACTGAGACGGCTTTTCAACCGGAGCTTGCAGCCAATCGTTCAGCGGCTTATCAATGGATGCCACACCACTATTAACTACGGGTGCGGAGGTATCCGTATCCTCACTGGTGACAACCGTCTCGGCAACGGGAATTAGGCTGACGGGACTCTCGATGGTAAAGGGTAGAATCAAGCGCAACGCCACCAAACCCCACAGCACACAGGTAATCCAACGAGGTGCTTTTTTGAGACACAAGCGCAACAACAGTACCGCCAGCACCATCCATCCCGCCGTAATACTCAAATTGAGAAAGCGGAGAAAAACAGAGGTCATTTTACTTACCTCCCTGATCGATCAAACGACGCAGTTCCTCCACATCCTTATCGGATAGCTTCTGCCGACGGGCAAAAGCGGCGATAAACGCAGGCAAAGACCCCTCAAAGGTCTTCTCCACCATCTCATTCATCTCACGGAGCTGTACCTCCTCTTTTTTTATCAAAGCAGTGACAATAGCATTTTCACTTTTCACTACGCCACGCTCGCTCAACCGGTGAATGATCGTATACGTAGTGGTGCGAGACCAGCCCAATCGCTCCTTACACAGCTGGGCCAATTTTGCGCTCTGAATCGGCTCATTCTCCCACAAGATCAGGCAAAAACGATATTCGCTCTCGTGAATTTTTGGAATTTCTTTCATAAAAACGCCCTCCTTAGTCTACTTTTGTCGACACCATCAGTCTAACACGGTAGACATAGTTTGTCAATACAAAAAACAGCACCGCAGAAAAATTTTCTGCGGTGCCATTTTAGTATTAGTTTTTCAGGCTCTGCATGGGAGCGGGGATACGACCGCCACGGTGGATAAACACCGAAGGATCGGCATTGTTTAACGGCATCACAGGGCCTTCGCCCAGCAAACCGCCAAAATTGAGCTCCTCCCCCACCTCTTTGCCGATGGCGGGGATCACACGTACCGCAGTGGTCTTGGAGTTGACCATGCCAATGGCCGCTTCGTCGGCAATAACGGCGGAAATCACCTCGGCAGAGGTGTCGCCGGGAATGTTAATCATATCCAGACCGACGGAGCAAACAGAGGTCATCGCCTCCAGCTTCTCAATGGTCAAGCAACCGCTGCGAGCAGCGGCGATCATACCGGCATCCTCCGTGACAGGGATAAACGCGCCGGATAAACCGCCCACGTGAGAAGATGCCATCACGCCACCCTTTTTGACCGCATCGTTAAGCATCGCCAAGCAAGCAGTCGTGCCGTGACTACCGCACTGGGACAGGCCAATCTCTTCCAGAATATATGCCACGGAATCACCCACAGCAGGTGTAGGAGCCAACGACAGATCCACAATGCCAAAGGGTACCCCCAAACGCTTGGAAGCCTCCTGCGCCACCAGCTGACCCATACGAGTGATCTTAAATGCCGTCTTCTTGATAATCTCGGCAATCTCGCCCAAATCCTTATCGGGACCGGCCTTAGCCAAGGCGGCACGTACCACACCGGGGCCGGAAACGCCCACGTTGATGACACAATCCGGCTCACCCACACCGTGAAAAGCACCCGCCATAAAGGGATTGTCCTCGGGAGCGTTGCACAACACCACCAACTTAGCGGGACCGATGCAACCACGGTCGGCGGTACGCTCCGCCGCCTGACGGACGATGCGACCCATCAGCTCCACAGCATCCATGTTGATACCAGCCTTAGTCGAACCCACATTAACGGAAGCGCAGATATGCTCGGTCACTGCCAATGCCTCGGGAATCGCCTCAATCAGCTCGCGATCGCCTGCAGAAAAGCCCTTCTGCACCAAAGCGGAGAAACCACCGAGGAAATTCACACCGCAAGTTACAGCAGCTTTTTCTAAAGTCAGTGCCAGTTTAACCGCATCGCGATCTTTGCAGCCTGCCAAAATCATTGCGGCAGGCGTGATGGAAATACGCTTGTTGACGATGGGAATGCCCAACTCTTTCTCGATTTCTTCACCTGTTTTAACCAAATCTTTGGCACAACGGGTAATCTTCTCATATACACGCTCGCACACTACGTCGATGTCGCTGTCGCAACAATCCAGCAGCGAAATACCCATAGTAATGGTGCGCACATCCAGATTTTCATCCTGAATCATCAGGATAGTTTCCAATATATCCTTGCTGTTTAACATAACCTTACTCCTTAGATGGTGTGCATCGCGTTGAAAATATCCTCATGCATGCAATGAATCACCAGGCCGTTCTCATTGCCCAGATCCATCATCTCATCCACCAGCTGCGTAAACGGAATATCACAAGCGGAAATATCCACCATCATAATCATCGCAAACACGTCCTGCAGAATGGACTGGGTCACCTCAATGACATTGACACGGTGATCGCTGCACCGCCCCGACACCTTTGCGAGGATACCTACTGCGTCCTTACCTACTACCGTGATAACTGCGCGCATAACGAACAGCCTCCTTATTCGTTTATTATTTAACAGCGATTATAGCACATTTTCTCCGACAAGTAAAGAAAATTTGATAATTATCGCATATTTTCCATGGAAGTACGCATACTGCCATTGTTCCCACAATCCGCACGGAAAGGAGAAATGGATATGCTGAACAAAATAGCACTGCTCATTACCATCATCGGTGCGCTTAACTGGGGCAGCATCGGTCTGTTCCAGTTTGATTTGGTAGCCTGGATCTGCGGCGGTCCCGCTACCTTGCTGGCACGCATCATCTACACCGTAGTTGGTTTGGCAGGTTTGTGGTGCATCACCCTACTGTTCAAGCCCTACGCACATGCCGACTAAACCACATAGAAAAACGGCAACCGTCAGTTGACGGTTGCCGTTTTAATTTACACAGATTACTGCGCCAGCGCCAAGGTGTCGCGAGCGATAACCAGCTCCTCGTTAGTAGGGATGATCCACGCAGGAATAGCAGAATCCTCGGTAGTGATCAGGCGCTCCACACCGCGAACGTTGTTGGCCTCTGCATCACACTTCATACCCATATAACCCAGAGCGTCGATGATCTCCTTACGCACCAAAGGCTGGTTCTCGCCGATACCGGCGGTGAACACCAGAGCATCCAAACCACCCAAAGCAGCGATATAGCCACCGATGATCTTGGTGATCTGATAGGTACGCATATCCCAAGCCAGCTTAGCACGAGCGTTGCCCTCAGAGATTGCCTTCTCAATGTCGCGGTCGTCGCTAGACACACCGGATACACCCAAAGTGCCGGACTTCTTGTTCATCAGGTCGTCCATCTGCTTGGGGGTCAGGCCTTCCTTCTCCATCACATAGGTGACAACAGAAGGATCCATACCGCCGGTACGAGTACCCATCATAAAGCCATCCAGAGGAGTCAGACCCATAGAGGTATCAAAGATCTTGCCGTCCTTAATAGCGGAGATGGAAGAACCGCTACCCAGATGGCAGGTAATGATGCGAGTGCCTTCAACCTTGCCCAGCAGCTCAGTGCAACGAGCGCTGACAAAACGGTGAGAGGTGCCGTGAGCGCCATAGCGACGCACGCCGTACTTCTCATAGTACTCATAAGGCAGGGCGAACATATACACCTTCTGCTCCATAGTCTGATGGAAAGCGGTGTCAAACACAACAACCTGGGTAATCTCAGTACCGAAAGTCTCGGTAGCAGCGTTGATACCGGCCAAAGCACCCATGTTATGCAGAGGAGCCAGAGCAGCCAACTCTTCGATATCCTGCTTCACCTTCTCGGTGACGATGACAGAGCGATCGAAACGGTCGCCACCCTGCACCACGCGGTGGCCGATAGCACCCACCTCGGATAGATCGTCGATCACCTTGCCCTCACCCTCAGTCAAAGCCTTCTTCACCTGGGCAAAAGCCTCGGTCTGATTCTTCATTACAGGATAGGTGGTCCAAGCGTTACCATTGGCCTTGTGAGTGAAGATACCATCCTCCAGACCGATGCGCTCGCAAATACCCTTAGCCAGCACAACCTCACCATTCATATCGATCAGCTGATACTTCAGGGAAGAGCTGCCGGCATTGATGACCAAAATTTTCATTATTTTCCATCTCCTCATTGATTTTGTTAAAGAAATATCGTATTATATAATAACCGATATTCCCATAAATTTCAACACCTATTTGCAGAAAGGAGGCACCTTTTTTGAAAATTGCAGGCATTATTGCGGAATATGACCCTTTTCATAACGGTCATGCCGCCCATATCTCCAATACACGATCGGAAAGCGGCGGCAATGCCACTCATATTGTGGCTGTTGTCAGCGGCAGTTTTACACAACGTGGCGAACCTGCCCTGCTCAGCAAATACAAAAGAGCCGAGATGGCTTTGACCTGTGGTGCCGACTTAGTACTGGAATTACCTTTGCCATGGGCAATGGCTCCGGCAGAACATTTTGCCGCCGGCGGTGTGGCTGTACTCAACGCATTAGGGTGCGTAGATATGCTTTCATTCGGTAGCGAATGCGGCGACGTCCTTGCTTTGAAACGCCTCGCAGACTTATCAAGTGATCCTCTCTATCGGTCCGCGATAAAGGCGGAATTGGAAAGCGGTATCCCCTATGCCGCCGCCGGACAAGCCGCCGCTTCCAAAATCGTTGGCGAGCCTATTGCCGCTCACCTTGCCTCTCCCAATAACACTCTGGGCATCGAATATTTACGCGCTATGACCGCACAAGGCGTTAATTGGGAGGTTTTCACCCTGCAAAGGCAAGGTGCTTTACACGACGAAAAGGAGGCAAAAGGCGCTTTTGCCTCCGCCACTATGCTACGAAAGATGGTGTACGAAGGCAACTTAAATCTTTTGGATGCCTATATGCCCGAAACTTCTGCATCCATCCTCCGCCATACCCATATAGACGGTGAAACCACCACACAAACCGCCCGCTTAGAAAATGCTTTAATGGCGCATTTACGACGTTTATCTTTGGAAGAGTATTCCTGCCTGCCCTGGTTGTCCGAAGGGCTGGAAAACCGCTTATATCGCGAAAGCCGCACAGCTAAGGATTACACCACTCTACTAGACGCTGTCAAGACCCGCCGCTATCCTATGGCACGCCTACGTCGGTTACTGTGGGCTTCCCTCATTGGATTAACCGCTACAGACACCACGGGACTTCCGCCTTACATACGTGTTTTGGGCATGAATGAGCGTGGCCGCGAGATTCTAACCGTCTCCTCCCCTACCTTGCCGATTTTAACACGCACAGCGCAGATAGCCGAACTGGATGACCGTGCCAAACGCATCTTTGCGCTAGAATGTATCGCCACCGATCTGCACGCCATGGCGATGGAAAGCCCTCTTCCTTGCGGAACTGACCACACTACCAAACTTATCATAAAATGAAAAAAGCCTGACCCATTTGGGTCAGGCTTTTTGTGTGATGACAAATTAGTCGGTCACAAAGGGCACCAGAGCAATCTGACGAGCGCGCTTGATAGCGGTGGTCAGGTCACGCTGATGGCGAGCGCAAGTGCCGGTCACACGACGGGGCAGAATCTTAGCACGCTCGGACATGCAACGGCGCAGACGAGCCACATCCTTATAATCGATGTAGTCGATCTTATCCACGCAGAACTGGCAAACCTTACGATGGCCCTTACGGCCGCCACGCATGGGGCGCTCGGGTCTCTCATTTCTTTCAGCCATGATAGAAAGGCCTCCTTTTCTCAATTTTCAGCAGATTTCCAAATTCTTAGAAGGGCAGATCCTCATCGGTGAGAATCTCCTCAAAGTCACCACTGTGAGCAGTGGAGAAAGCGGGCTTAGCCTCGCTGTACTGAGGAATCTGGGAATCATAGCCGGGAGCTCCGCCGGCGTTACCGCCCTTGGACTCACAGAAAAATGCATTGTCGACCACGACGTCGAAGGCAGTACGCTGGCTGCCATCCTGCGCCGTGTAGGTACGGGTCTGCAGGCTGCCCTGCAGAGCAATGCGCTGTCCCTTGCGGAAGTAACGGGAGATAAACTCAGCGGTGTTGCGCCAAGCAACGCAGGGAATGAAATCGGTCTGACGCTCCTGATCTTTGGAGCGATAGGCACGATCCACCGCCACGCGGAAGCTGGTGACAGAAACGCCGCTCTGTGTGGTCTTCAGCTCGGGGTCACCGGTGAGACGACCCATCAAACAGATAGAATTCACAGATATACCTCCTTAGTTCTCTTCCTTGCGGATCACCATGGAACGCAGCACGCCGTCAGTAATGCTGGCGCGACGCTCCAGCTCTGCGGGGAATTCGGGACCGCTGACGAAGTTGTACAGGACATAATAGCCTTCTGCCTCGTCGTTGATGAGATAAGCCAGCTTACGCTTACCCCACTCGTCGATCTCGCCCAGCTCAGCGTACTTGATAATAACCTTGCTGAACTTCTCCTTCAGAGCAGTGACGTTCTCCTCACCCTGGGACAGGGAGAAAATGAAAACGGCCTCGTAGGATGCTTTGATAGTGGGCATAGTTTGCACCTCCTTATGGTCTAATGGCCTCCCCTCTGTGGGAGAGGCAAGGATTTATCCACACTCGTGGACCATAGTATTATACCAGGTATCCATAATATAGTCAAGGGAAAATTCACATTATTTTCATTATTATTTAGTATTTTCTCACAAAATAAAGATGGCCACCCGAACAGGGTGGCCATCGTTGATTCAAAAAACAAATTATTCCACGGTAATGGTAATGGGAGCGGAGGTGTATTTGTTACCCTGAGCTGTTTCCACCTGCACACGAACCGTGACAGCGCCAGACTTCAAGGCAGACCAACTACCGTTATACTCGTTGATGGAGATAGTGGTCGCACTACCACTTTCCAAATACCAACGATAGGAGGTAATGGTCTCGGAACCACCGATCAAAGAGGCAGTCAATTCACCGGTGCTATCCGCCGTCACGGCAAAAGAATTGTCATCAATCTTCACACCGGTAGACTTTGTGTACACGTTCAACACCTTATCGCAGTTAATCAGCACCCCGGCGTCAGTCAGCAGCGTACCTTTGATGCTATGGTTACCATCTGCCACACCGTTCAAACGCAAATTCAGCATCTCATAAGGGACAGCATACAACTCATTCACGTTGAAAATATCTCCGACAACAGTGATTGTAGGAGCAGGATCCTTCATACCCCCGTTAAAGCCGCCGGCAAAAGAAAAACCATCAGGCAAAACCCAGTTGTTGGCAACGATGATCTGCTCATTCAGAACAGCATACACATCGGAAATTAAATTCATGCTCAAAGACGTGGCAGTCGTATCACTAATAAGGTAATCACCGGAAATATTCACAATCGTCACAGGGGTTGCATACGCATCTAAGTTGATGGTTGCCAAATCCGAAACGATGCGATGAAAATCTGTATCATACCACTTGCCATAAGTGTCCTGTTCCTCGGAAATACCCATATAGTACAGGGTACCCTCATAGTCATAAGGCAGATAATAAACACCACGGTCCAAAGCTTTCACAGCCGCATCCAAACCGGAAATGGTCTGATCAATTACGTCACGAGACGGATTAGTGCCGTCAATGCACTCTGCATTATACAACGCCTTCGCCAAAGCCGTCCAACTCTCATCATCATAGATGCGGGTTACAAATCCGTTTCCCTCATCGTGAAGATTATAGTTGTAGTCCACACGATAGACTTTTCTCTTTGCATCCGCCGGAACCGTGGTATCGCCATCCTCCAGCATCACTGGTTCATTATCCTTGGAAAGATACGCACCAACCACGTTGGTGGTACCGACCATATCTCTCACCGCAGAAATCTTGGTCTGCAACGATTGCAGATCCACAACCTGCAGACCCTCTTCTGCCTTCTTCAGATTTTTGCCTGCACGATCCACCTGCAAAGGCTTGGAAGCTAGGTCGATGTTGATAGCCTCAGCATACTGATACGCGGCGGCATACGCATTCCAGCTTTCAGTAGTATAGTAGCCCTGACCGGCATCATACGTGGGCTGGCTAGCCTGTAAAGTCTGAGTCAAGGCGGCCTTGTCCACCGCATAATTCATCAGGCCGCTATCATCTAAAGGGATCAAATCCACACTACTGGCAAACTGCAGATTCAACATACCGGACAACTGGCTCTCATTGGAAACCATAGTGTTATCCACCATGTCACCATCCATCCACACCAAGGTGGTAATCGCCTTAGCAATATTCTGATCCAAGGAAGTGATAAAATTGGTATCCTTAAGGCGCTCGCCCATCACCAGTTTACCCTTATCCTGACCGCTGGGTACGATTGTGAACTCATACAGATACAACGGAGCACGGACAAAACCGTCGGAAGACGCTTCGTAATTACTGGTATTCAACTTCGCGATGCCCAAAATATTGCCCTGATTGTCAATAAAAGCAACGCGAACGGAATCCATCAGTGTCACGATTTGCATGGTATTGCTGCCGGTAGTGGTAAACTCCATATAGCTACCGCCGCCCATAGTTGCCGCAGAGTTAGAATCCTCATATACACGCTGGGAGGCATCCGTCTGCAGCAACAAATCGGAGCCATGAGCATTACAACGGAACGCCATGTCCAACACGTAACCATAGGTGTCCTTTAAAGTAACGGGTCCGCTAACAGCACCACCGCCAGCCGGAGTCAAATCGTTGACCACCATAGACAGCATGGACAGATATGCCATCATCTCGGAAGAAGCTGTTTTGACCTTAGCAATAGTTCCTACATCGGCAGTATAATTGCCGGTAAAATCTGCAATAATCGCGTACACGCCGGAACCGGGAGCTAAAGTAACCGTCAGAGGAGTGTTCAAAAACTCGGTCTTGTTCGCCTGCAGAATCGGCTTACCAGTCTTGTTGTCACCCAGGTAAACCTTCTCCAGTTTCATTATGTAGTCCATAGCCACACGGAACTCCGCCTTGCTATGGTCGTTATCGGTCATGGCATCGCAAGCAGCCATTGCAGCGTTTAAATCGCTCTGCATTTGTTCCTGTGCAGCGACCCAGGCAGTGAAATCACTAGGGATGGGCATACCAACGTTCAATTCGCTCAGGATCTGAGAAATGGTCTTATTCTCATTCATCACGACCTCGCGCAGGCTATTGAAGGCCGATTCATCCTCCAAAGCAGCTGCCATAATCGCCACCAAGCCCTGGCGCAGAGAACCCTCGATATAATCTTCAGAAGCTTTCAGACCATTGATCATGGTCTTCAAGCTAGCCACATCGCTATTATTGAAGGTCTCGCTCACCGCAATCTTGGTAATCAAGTCTTTCAAGCCGCTCAAGGAGCCAACAGCACTGCTCTGAGCGCTCTTATTGTAACCGGATATTTTGCTCTTGGCTTCGGCAAGATAACTGGACTGTACGCTAATCGTCTCGGTACTGCCAATAGCGCGCACGCCGTATCCGATCGTATCGGGATTGTAAACAAATCCGGTGCCGTTGTACTTACCGGCCATCGTGTTATCCTTCAACGCAACGATACGTCCATCGTAACCATAAGAAGGCACAGACAGCATCTTGTCACCGATTTGATAACTTTTACCATCAGGAGAGAGAACCGCATTCAAACGAGAGGGATACAGCATAATGTTGCTTAAGCCGTAACTCTCATCCTCCAAATTCAGCAAGTTACCCCAACGCTCGTTTGCCTCAGGAGAACCGGCGGCCAAAGACTCGCCGATACCGGGCGTCTTAATCGAATTGGGATCCTTGTAAGTGTCTTCATTCAGCAAGGCAATCTCCAAGCTGCCGTTAGCGCCGATATGCGTGACAATGCCACTGACCTCAGGACGCACCGAAAGGGTCAGCCACATGTAGGTGGTGCCAACAGCCAAAATAACAGCGACCATCAGCAAAGCCAAAGCGGCTACCAAGCGATGTCGCAAATCACGGCGATTCTCTTGGGTAGCAGCTATCTGTTTTTTCATAGCTTATTCCTCCATTGAGTCATTAATATCGTTATGGTCAGGGTAGACGAATCCAATAATAAATACCATTACGAAAATAATACTCCTATTACCCAAATTTGTCAAGACTTATATATAAAAGAAAGGTGCCGTTTTACAACGACACCTTTCTCTCATTTTACAACACTAAACTAGGAGCAGAATACACACGAGCAGACAGCTCTTGATCCAGCAAATATAAGCTCTTAGGATCATCTCCGAACAACTTATACTTAGCGACCATCTTATCGGCGTTCTCCTCTTCCTCCATCTGCTCTTTCACGAACCAATCAAGGAACTGCATCGTGCGAAAATCACGGACATCATAAGAAGCCTCATAGATAGCATGGATCAACGCGCTAACATAACGCTCGTGCTTAGCACCTACCAACAACGGATCCAAAGCGTTCTCAAAGCTCTCATCGGGCTTATCAATCGCCTTCAACTCCACGGGAACACCGTTACTCTGCAAATAGCGCAGGAACAACATCGCGTGATCGCGTTCCTCTTGTGCCTGGATAGTGTACCAATTGGCAAAGCCGTCCAAATCCTGCTCGGTATAGTAATTAGCAATGTCCAGATACAGATAGGCACTGTAAAACTCTTTATTGATCTGATCGTTCAGTAATTCGATAACCTTTTTATCCAACATGGTACTTCCTCCCTACTATGTATGGGGCAACCGCCCCGTGTGATTAACCGAAGTAGCGCTTCAGCAGGCCCTCAAAAGCCTTACCGTGACGGGCTTCGTCGCGGGCCATCTCGTGAACGGTATCATGGATGGCATCCAGCCCCAGCTCCTTAGCACGCTTAGCCAGCTCGAACTTGCCCTCAGTAGCACCATTCTCGGCGTCTACGCGCATCTCCAGGTTCTTCTTAGTGCTGTCAGTCAGTACCTCGCCCAGCAGTTCGGCAAACTTAGCGGCATGCTCAGCCTCTTCGTAAGCAGCCTTCTCCCAGTACAAACCGATCTCGGGATAACCCTCGCGATGGGCGACACGAGCCATTGCCAGATACATACCAACCTCGGAGCACTCGCCGGCAAAATTGGCACGCAGGCCCTCAATGATCTCCATATCCACGCCCTGTGCCACACCGACGACGTGCTCAGCAGCCCAAGAACGAGGACCGGTCTGCTCGTTGAACTTCTCGGCGGTCACGCCGCAGACGGGGCAAACGTGAGGAGCAGAATCACCATTGTGAACATAACCACAGACAGAGCAAACGAACTTTTTCATAATGAACAACCTCCAAAATTAATTTTAATTTGATTCGATCGGTTCTGCCGACCCGCAGGCGGGACACATCCCGCTGAAATAAATACCTTGATTCTGTACGATGAACCCGTCCGGGATCAAACCATGCACCACCGAGGCATCCAATGGAAAATCGGCGATGCCGCCGCAACCGCGGCAATGGAAATGGCCGTGCAGAGCCACGTCAGCGTCGTAACGCCGCTCCTCGGTATCCATCGCCAGCTCCTGCACCAAACCCGCCCGCACCAATGCGTGCAGCGAATTATACACCGTGGTGCGTGAAAACGTGGGATACTGAGCAATCAGCGCATCGTACACCATCTCTGCCGAGGGATGGATACGGTGGCGATACAGATAATCATAAACGGCCAACCGTTGCGTGGTGGGACGTAATCCTCGGTCCCCCATCAGTTGAGCGATCTGTTTTTGCGTCATATCCTCCCTCCAATCTGTAATCGTTTTGTATTTGTAATGATTACAAACAAATAGTAACACGAAATCGGTTGTTTGTCAATAGGTTTTTCAAAACTTTTTTTGTAATGATTACAAAAAAGTGCCGTCTGCTGACGCAAACGGCACTTTTACCTATGAGATTATAAAATGACGAGCTATTCCACCTTCAGTAACAATGGTAGGCTCACCTTGAATTAACGGCTGAATGTACTCCAATGCAGCAGGCAGTATATTGTTCCCCGCTTCATTGATCCACTCGCGAGGTACATATTTGATCTTGTTCGCTACATCACAAACAGGCACAATCCCATAGTTAGGAATATACTCCGCATCATAACGGTTGACAATGGCACTCACCATACCGGTCTTTCCCTGTGCCGCCGCTTTCACCGCAACAGCGCCCAGCGACTCCGCTTCTGCCAAATCCGTTTCAGACGCAATATGTGCTGCACAACGTTGAAGGATATTCAGCTCCACCGAGCGGACTTTGCAGCCAATACGATTGCGTACCAATTCCTCCAAACACTTACCGATACCGGAGAGGTACTTGTGGCCAAAATTGTCCACCTTGCCAGACTGGAAATCGTCCAACCCCTCTAACTCCACACCCTCCGACACCGCCACAATAACGGTACGGGTTTTCTTCTGTGCCTCCAGCACGTCCTGCACAAACTGATCGGCTGTAAAGTCCACCTCAGGCAAATAGACCAAGTGCGGTGCATCACAACCATGTAGATGCGGAAGTGCCGCAGAGGCGGTCAACCAACCGGTATCTCGACCCATAATCTCCACGATCAGCACGCTGTCCAAATCATACACGGAACAATCACGAATCATCTCCCACATACAGGTGGCCACAAACTTAGCGGCAGAGCCATAACCTGGAGTGTGATCCATGAGACACAAATCGTTATCAATGGTCTTAGGCACGCCCATCACGCGAATGGGACTGCCAACCGAATCAAAATACTTAGATAGCTTATCCACGGTATCCATGGAATCGTTACCACCAATGTAGAAAAACGCACCAATGTCATGCTTCTCTAATGTTGCACGAATCTGCTCATAAACAGCGGAATCCTTCTCCACTGACGGCAATTTGTAACGGCAAGAACGCAACGCCGCCGCCGGAGTCTGACGCAAGCAAGCCTGTGCATCAACCGTCGACAATAACTTATTCAAATCCACGAGATTATCTTTGATGACGCCCTCAATACCATATAGGGAGCCAAAGACGGTGTCCACCTCTCCCCACTCACGTGCGGCACGATAGACGCCCAACAGAGAGGCGTTGATAACGGCGGTAGGACCGCCGGATTGCGCAACCACTACGTTCATACTCATTCTCCTTTTACCCAACCAGATTCATGGTTTCTATCAGCATCCACCACGCTAAGCCATAATAGGTTACAACCGCCACCAAGTCGTTAATGGTGGTAATCAACGGACCGGAAGCCACAGCAGGATCTACCTTTAACTTCTTAAACAGCATCGGGACCAGCGTACCCGTCAATCCGGATACGGTCATCGCCAACGCCATTGAAAGGCCGATACAACCCGAAGTAGCAAAGGCAAATGCCGGCGCAAAGCCCTTGAGAAGCCAAATATACAGACCAATCAAACCGGTAGAAGCGGCACCTAATACTGTTCCGTTCAGCAAGGCCACACGGATCTCTTTAAAAATGAGCGACGCACACTCTCTACCACTAATCTGCTCATCCATCAACACACGAATAGTGACAGCAAGCGACTGGGTACCCACATTACCGGCCATCGAAAGCGTCAGTGACTGAAAGCACACAATCATGGTCAAGCTACTGACCACCGCTTCAAACATACCGACCACTGCCGATACACCAAGGCCCAAAAACAGTAAAACAATCAACCAAGGAATGCGCTTACCCATGCTGTGCAATAACGGCTCCCGCAAATCTTCCTCCGCGGTCAAACCAGCCAAACGAGCGTAGTCCTCGCTCATCTCCTCGTCCACGACCTCAACAATGTCGTGCGCAGTAATAACACCCAACAAACGATTGTCCGCATCTAAAACAGGGATCGAATCCTCAGAATAATCCTTCAGTTCTTCGATACAAGACTCCACCGACTGGGTCGCGTACACATAGGGATAGGAGGTAACAATCAAATCCTCCAACTCGGTATCCTTACGAGCAACAATCAAATCCTTTAAATCGATAGCGCCGTAAAAGGTACCATCTTCATTCAAAGTGTACAATTTGGAAATATTGTCATTTTCTGCCGCCTGATGCACCAGTGACTTCATCGCCTCTTTAATGCTCAGTTCACGACCGATGGCCACGTAGTTCGTGGTCATGTGGCTACCGATCTGCTCCTCGTCATACGAATCAATCAGCTCGATATCCTCAACGGCGTCGGGATCCATCAATTCCAGCAGTTCTTGACGCTTTTCCTCGTCTAGATCCTCCAGAACGTCAACCGCATCGTCGGCATCCATCACTTCCAGAACATCTGCCGCCATCTCGGCATCCAATTCTTCCAGATACTCAGCCGCATTCTCCAGATACGCAAATACGTCACCGGTGCGATCCAAGCCCAAAATACGATACAGGCGTCGACGGTCGGTCGGCGGTAATTGCTCCAGCAAGTCAGCCAAATCGCTGTCGTGGTATGCCTCCATCTCATCACGCAGCTCAGCAATACTGCGGCGGCTGCGCAACAGCGCGGTCAGTTCATCCGTATAATCAGGACGAAGGTTATTCTCTTGTTGCAACTCACTGCTTTTGATTTCTTCGGACATAATAAAAGACCTCCTGTCTCATCGCGTAGCGATGGTAATCAACAGGCGGTCTGTGCAGGGCAAGGCGGTACTATCTCACAACACCGCGGTGACACACACAGATCGCAATATAGGAAACACACTGCCGCGGAGGAACGGGATTGCTCTCCATGAAGTCTCACCTACCTTTTCAAAAGAAAGTACCTAAATATTATAAACACAAAACCTACATTTTTCAACCAAAAAGAGCAAAAAAAGAAAAATTAAATTTTTCACAACTTTTTTCAAAAAAAGGGTTGACTTTTGCGAAGAACTTTGTTATTATAATGCCTGTTCCGAGCAACATATGGGGGTATAGCTCAGCTGGGAGAGGGGTTGGATGGCATTCAAGAGGTCAGCGGTTCGA
>JAZNED010000032.1:0-41992 GCA_045588425.1 Acutalibacteraceae bacterium
ACAAAAGAATAGACGCAGGTCATCGGGCGTATGCCCGTTGTCGGATACACGGCACGACCGTGTGTTAGGGGATAAGGGAATCGCGGTGAAAGTCCGCGGCAACAGCCATTACCGTAACTCTCGCTTTTGACGAGTCAAGTCGGAATGCTTATCGGTCTGCGACACCAATAAAAGGTCTCTTGGGCAAGTGGGGAGGCTGTGTGTAGCGGTACGGCAGGAATCCGCCTTTTTCACAGCACCCCGTGGAGGGGTGCTTTTATTTTATCCTTTTGTATGTGATAACCGATTTACAGGAAAGGATGAAGAAAAATGAAAAAAGTAGTGAGTTTGTTGTCCGTTGTGGTACTGTTGCTGACCTTGAGCGCTTGCGGTAAAGGTGATGAACCCAAAGGGATTATCACCGACGTGACGAAGCAGTACGAGAATCCTGTACCTTCTGCAAGCGAAAATGTGTCTAATCCGTCTCAGAAGCCGGATGTGGACTTGGGCATGTGGAAGGATGCTAAGTATCTGACCGATACCGCGCTGGGAGATGGTGCCAAGACTCTGGTGGTAGAGGTCAAGGCCGATGACCGCCAGATTACTTTCACCATCCATACCGACAAAACCACCGTGGGTGCAGCTATGCAAGAACACGGCCTGTTGGAGGGCGAAGACAGCGAATATGGCTTGTTTATCAAAAAAGTCAATGGTATCGTTGCGGACTATAATGTGGATCAAACCTATTGGGGTTTTTACGTAAACGGCGAATATGCCATGAGCGGTGTGGATACCACCAACATTGAAGAGGGAGTGACCTATTGCCTTGCACGTGTCAAATAAAAAGCGTGGTTTAACCGTTTACGAATCGGTGCTGTTCGCCATGCTGGGTATGGTGATGTTTGTCTCTAAGATCACGATGGAGTTCCTGCCGAACATTCACCTGTTAGGTATGCTGACAATGGTGTATACGTTGACTTTTCGGGGCAAAGCGCTGATTCCCATCTACATTTACGTGTTTGTCAATGGTTTGTACGCCGGATTTGCTGTGTGGTGGGTGCCGTACCTATACGTCTGGACAGTGCTGTGGGGAGTAACAATGCTGTTGCCACGGCGAATGCCGAAATGGCTGGCCTGTGTGGTGTATCCGCTGGTGTGTGGTTTGCACGGGTTAATGTTCGGCGTGTTGTGTGCACCTGCGCAGGCTTTGTTTTTCCATCTAAACTGGGAGATGACGGTAGCGTGGGTGTTGGCAGGTTTCACCTTTGATGCGATACATGCGGTGGGGAATGTGTTGGCAGGACTACTGATCGTTCCGCTGGTGGAATTAATGACAAAACTAATACGTACAGTGCGTTTTGACAAGACGCCGCCACAAGAATAAAAAAGAAAGCACCCGACACCGGTATCGGTGTCGGGTGCTTCGTTTTGCTAAATAGTCCCGCCATGTCGTAATGTCGTCGGCATAACCTGCTACTATATTTCAGCAGGTGGGTATCGCCCGCCTCTTTCCGGCTCCCTTCGTCCCACCGGGGTGGGGAGGTCTGCACTCCGTAGGCGGAGCAGGATTCCCGATTACAAAGTGTAGTAGGGTTAAAAGACGACAGTCCGCGAGCACAGCAGGAAAATCATCAGCTCAAGGGAGCATCGACCTCATTGATCTCGTAGTACTCGCTCAAGCGCTCTTCAAAGATCTCTGCGATCTCGTCGAAGGTGTCGTCGTCCTCGATGGGAACCAGCAGGTCTTCGCCTTCGTCGTCCACCACTTCCAGGATAACCAGTTCGCCGTCATCTTCAATAGCGGCTTCAGCCTCGGAATAGATGGGCAGCAGAGCCACGTAGCGCCCGTCATCGGTCTCGATGGCGTCCAGAATCTCAAACTGGTGCTCATTGCCCTCGTCGTCCAACACGGATACAATGTTGTTGCCAAAATCTTCAGACATAGTATTCACTCCTTTTATCAGTTAATGCTATGATACTCTATATTCGGCTTCCCGTCAAGATGGATTTTGTTACCGTTGTTTGTCATTTTGCATACTATGGGTTAGGACATACCGATGGGAGGGAATATAATGGCTAATTATTATATACACGTGGGTTCTATTACCAATGCCATGCGTGGTAAACAGGTGTTGGCTGAGCAGGGAATCCGTGCGTACCTTCATCGTGCCTCTCAGCCGATTGCCGGAGATGGTTGCGGATATAGTTTGTTGATTACCGACGACGCGAAAAAGGCGGAGCAAATACTGAAGAATAAGGGCGTACGGGTGATTCGCGTTACTGACGCTATGTGAGGTGAGGGAAAGATGATTTATTGGGATAATGCGGCGACTACCTGGCCAAAGCCGATAACAGTACGGGCTGAAACGTGTAAAGCCAGTCAACTTTACGGCGCCAATCCGGGGCGTTCCGGACATAAAATGTCTTTGGCAGCTGCCGAACAGGTATATGCGTGTCGCCAATCGGCGGCTAATTTTTTCGGGTTGTCAGATCCCTCCGGCGTGATATTCACCGGCAACTGTACTACGGCGCTGAATATGGTCATTTACGGTGTACTTCATGATGGGGGAGAAGCGTTGACCTCTGATTTGGAGCATAATGCCGTGATGCGTCCGTTAGCGAGATATGGAAAGTATCGAACGGTGGAATGGTGCTGCGATGAAGAGAAACTGGTGGAGCGATTTCGACGGGCAATCGGCCCGGATACTCGGTTGTTGATTTGTACGCACGCCTCTAATGTGTTCGGTGTTTCGTTACCCATTCGTCGTCTGGGGGAGCTGGCGCATCGGTACGGATTGCTGTTTTGTGTGGATGCCGCGCAAAGTGCGGGTATACTACCCATTGATATGGAGGCAGACAATATAGATTTTTTGTGCGTAGCACCGCATAAAGGGCTGTATGCTCCTATGGGAATTGGTATGCTGTTGTGTCGGAGCACCACCATATTATCGCCCTTTATTTGTGGCGGTACGGGTAGTCATTCGTTGTCCATGGAACAACCGGAGGATTTGCCAGATCGCTTGGAAAGTGGAACTCCCAACACATCAGGCATTTGTGGTGTTCGTGCCGGAATGGAGTTTGTGAATCGTCGGGGGAGGGAGGCGGTGTATCGGCATGAAATACGCTGTTTACAACAAGTGTACGACCGATTGATAGGATGTTCGTCCATTCGTTTTTACACCCCTCGGCCACGGGTAGGAAATATAGTGCCGGTGTTGTCTCTCAATGTGGACGATGTTCCTTCAGAGCAAACAGCGGCGATGTTGGATGAACACGGGATTGCGGTACGTGCAGGACTGCATTGTGCGCCCGCTGCACACCGTCATTTCGGCACTTTAGAGCAGGGAACGGTACGCTTGGCACCATCTGTGTTCTCAACGGAAGAGGAAGTGGCTTATATCAGTAAAGTTTTTTTGAAAATTGCCAAAAAATCATTGCACTGATGCGAAAATATGGTATAATAAACTAAATGTGGGTTATTGTATCCATTTCTGTGCAATCGGCTGTTGTGGTGCTGTTGAAGCATCCCACGGCTTGGGAGGTAAAATGATGGCCGCTTTTTTTGAAAATTTGTGGAATCAAATCGTCGTATTTTTCCGCACATTCGTGTGGTGGCGAGACATCTCCGACATCTTGTTGGTGGCATTATGTCTGTATTTCATCATTCGCTTGGTGCGGGATTCTCGCGCGGCACAGTTGCTGCGTGGTATTCTGGTGCTGGCGATTGTATACGTGATTGCTACCGTGGCTCAACTGAACACGGTGAGAGTGTTGCTGCAAGCGGTTATTGATAACGGCTTGCTGTTGCTGATCGTGGTATTCCAGCCGGAGGTGCGTCGCGCACTGGAGCAGGCCGGTAACTCTCGTAAAGGTATTGCGCGCTTCTTCGGTGGCTTCAAGGCGGAGCACAACTCCACTTACATCGATCAGTGGAACAAGGCCATCGTTTCGACTGTAGACGCGTTGGAAATCCTGCAGAAGCAGAAAATGGGCGCACTGGTGGTAATGGAGCGATCTACCCGATTGGGTGAGATTGTTCGTAGCGGTACCATTGTGGAGGCAGAGCCTTCTGCGGCGTTGATTTCTGCTGTGTTCTATAATAAGGCACCTTTGCACGATGGAGCAATGGTGATTCGTGATGGTAAGGTGTATGCGGCAGCTTGTATCTTGCCATTGTCGGATAATCTGCAGATCAGTCGTGAATTGGGTACCCGTCACCGTGCCGGTGTGGGTATGAGCGAGAATTCCGACGCCATTGTTATCATTCTGTCTGAAGAAACCGGTGCCATTTCGGTGGCTGAGGCGGGTGAACTCAAGCGCAATTTTACCCGTGAGACATTGATTAAAACGCTGGAAGAGCGCATTTTGTGGAGTGATGAGGAGTCTGAATCCTTGAAAAAGATTCGACAGTTCCACTTTGCCAGAAAGGAGAAGAAGTGATGAAAAAGCAATTTTCCTTCAGCCGTCTTCTCCACAAGGATAAATTGATGATGCTGATTTCTTTGATATTGGCAATTGCCATTTGGGCGGTTGTGGATAGCAATCAAGGGTATGAGCACACCATGGATTTTACGGTGCCTGTCAAGGTGGAAACCTCTGAATTCGCTACCGGTCTGCGTGTGGTAGAGGGAGCGGATATTACCGCCACAGTGACAGTTAAGGCACCTCGCTCGGAACTGAAGAAGATGCGGGCGGAGGATATTACGGTGACTGCCGATACCGGAGATATCCTTTCGGACGTGACAAACAAACGCGTGAATCTGTGGGTGTCGGTTCCTGCAAAATGCAGCATCGTTTCGGTCAAAGGGTCTAAGATTAAGACTGACAAACTTACGAATCAGTATTATGTGCAAATATCCTGCAGACAGTTTATGGAGAAGTCGTTCACTTTGGATCCTCAGCAGGTGGAAATGCCCAATTTGACCCTGAGTAACGAAGAAAACATGAAGTTTTCTACCGAGGGCATGGTGTTTGTGGCTGCTTCCGCCGGCGACGAAGATTTGAAAGACAATAGCGTGACTATTTCCGGTCCTACAGCTATTGTTAAGGAAATTGGCAAAGTGTGTGCTGTTATTACGGACACGATGAACGTATCTCAGACTGAGCGCTTTACGGCGACGCTGGTGGCCTATGATAAAGCCGGACAACCAGTGTCGGAGATTACGTTTGAGAACCCTGCATCAGGCGAAGTGGGCGTCATCGTACCCGTTATTGTGTACCAAAACGAGAATTTCTCGATTGCGAATCCGCAAAACATTCCTGTTGGCTTGTCGGACAAACTGGTGGTGACACCTTCTTCCTTAAAATTAGGCGTAATTCCGGAAAAGGGTGTTTTGGACACTTATGTTGAGACCATCCGCAATAACTTGACAGTGGATTTTGACCAATGGATGCCGGAAAACGGTGACAATCCGGTCGTCAAAATCATTCCTTTGGAAGAACGGGAAGGTGTGTACTTTGCGGATAAATCCGTGAAAAATATTACGGTCTCTTTGGACGTGACCGGATATGGTCATAAGAGCGTGAGTATTCCTCTGTCGGATAAAAACGTGACCATCCTTTGTGACGAAGGATATGAGGCCGCATTGGCGCAGCAGAGCTTGGAAAACGTGGTGTTGTGCGGACCTGAGGACGTATTGCGTCGTTTGAAAGCCAGTGAAATTAAGATCGAAATCGATGCCACAGGTCAAGCGGAAGGCTTGCATACGTTTACCGAACGTTTGAAGATTGATCTTCCCGATAGTGGCGAGGATTTCGTGTGGGTTTACTATGGAGACGCGGAGTATACGATCGAGTATGCTATCGGTAAAGCGAGAACAATTGCCCAATAAGAATCTTTAGTAAAACAAAAACGGACTGTGCACATAGCACAGTCCGTTTTTTGTTATTCCGTTTGTGTTATCGTGATGACCAGTTGCTTGGCGTGAGTGCTGAGCGCGTAGTCCCACATTTTTTTACGATTCCCCAACTGGGCGTTGGTCATTTTTTGCGTAAGTTGCTTATTTTTCAAGAAAAGCAAGGCGTTTTCGTATTTGCCGGGTGCAAACTGAAGATGGATGACAGTGTCACCGGCTTCTATGCGAGTGGCAATGGCCTTTGCGATGGATGCGCGTTCGTAGGTGTCGCAATAGGTACCGGTACGCACAAAGTAGTTGTCTTTTGTTTCGGTACAAGTGATGTCATCGAATTGGCCCTCATCCGGTTGATGAGTGCGTTGTATAACGGTATCGGTTACGTTGAAGTAGGTGTATTGTGGGGCATCTTCGTTGTCGTCCCAGGTGACATCCAAGTGGTAATAGGAACCGTTGATGCGCACCAGATTCCACATGTGGGATTCCCAGGTGTCGCTAGAGCGCCCAATAAGCACCGTGGCGGGAATTGAGACTTCGTTGAGTAAAAGTTGCATTGCTTTGGCGTAGCCTTCACATACCGCCCGTTGATCCACCAAGGCGCCATAAGCAGAGTATGCGTTTTCGTAAGCATCGGCATTGCTGCCGGCGGCTTCGTCGTAGGTGCAGTGGGAAATCAAGTAGTCATGCAGGTGTTTTTCGGTTTCATACTCGTCGGCGGAAACGGGGTGGTTGCTCAAGATGTTTTCTACCGCTGTGTTTAGGCGCTCGATGGCGTCCAATCGTTCCTTTTTGCCTAGAGTAAACTGCAGGATGATGGTGTCGTATACCGCACCATTTTCTGCTTGATGTCCCTCTAAACTGTAGGTACGGTCCAAAAAGAAAAATTGTGGGTTGTCACGCAAAAAGCACTCATAGAGATGTGACATGGCGGTTTCGGTCAGTGCCGTATCGAACAGCACCCGCACACCGGGACGACTGTTGCCGTTGTCATCCTCGACGGTGGCATCGGTGTCGATGGCATCTTTTACGCTGGTATACAACAAGCCGTAGTTGTGTTGTTCGTCCGCGTTTAGATACTCGTATTGCATACGCTTCTCAAACTCGGAGCGATATTTGAGACCGTCTACATAGACGAGCTGCGGCTCATTTGCCGGTTGCTTCTGTGGCAGTAAACCACATCCGCTGAGGCAGAGCGTGAGCACACAGATTATCGATAAAAACTTACGTGTATTCACAAATACTCCTCACTAAATAGTCATCGTTTACGGGTTGGAGATGACGCCGTTTTCTGCCAACAAACCGTCATTACACGCGGCTAAATGAATCAAACCGTCATAAAAAGCTTGGAAGTGATGGACACGGATGCTGGTGTGGTCGGCGATAGCGTTGTAAACTTTATTCAAATCGCGATTGGGGGTTAACAAATGATTGAGGATGGCTACGGTTAGATCGGCAGACAGCTGTAGGTCGTTTTGCGCGTTGTTCCATTGCCGGTGGCGTAGCATCGCTGCAATCTGTTTTGGGGTTAAAGCGTTGGCTTCTGCCGGTAATCGGACGGCAGCTCCGTTTTCGTCCCGATAGGTGATCTCCTCGGGCGGTGTCAACGTCAACGATCCGCCCCAACGGGAGATGAGAGCTTCCAACTCGGAGATGGTGAGAGATACGTAATGCTCTAAAGGAAGTTGATAGTGAGATGCCAGTGCCTGGGTTACTTGACCGGCCTTGGCACGGCGATACAGTTGTACAACGGTTTCGTTGTTGTTGAGTGACATGGTGGGGGAGATGGGCTGCACGGTGATGCTGTCAGTGTTGGGAGAAAGCTCAATCAAAGCGAAGCGTTCGTACTCCGCGTCTTCGATAATCAAAAGGAAGTAACCATTGTCGGGCAATTCCTTCTTTATTTGGGAAGAGGTCGTGGTGGTGGTCGGATCAGAAGACGGCGTGACGTTGGAATCTTTGAAAACGCGCAGCCATACCATCAATATGCCAACGGCCAGTAATAGTGCGACCACAGCCAAGATATATTGTACTGGTTTTGGGGGAGGCCAATGTTTCTTCTTTTCGGTGAAGTAAAGTGGCATGATCGCACCTCCTTTCGATGGAATGAAAATCAGATTTCTTCGGCGTAAAGCACTTCGCCTTTACAACTTGTGATTCTTACGGGGAGTAGGGTTCCCTCGGGTTTGTCGGTTTGAACAACAACAGTTAAATAGGTGTCGGTATGCCCGTCAATGACGCCGTTCGGATAAGGCGTTTCCAGCAAAACGGACACGGTTTTGCCTACGTAATGCGAAGCAAATCTTTCCGCATGGGCATTGCAGATTGCCTGCATGTTTTTACTGCGTTGTGTTTTCTCGCGGTTATCCACTTGGTCGGGAAAACGGTCGGCGCGGGTGCCGTGACGTCGCGAGTACGCAAAAATATGTACCCGCGAAAAACCAATGGAATCGACAAAGCGGCAGGATTCTTCAAATTCTTCTTCGCTTTCCCCGGGAAATCCTACCATCACGTCGGTGGTAAGAGCGCAATCGGGAAAATGGTGACGCAGACGCGCACATAGGTCGGCATATTCCGCGGTGGTGTAGTGTCGATTCATCCGACGAAGGGTGGCATCGCAACCACTTTGGAGTGCTAAGTGGAATTGGGGACACAATTTCGGTTGTGCCTTGAGGCGAGCGATCACATCGTCGGTGATAAAGTCGGGTTCCAGAGAGCCAAGGCGCACACGCTCTAGTCCGTCTACAGCGCAGGCGGCATCAACGGCATCGGCGATGTTCAGCCCGCAATCTTGACCGTAAGCGGTTAGGTTGATGCCGACCAATACGACCTCTTTGTAGCCGTTGGATACCAAACGAGTGAGTTCTGCAGTGATATCCTCCGGTTGGCGGGAACGCACACGACCGCGGGCGTAGGGGATAATGCAGTAAGAACAAAAACGGTTGCATCCGTCTTGGATCTTCACAAAGGCTCGCGTGCGACCCTGAAATGCATCAATATCCAACGGTTCATATACGTTTGTGTGTGCGGGCACACAGCAAATGCGCTGTTTTTCGACAAAATACTCCTCTAGTTTGGGGAGTAAATCACTTCGGACGGCATTGCCCAGCACAATGTCCACCTCGGGCAGGGCAAATGCCTTGTCCGGGTAAGCTTGAGACATACAGCCACACAATACGAGAATGGCGTTCGGGAGGGCGCGGCGGCAACGGCGGATAAACTGACGCAGTTTTCGATCGCTTTCGCCGGTGACGGTGCAGGAGTTGATGACCAGCACGTCTGCTATTGTTTGGTCCGGTACAAATTCAGCTGTTTCGTATCCGGCCGCTTCCATTTGGTGGCGCATAGCTTGGGTTTCATATTGATTTACTTTGCACCCGAGGGTGTGAAAGGCAACTAACATAACTAAATCCTCAATCGTATAAAAACTCACGATACATTATAGACCTGAATTCTCGAAAAAGCAATGAAATCCTGCAAATTCCAATATTTTTCGTAAAAAACATAAGGAGAGCAGTTGCAATTTGCTGAAATAACTGGTAGACTATACAGGATTCGGTGGATAGGAGCCATTGTCATGAGCAAAACATCGTACAAAAAAACCAAATTGGCTTGCTATTTGGGCTATATCACACAAGCAATCTCCATCAATTTGCTGCCGCTGTTGTATTTGACGTTTCAACAAGAATTTTCGGTCAGCTTATCCCAGTTGGGCATGTTGGTCACCGTGTTGTTTGTGATCCAAATCGTGGTGGATTTGTTGGCGGCTCGATTTGGGAAATATCTGCCGTATCGTTTTGGCAGTGTGTTGTCTTTTGCGCTGGCTTCTGTGGGATTGGTGCTGATGTGTGCGCTACCGGCAGTGATGGATCCATACCTTGGTATTCTGTTGGCTTCGCTGCTGTTTTCCGTCGGCGGCGGCTTGATTGAAGTGTTGATCAGTCCGATTATTGACGCGATTCCCGAAGAAAGTAAGGCAGGGGAGATGAGTCTGCTCCACTCGTTCTATTGCTGGGGTGTGGTGGCGGTCATTCTGCTGTCGACTGTCTTCTTTGCATTGGTTGGTATTGAGTATTGGCGATGGCTGGTGTTGTTGTGGGCAATCGTGCCTGCTTTGACGGCGCTGCTGTTTTTGGTGGTTCCGGTGCCGCCGAAGCCGGAAGAAAGCGCCGAACACGTGGATGCCTCCTCCGGTTTGATACGTAGCGGGCTGTTTTGGTTGTTGATGGCACTGATGGTATTTTCCGGTGCGACAGAGTTGGCTCCCGCCCAGTGGGCATCCTTTTTTGCTGAAAACGGCTTGGGTGTTCCCAAGGTGGTGGGCGATTTGTTGGGGCCTTGTGCCTTTGCGCTGTTTCAAGGTGTGTCTCGCGTGGTGTTTTCCCGCATGTCACGTCGTCATGACCCGCGACGCTTATTGGTGTTGCATGGGTTCGGTTGTGTGATCAGTTACGCGGTCATCGCGCTGATTCCGTATTCGTTCGTATCGTTGTTGGGATTTTGCCTGTGTGGATGGTGCGTCGGCCCCATGTGGCCGGGTGTACTGAGTTTGAGCAGTGAGCGTTTTCCCGCTGCCGGCACCTCGATGTTCGCGATGTTGGCGTTGTGCGGCGACGTAGGCTGTTCGGTGGCTCCGGTGATGGTAGGTGCTGTCACCGATCGATTGGTCGCGGTGAATTGGTTACCCTCCTTGGCGATGCGCATCGGATTTGCTGTGTGTATGCTGTTTCCCGTCTTGCTGACGGTGGGTTTGATATTGTTGCGTAAACGCAAGATGACGAAAAAACGTACTGTTTGAGAAAGAGTTGAGTACATTTTGTTTGAGATTCTGCAAAAAGAGAATTTGTGTCCTTCCGTTATGCGGATGGTTGTTAATGCACCCCTGATTGCGGCAAAAGCGCAAGCGGGTCAGTTTGTCATTCTCCGCGTGTCAGAGGATGGCGAGCGCATTCCGCTGACGGTGGCTGACTATGACCGCGTTCGTGGCACGGTGACCATTATTTTCCAAACGGTAGGTGCGACCACGCTGGCCCTTAGCCGGTTGAACGTCGGAGATTGTCTGCAGGATTTGGTGGGGCCTTTGGGTCGCGCTACCGAAACCGATGGCCTGAAAAAGGTGGCGGTTGTCGGTGGTGGTGTCGGTACCGCTATTGCCTATCCGGTGGCGAAAAAACTGCATGAGCAAGGTGTTGTCGTGCATTGTATCGTGGGCTTCCGTCACCGCGATTTGGTAATCTTGCAGGATGAATTTGCATCGGTCAGCGATCGTTTGGTGACAATGAGCGACGATGGTTCTTGCGGCGAAAAAGGTTTGGTGACCGATGCCCTGCGCCGATTGATTGAGGCAGGGGAGAAATACGACGAAGTGATTGCCATCGGTCCTTTGCCGATGATGAAATACGTCAGCTTGCTCACAAAAGAGTATGGTGTTAAGACGGTTGTAAGTATGAATCCCATCATGATTGACGGTACAGGCATGTGTGGCGGTTGCCGCTTGACTGTGGGCGGTCAAACACGTTTCGCTTGCGTGGACGGTCCCGAGTTTGATGGACATCAGGTGGATTTTGACGAAGCGATGGAACGCAGCCGTCTATATCGCGAACAGGAGCGTCACGCTTACGAGCGGGCTTGTAACCTATTGGGACAGGAGGTGCAGTGATATGGCTAATCTGTCTCCCAGCAAAGTGCCTATGCCTACGCGTGTGCCGGAAGAGCGGCGGCGTGATTTTTTGGAAGTGGCAACGGGCTATACTCCCGAACAGGCGATGGAAGAAGCCGGTCGCTGCTTGCAGTGTAAGCACAAGCCTTGTACCGGTGGTTGCCCTGTGCAGGTGGATATTCCAGCTTTCATTGCCGAGGTGGCTAAGGGTAATTTTGCTGCCGCCTATGAGGTGATTTCCCGCACCAGTTCTCTTCCTGCGGTGTGCGGTCGTGTGTGCCCACAGGAGAACCAATGCGAGAGCCGCTGTGTGCGAGGAAATAAGGGCGAACCGGTGGCAATCGGTCGCTTGGAGCGTTTTGTGGCCGATTGGCACAATGCACAGGCTGAAACCACTGTGGCTATGCCTGTTCAAAACGGTCACCGTGTGGCGGTGATCGGTTCCGGTCCTGCCAGCTTGGCTTGCGCCGGCGATCTGCTTCGCCTAGGATATGATGTGACTATGTTTGAGGCGTTGCATACGGCGGGAGGTGTGTTGGTGTACGGCATACCTGAGTTCCGTTTGCCTAAAACAATTGTTGAACAGGAGATTCGCCGTTTGCAAGCGCAGGGATTGCGTTTGATGACCAATATGGTCATTGGTCGAGTGCTTTCGATTGACGAACTGATGGAACAGCAGGGTTTTGAGACCGTATTTATCGGTACCGGTGCCGGTTTGCCTCGATTCATGAATATCCCCGGTGAAAATTTGGGTGGCGTGTATTCGGCCAACGAATTCCTCACACGTGTAAATCTGATGAAGGCGTATTTGCCGGAGAATCCCACGCCCATTCGCCGCGGCAGTCGTGTGGTCGTGGTGGGCGGCGGCAACGTGGCGATGGATGCTGCGCGTTGTGCGTCGCGACTGGGTGCCGACGAGGTGACGGTGGTGTATCGTCGCTCGGCGGAGGAGTTGCCTGCTCGCGCCGAAGAAGTAGAGCACGCTATAGAAGAAGGAATCGCGTTTCGATTCCTCTCTAATCCTGTGGAGATTGTGGGTGATGATCACCGCTGTGTTTCCGGTGTACGCTGTGTAGAGATGGAATTGGGCGAGCCGGATGCTTCCGGCCGTCGACGTCCTGTCGTGAAAGCGGACAGCGAGTTTTTGATCCACGCGGATACGGTGATTATGGCAATTGGCACTTCGCCCAATCCGCTGATCAAATCCACGACACAAGGCTTGGAAACGCAGCCATTTGGTGGGTTTGTGACGGATGAATTCGGTGCTACCAGTCGTCCTGGTGTGTTTGCCGGTGGCGATGCGGTTACCGGAGCCGCTACGGTCATTTTGGCCATGGGAGCCGGAAAAACTGCTGCTGCTGCCATGGACAGGTATATGCGGGACAAGACATAATCATGCACAAAGAACGCAGATGCATTTGCATCTGCGTTCTTTTCATATTTTGTAGTAAAAAGACTTGAAAACCACAAGATGTTGCGCTATAATTAAGTTGTATACATATATTCTGCCAAATTGCCGCATACTACGGCGGGGTGATGGTATGTGTGATACAGAAAAAGAGAAAGAAAACAGCGAGATCGGTCGGCGTATGCAGATGATGGAGGAAACCGGTTCGGTGACAACCGATAATGGACGTCATCGCATTCATTGTATGACTATCGTAGGGCAAATCGAAGGGCATTACGTATTGCCATCCGAGACCAAATCCACTAAATATGAGCATATGATTCCGCAGTTGGTTGCTGTGGATGAAAGTACTGAAATCGAAGGGTTATTGTTGTTGCTGAACACAGTGGGCGGCGATATTGAGGCAGGGTTGGCTTTGGCTGAATTGATTGCCGGCATGAGCAAACCTACGGTGTCGCTGGTGCTGGGGGGAGGACACTCCATCGGCGTTCCGTTGGCGGTGGCGGCAGATTGTTCTTTTATTGTCCCCTCCGCCACGATGACCATTCATCCGGTTCGGGTCAATGGATTGGTGCTGGGTGTTCCGCAGGCGTTCGCCCATTTTCAACGGATGCAGGATCGGATTGTGGAGTTTGTTTGCGCCCATTCGAATATGCCTGCCGAACGTTTTCAAGCCTTGTGCACGAACACTGATGAATTGACCACTGACGTCGGTAGCGTGCTGGACGGTGCGGAAGCTGTAAATGAGGGACTAATTGATCAAATCGGCTCTTTGCACGAGGCGATGGAAAAGTTGTACAGCATGATTGAGGAGCGTAAATCTTGCCCATAATGGGCATACATACGGAAGAATTTGAGCATTGGAGGATACATAATGGCTACCAAAAAGAAAACTACTTCGAAAAAAGGCGGTTCGCACAGCACTTCTACAAAGAAGCCTGTGAGCAAATCATCGGAACAGATTTCGCAGGAACAGAAGAGCGCCCGTCGCCAAGTGTGCGCGTTGTTGATGTTGGCAATTTCTATTTTGGTTTTCTGTTTGGCGATGATTCGCGGCGAATACTTGTGGACATGGTTACATAATCAACTGCTGGGTATGTTCAGTATCAACGCCTGCATTGTTCCGGTGTTGACGGCGGTTGTGGCCATTTTAATGGCTCTTGAGAAGGATGAAAAAGGATTGAGCAGCCGTATTTGGCAATGTGCTGCCTTTGGCGTTATGCTGAACAGTGCTTTCTTTACTTTCTTCATCGATACCCACGAATACGGATTTTTTGACGCCGTTTCTTACTGCTATAAGGAGGGTGTTTTCTACCGTGGCAGCGGTGCGGTTGGCGCCTTCTTCGGATGGCCGATCGAGCGCATTTTGGGTGACACTGGTGCAAAAATCGTGCTGATTTTGTTGACGGTCGTCTTTTTGATGTTGGTGACCGGTACGACGCTGCTGTCGGTCATTCGTGCTGTGAAAAAGCCTGCTGAGCAGACTCGCGATGCCATTGAGTCTGCTATTATTTCTACCTCGTCTCGTCGTGTCCAAACCAAGCGTAATAAAGATATCGATGTTGAAATGGGGGAGGGCTATGGCCGTCGTCGCAAAGCCATCGATATCGCGGTGGATGACAGCGAAGAGGACGATGAAGTGGTCGCCGAAGTGATTGATGAAGTGATCGAAATTGCCGATTCGGCCGAGAAGTTTGAAAGCTTGCAGCGCGCCAAAGCTGCTCTGAACGAAGAAGCGCAAGGTGGAGACGATGATACGGAAATGATGTCCGCCGAAGAGGCGGAAAAAGAGTTGAAGGCAGAGCTTAAATCTGCTGAGGAAGAGGCAGTACAAGAGGTGGTATATCACTATCCCCCCTTAACTCTGTTGGATCGCGGTCCTGCCGGAGAAGATGCCCGTATTCAGGATGGCGACCGTATGGCTACAGGCAAGTTGTTAGTGAATACCCTTAAGGATTTCGGCATTAGTACGGAATTGGGTGACGTAACCTGTGGTCCCTCTGTAACCCGCTATGAACTGGTGCCCAGTGCCGGTGTGAAAATCAGTCGTATTACCGGCCTTTCTGATGATATTGCTCTGCGACTTGCAACCACCGGTGTGCGTATCGAAGCACCCATTCCCAACAAGGCGGCGGTGGGTATCGAAGTGCCTAATAAGGCGCGTCGTACCGTGCGCTTGCGATCTCTGCTGGATACCAATGATTACCGCTCTGCCAAGGGTAAATTGACGGTGGCGTTGGGTCAGGACATTGAAGGTCACATCGTGATGACGGATTTGGCTAAGATGCCGCACCTGCTGATTGCAGGTACTACCGGTTCTGGCAAATCGGTATGTACCAACTCTATGATTCAGTCGGTGCTGTTCCGTGCACGTCCCGATGAGGTCAAGATGATTTTGATCGACCCCAAAAAGGTTGAGTTTGGTGTTTATAACGGTATTCCGCACTTGCTGATTCCTGTGGTGACCGATCCACGCAAGGCAGCTGCGGCTTTGAGCTGGGCAGTAAACGAGATGCTCAAGCGGTATCAGATGTTTGCGGATGCAAAAGCGCGTGACATCGGCGATTACAACGAAATGGCTCACAAAAAGGGACAGTTCCCGCCCTTGCCGCTGATTATGATTGTCATCGATGAGTTGGCCGACTTGATGATGGCGGCCGGCAACGAGGTGGAAGATTCCATTTGCCGTTTGGCACAGATGGCACGTGCTGCCGGTATGCATATGGTGATTGCTACTCAGCGTCCGTCGGTGGACGTTATCACTGGCTTGATTAAGGGTAATATCCCCAGTCGTTTGGCGTTGACGGTGGCCAGCGGTGTGGACAGCCGTACCATTTTGGACGGCGTGGGTGCTGAAAAGCTGCTGGGTAACGGCGATATGCTGTTTATGCCTGTCGGTCAGTCTAAGCCTTTGCGTGTGCAGGGTTGTTATGTGTCGAATCAGGAAATCGAGCGCGTTATCGACTTCCTCAAGAATGGTGGTCAGGAACAAGAGTATGACCAGCAAATCATTGAGGAGATCGAAAAGCAGGCTGCATCCTCCGGTAAGGCTGCCGGTCGCGATGATGACGGTGACGGTGATGAGACTGACGAGGCTTTGCCGCAGGCTATTGAAATTGCGGTGGAGGCGGGAAGTATCTCTACCTCCATGTTGCAGCGCAAATTGCGCTTTGGTTATGCTCGTGCGGGTCGTATCATCGATCAGATGGAACAAAGAGGCATCATCGGTCCCAGCGAGGGCAGTAAGCCGCGTAAGGTGCTGATTACCCGACAGCAGTGGATCGAGATGAATATGAACAACGAGACGGAATGATTCGTCGGAAGCGAGGCACAACGTGAGTGCTCGTAGCAAGCGCAAGCAGATAAAGCAGATTCAAAAGAAAATATTTCTGATCGCTGCGGTGGTTTTCATAGTGATATGCGTGCTGGTGGAGGGGTTAAGCCACATCCCCGGTACGCGTTTCAAGGGCTGGAGTGATGTGTTTGCGTGGTTTGGTATGCCGCAACCACACGTTACGGAACAAGGTGAACTGCAGGTGCATTTTATCGACGTGGGAAACGCGGATTGCATTCTTGTGCGCCTTGATGGACACAACATGCTGATTGATACCGGTGAAGCTCCGCGTGAACAAGCGGTTATCGATTATCTGGATCGCCATAAGATTGAAAAGTTGGATCTGGTAATCTGCACGCATCCTCACGTGGATCATATGGGGATGATGGATGCAGTAATTCGGCACCTTCCCATTGAGCGGTTTGTGATGTCCTATATGCCGGAGGGGAAAGAACCGACCAGCGGTGCGTACATGAAGATGCTGGACGCATTGGAGGACTGCAACGTGCCGGTCGAGTTAGCCGAACCGGGGACGGTGTATGAATTGGGCGATGCCAAGGTGCAGATTTTGTCACCGCTTCCGCTGGATGAGGTCATAGAGGATGCCAATCAAATATCGATTGTCAGTCGTTTAACATATGGCGAACATTCCTTTTTGTTTACCGGCGATGCGGAGATGGATTTGGAAGAACGCCTGGTGGCCTCGGGCTATGATTTGAGTGCGACGGTGCTGAAGGTGGCGCATCACGGCAGCAAAACCTCCACTTCACCGGCGTTTTTGCGGGCGGTTTCGCCACAATATGCGGTGATTTCCTGTGGAAGAAATGAATACGGACATCCCAGCATGGACGTAATCAGTCGTTTATCGAGCGTGGATACGCAGGTGTATCGCACTGATGTATGCGGAGACATCGTGTTTGTTTCAGACGGCCATAATTTGTCCGTTAAAACGGCAAGAGGAGAATAAGACTATGTGTGAGGGGTGCCTGTATAGTGTGGATCGCATAGAAGGCAAAGTCGCAGTGTTGGTAGCGGATGACGGTACGGTGCTTACCGTATCCGTCGCGGATTTGCCGGGCGTGAATGCAGGAAACATGTATCGCAAAACCGGCGGGATGTATTGCCGCGACACAGATGCTGAAATGACACGTAAGCAGCGTGTAAGAAGCCTGCAAAAAGATCTTTCGGTGTCGCAATAATCAAAAGTGTCTAAAAGAGGAACCGCTGCTACGGCAGCGGTTCTTTTCTTACGCGCATTTTCATATATAAATACTTAACGTTTACTTGACTTTAAAGTGATTTGTTGGTATAATGTACGGTGACTAAAAATAGGTAAGTTTTTGCTTTTTGATGGGAGGCATATCGATATGATTCGCAGTATGACCGGTTATGGCCGTGGCCAAGAGATTGTGGACGGTCTGTCTATTGTGGTGGAAATAAAGTCTGTCAACCACCGTTACTTTGAGTATTCGTCTCGCTTGCCCAGAGGCTACGCCTTTTTGGATGATAAATTGAAGAATCTGCTTCAGCAGCGCATCAGCCGCGGCAAGGTGGATGTGTACGTGCAGATTCAAGCTTTAGAAACTGCTGGCAGTGAAGTAACTGTTGATCATGCTTTGGCTGAGAGTTATCTCAACGCCTTGCGCGACTTGACCGAGCGTTATGGCTTACGCGACGACGTGTCCGCTACGGCGTTGTCCCGCTATCCCGACGTGCTGACGGTACGTCAGGCACAGGTGGACGAGGATGCCGTTTGGAACGCCGTCAATCAGGTTGCCGAGATGGCGCTGGCTCGTTTTGTGGCGATGCGTGAGCTGGAGGGTGCCCGTATGCGTGAGGACGTTCTCTCTCGTGCCAATACGATTCGTCAGGCTGTAGCGGTGGTAGAGGAGAAATCTCCCGATACCGTCCGCACCCACATGGAGAAGGTGGAGGCGCGCATCCGCGATCTGCTGAATGGTGTTCCTGTGGACGAGGCTCGACTGCTCAACGAGGCTGCTGTGTTCGCTGATAAGGTGGCGGTAGCAGAGGAAACGGTGCGCTTGTGTAGCCACCTGGATCAACTGGAGCAGTTGATTAACAGCGATGAAGCCATCGGCCGTAAGTTAGACTTCTTGGTTCAGGAGATTAATCGCGAGGCCAACACCATCGGATCCAAGTGTAGCGATCTGGCTTTGACCCGCATTGTGGTAGACATCAAGGCTGAGATCGAGAAGATCCGCGAGCAGATTCAAAACATCGAGTAATTCCCATAGGGGAGGAATAAAAATGAAACTCATCAATATTGGCTTTGGCAACATGGTGGCGGCGGGACGATTGGTGGCTATTGTTAGTCCCGAATCTGCTCCGATCAAGCGTATCATTCAGGATGCAAAAGAGCGCGGTACTCTCATTGATGCCACTTATGGGCGCCGCACTCGCGCGGTGCTGGTGATGGATAGTGAACATGTGATTTTGTCCTCGGTGCAACCGGAAACGGTGGCCAACCGTATGGGCGACAGTCAGGAGGTTGAAGCCGATGAACAAGAATAAAAAAGGTTTGCTGGTGATCTTTTCCGGTCCGTCCGGTTCGGGCAAGGGCACGATCATGAAATCGCTGTTGGCCAGCCGTGAGGATACGGTACTATCGGTGTCTATGACCACCCGCGCTCCTCGCCCCGGCGAGATCGACGGCTATCACTATCACTTTGTTACCCGCGAAGAGTTCCAAAAGACCATTGAAGAAGATGGCTTTTTGGAATACGCCGAATATAACGGCAATTTTTATGGCACCCCCGAGGCTCCTATTCGCCGCTTGCTCAACGAGGGCAAGAACGTAATGCTGGAGATTGAGGTACAGGGCGCCGAGAAAGTCATGGATCATCGTTCCGATGTGGTATCTATTTTTATCACTACACCCTCTTATGAGGAGTTGGAGCGTCGTCTGCGTGGCCGAGGCACCGAGCCGGAAGAGGTGATCCAAGGGCGGATGAAGACCTCTCAGTATGAGCTGAGCAGAGCCTTCCGTTATCAATACATCGTGCTTAACGATGAGGTGGAGAAGGCGGTTGAGCGTATCACCACCATCATCGATGCAGAACACATGCGGTATTCCCGTATGGAAAATACTATTTTGGAGGTACTGAAAGATGTTAGCACCCAATGATATCGAAGAGTTGCAGGGCAAGAATAGCCGTTACGCCGTTGTGGTTGGCGTAGCCAAGCGTGCCCGTCAGATCGCCGAGGAGGCGGAGGAGAACAAGGAGATCCTGGTGGAAAAGACTGTGAGCCTGGCCATCAAGGATTTCAAGGCAGGGGATTGCACCCTGTTCGTATCCAACAACGAGGAGTAAGAAACGATAAGGAGGGAAAGAATATGTCTGCAACTACCGTGGTACATATTGCAGTAGAGCAGGCTACCTTTTCCTTCGACAAGTTGTATTCTTACTTGTGGCCTGACACATTGGGCGATCCGCAGATCGGTGTGCGTGTGCTGGTGCCTTTTGGCGGTGGCAACCGCACTCGACAGGGTTTGGTTATGGACTGCGTACAGCAGGAACAGACCGCAGGACTGAAGTCGGTTTTGTCTGTGATGGACGCACAGCCATTGCTCAGCCCTGAGATGGTCTCGCTTGCTCGTTTTATGCAGGAGCGTACTTTCTGTACACTGTTTGATGCGGTTCGTTCGATGCTTCCTACGGGACTGTACCTGCAGGTGAAGCCGGTGTTGCGTCCTGCGGCGGATGTTTCTCCCGATGTGCTGGACACCCTAACCCCCAACGAGCGCCAGATGCTGGCGTTTGTATCTAAGTGTCCCGGTGGGGCGGATCAGGAAACCTTGCTTTGTCGTTTAGGCATGGAGGAGGATGCGCCCGCTCTTCGCCATTTGCTGGAGTTAGGTGTGTTGGTGCGTGGTGTAGATGCGTTTCGTCACACGGGTGATGCTACGGTGCGTACCGTTCGTCTGTTGCCGCGTGACCCCGATGCGGATATGCCGAAGTTGACCGAGAAACAACAGGCAGTATTCACACTGTTGGAGGACGTAGGCGCTGCTTCTGTGAAAGAGGTGTGCTATTTCTCCGGCGTGACCCCTGCTGTGGTTAATGCGCTGGCGCAAAAGGGATTGGTGCAGATTTACGATGCGGAGGTACTCCGTACGCCGTATGATACGTCTGAACCGGCACCGCCTATCGTATCCCGTGCGCTCAATGATGAACAGCAGCAGGCCTATGATCGTTTGTTGGAGTTGTATACCGCGCATCAACCGCACGCTGCCTTGTTGTATGGCGTGACCGGCAGTGGTAAGACGTCGGTGTATATGAATTTGATTGATCGGGTACTGGAGGATGGCCGTCAGGTCATTGTACTGGTACCGGAGATTTCCCTGACTCCTCAAATGATGGGTTTGTTCTTGCAGAAGTATGGTCGTCGGGTAGCGGTACTGCATAGCAGTCTGGCTATCGGTGAGCGTATGGACGAATGGAAACGCATCAAGAGGGGAGAGGCTCGCATCGTGGTGGGTACCCGTTCGGCGGTGTTTGCCCCTTGCGATGAACTGGGCCTCATTGTGATGGACGAGGAGCAGGAGCACACCTATAAATCCGAGTCCAATCCCCGTTATCACGCCCGTGATGTGGCACGCTTTCGTTGTGCCCATCACAACGCATTGTTACTGATGACCTCTGCCACCCCTTCGGTGGAGAGTTATCATGCGGCCAAATCCGGTCGCTACACCTTGCTGGAACTCACTCGTCGTTACGGCGACGTGCAGTTGCCACAGGTAGAGGTAGTGGATCTGCGTGGTGAAGAGGTGGGGGAGTCCGTCTTGGGACCCACACTGCTCCAGCGGATGCAGACCTGCCTGGATAATGAGCAGCAGATAATTCTGCTACTCAACCGTCGTGGGTATCATACCCACTTGTCGTGCCGCAGTTGCGGTCAGGTGATTACCTGTCCCTCCTGCAGCATTTCGCTAACCTATCATCGTGCCAATAATCGGCTGATGTGCCATTATTGTGGTCATAGTCAGCCTGTCCCTAAGCTGTGTCCCACTTGCGAATCGGATAAGATTCGGTTTTGCGGTTTGGGCACACAGTTGGTAGAGGATGAATTGGCACAGTTGTTCTCCGATGTGCCGGTGTTGCGGATGGATACGGACACCACCATGTCCCGCTCCTCTTATGAGGAGAAATTTCGTGACTTTGCAGAGGGTAAATATCGCATTATGATCGGAACCCAAATGGTGGCTAAGGGATTGGATTTCCCTAACGTGGGATTGGTTGGTGTACTGTCGGCGGATCAGTCGCTGTATGGTGATGATTACCGCAGTTACGAAACTACCTTTGCGTTACTGACCCAAGTGATCGGCCGTGCCGGTCGTCGCAGTGAGCAGGGCTTGGCGGTGGTGCAGACCTATACCCCCGATAATCCTGTCATCGAACTGGCTGCCGAGCAGAACTATACCGATTTCTTCGGTTTGGAGATTGCTTCGCGTAAAATGATGCACTATCCGCCCTATGCGGATTTGTTCCTGTTTGGTTTTGTCGGCTTACAAGAGCAGCGGGTGCGTCAGGCGTCTCGTCGAATGCTTGAGCTGCTGCGAGCAGCCGCGATGAGCCATTCCGACCTTCCGATGATCGCGTTGGATCCCACACCTGCCGCTGTGGTGAAGTTGGCGGGGAAATATCGTTATAAGATGTTGGTCAAGGCGCGTAATACCAAGCCGATGCGGGATTTGGTGCGCGGGTTGATGCATACATTAAATAGCGATTCTATGGCACGGGGAGTGACCGTTTACGTAGACATTAATCCGGCATCCATGCTGTGATGCCGTTTTGGAAAGGAGTCTGAGTTATGGCAATTCGGACCATTTTGACTGAAGAAGAAGAGGTTTTGCATAAAGTATGCAAGCCTGTGGAAAAATTCGATGAGAGACTGTGGATTCTTCTGGACGATATGCGTGACACGCTGATTAAGTCCGGCGGTGTAGGTTTGGCCGCACCGCAGGTGGGTGTGCAGCGCCGTGTGTTTATTATGGACACCGGTGACGGTCTCAAAGAGTGTGTCAATCCTAAGATCCTCGAGCGCCGTGGCGAGCAAGAGTGTGTGGAGGGGTGTCTCTCCAGCCCCGGCCAGTATGGCCTCATTCGCCGTCCTGCGGTGGTAAAACTGCAGGCGCAGAACCGTGACGGTAAATACTTCATTATCACGGTAGAAGGCTTGGCTGCCGAGTGTGCCGATCACGAGAATGACCATATGGACGGTATCTTGTTTAAAACAAAGGTGGAGCGTATGCTGGCTCCCGACGAGATTTCTAAATGATGTGAGAAAGGTGGGTACGGAATGAAACTGATTTTTATGGGTACGCCGGATTTTGCCGTGCCCAGTTTGGAGCGATTGATTGCCGATGGACACCAGGTGTCCTTGGTGGTGACTCAGCCGGATAAGCCGGTGGGGCGTAAGCAAATCCTTACTCCGCCTGCTGTAAAGGTATGCGCCTTAGCACATGAAATTGAGGTGTATCAGCCCAGTTCCATGCGTACTGAGGAATCCTACGCCCGCTTGGCGGAAGAGAAGGCTGACGCCATCATTGTGGTGGCGTATGGTAAGATCCTGCCTAAGTCTATTTTGGAGTTGACCCCCGGTGGATGCATCAATGTGCATGGCTCTTTGCTCCCGCGTTATCGTGGTGCCGCACCTGTACAGTGGGCGGTGCTGAATGGTGATGCCGAAGCAGGCGTGACTACCATGTTGTTGGATGAGGGCGTGGATACCGGTGATATGCTGCTAACCTTTAGCCGTCCGTTGGATGATACCATCACCGGTGGCGAGCTGTTCGATCTTCTGGCGCAGGATGGCGCAGAGTTGCTCAGTTGCACGCTCGAAGAGTTAGCGGCAGGGACGCTGAAACCTACCTCTCAGCCTACGGAGGGTGCTTGTTACGCGTCTATGCTGGATAAGAGCATGTGTCCGCTGGACTGGAATAAGCCTGCCCGCACTTTACACAATCAGGTGCGCGGCATGAATCCGTGGCCGGTGGCGACCTGCCGTGTGGACGGCAAGGTGATGAAGGTGTTTGTCAGCCGTGTGGGCGTGGCTACCGATGCCATTCCCGGCACGGTGGTGTGCAGTCAGCCGCTGACTGTTGCTTGTGGGGACGGATTGACCCTGATTTTGGATGAGATTCAGGCCGAGGGTTCTCGACGGATGGCGGCGGCAGACTATCTGCGTGGTCACCCGATCGCAGTAGGAACGAACTTGAACGATTGACGAAAGGATGCATAGATTTGCCTTTTTTCTTTGTTGACTATTGGTATCTGGTGTTGGTGATGCCGGCCTTGTTGGTGTCCTTATGGGCGCAATTCAAGGTGAAATCCACCTTCAATAAGTATAGCCGCCGTGGCGTTGCCAGTGGTATGACCGGCGCAGATGCCAGCCGTTTGATTCAGCAGAAAAACGGTATCCATACCGGCTTGGAGGCGGTGGCGGGTAGCTTGAGTGATCACTATGATCCCCGCAACAACACCATTCGGCTGTCTTCTACCGTCTATGGCCATGCCACGGTAGCGGCGGTAGGTGTGGCGGCTCATGAAACCGGTCATGCGATACAGCATGCAGAGAACTATGCTCCGGTTAAGCTGCGCACCTCTTTGGTGCCGATTACTAATTTTTCTTCTGCCATTTCTCCGGTGCTGATCGTGCTGGGGATCCTGCTGGCTATGGATCCTTTGGCTTATGCCGGAATTGCTTTGTTCAGCATCGCTACGTTGTTTCAATTGGTCACTCTTCCTGTTGAGTTTGATGCTTCTCGTCGTGCGGTAGTGGCATTGGCAGAGAGTGGTCGCTTTACCGAGGATGAGATCAAAGGTGTGAAAAAAGTGTTGACCGCCGCAGCTTTGACTTATGTAGCGGCGCTGTTGGTTTCGCTGATGAGTTTGTTGCGACTGGTTTTAATTGTGAGCGGCAATCGTGGCCGCCGCGACTGATGAACGCACGTAACGCCGTTGTAGCGGCATTGCTGAAGATTCAGGAACAGGGCGGTTATTCAAACATTGTGTTGGACGAGATGCTGGAACATGCTACTATGGCCGATGCCGATCGTGCTTTTGCGGCGCGTCTGCTGTATGGTGTGACAGAGCGGCGTCTGACACTGGATTACCTGTTAAATAAGACATCTTCTACACCGGTTAAGCAGATGGACGCTGCTGTGCGTGAGATTTTACGCGTTGGTGCCTACCAGCTGGTGTATATGGATAAAATCCCCCCGTTTGCAGCTATTAATGAGGCGGTAGGCCAAACGCGCACTTTTGGTTGCGGTCGTCTGTCCGGATTCGTTAATGGTGTCCTTCGTCAAGTGGAGCGACGCTATGTAGATCTGTTGGCGGAATTGCCGAATAACGATAAAGGATTGGAGATTCGTTATTCTGTTCCACGCGCTTGGATTCGTGTGTGGCGAGATGCCTATGGCGATGAAGTGCTACAGGGCATTTTGCGCAGTATTAACGATGCACCGCCATCTTATCTTCGAGTCAACACCTGCGTTACCAATACCGATGATTTTTGCAAGTGTTTGGATGATGCGGGGTGTACTTATACACTGGTGTCCGGTTTGCCGGATGCCGTATGTGCAGAGGCTGTGCACACCTTGCCCGAGATGCTTTCGGATCACTTCTATTTTCAAGATGTGGCGTCGCAATGGAGTTGCTTCGCTTTGGAAGCAAAGCCCGGCGAGCGCATTGCTGACGTGTGTGCTGCGCCTGGTGGTAAGACCATGACGGTGGCACAGTACATGCGCAATGAGGGTAGCATTGTGGCAGGGGACCTGCACGATCATAAATGTCGCGCGATGGCGCAGCGTTTGGCTCGATATGGACTTACCTGTATCTCTGTGCGACAAAAGGACGCTTCACAGCCGCCGGCGACTGAAGAATGCGGTGTTTATGATCGGGTGATTTGCGACGTGCCTTGTTCCGGCTTAGGCGTGATTCGCCGCAAGCCGGAAATTCGTTATAAATCTCCCGAGGAGTTTGTCGATTTGCCGTCTTTGCAGTTGCAGATCTTGCAACAGGCAGCAAAGACGGTGAAAAACGGTGGCGTTTTGCAATATTCTACGTGTACATTACGTCCCGAAGAAAACGAGGAGGTTGTGGCCGCGTTTTTGGAGCAAAATCCCGATTTTGTGCCGCGGATGTTGCCGCTGACGACTTGTTTTGAACAGAGCGGTTTGCCGCGTTCTCATCAGATTACATTGTTCCCTCATATCCACGGATCGGACGGTTTTTATATCGCCGGATTCACGAGAAAAGCCTAAGAAAGGAGTGTCTGTTTGGCTACGATTGATTTGCGCTCTCTTCCGTTGGAAGAATTGACAGAGCAGTTGAAATCCAATGGCTATCCCGCTTTCCGAGCCAAACAGATTCGTGAGTGGTTGGATCGAGGGGTAACCGATTTTGAAAAGATGAGCAACCTACCGAAAGATTTGCGCCAGAAGCTGGCGGAGATGTACACCGTTCCCGGTGTAACCATTCTGCGCAAGCTGGTTTCGTCGATTGACGGAACGGTGAAGTACTTGTTCCAGTTGGACGATGGCGAAACGGTGGAGTCGGTGCTGATGCAGTATAAGCATGGCTGGAGCCAGTGCTTGTCCACCCAAGTAGGGTGTAAGATGGGTTGTACTTTCTGCGCGACCGGTATGGGCGGGTTTATCCGCAACCTATCGGCTGCAGAGATGATCGGTCAGATCGAAGCGGCTCAAAACGATGCCGGCGTGCGTGTTTCCTCCATTGTTCTGATGGGTATGGGTGAGCCGCTGGATAATTACGAGCAGGTGGTACGTTTTCTCCGTATGTTGGGGGAAGAGGGTGGCGTACATATCGGAATGCGGCACATTTCACTTTCTACCTGCGGTGTTGTCCCTGGAATTTATCGTCTGATGGAGGAACAAATACCGCTTACTTTGTCCATTTCCTTGCATGCACCCAATGATGAGATTCGCTCTCGGTCGATGCCGGTGAATCGGCGCTGGCCGATGGAGGAATTATTGCGTGCCTGCCGTGATTATATTAATGCGACCGGTCGGCGTATTTCTTTTGAATATGCTATGATTAATGGCGTCAACGACTCGGATGCCCATGCCGCCGAATTGGCGGATCGTTTGCGCGGTATGTTATGTCATGTGAATTTGATCCCCGTCAATGCGGTAGAGGGAAAAGCACAACAACGCAGTTCTCGTGAGCGCATTCGTTCCTTTATGGACGTGCTGGAGAAAAAAGGTATCAATGCGACAGTACGTCGCACGTTAGGTGCGGATATCAACGCGTCCTGTGGCCAGTTGCGACGGCAACAAGACCGACAGGAACAGATAGAAAAATCCCGTCCTGTAGAGGACAGAAAGGAGGCATTGCCATGAACGTATATGGACAAACTCACATCGGATTGGTGCGTGAAAACAATCAAGATGCGCTGGAATACGGCACCCTGAACGACACGACCCAATATGCGGTGGTGTGTGACGGTATGGGCGGTGCCAACGGCGGCAATATTGCCAGTAAGATTGCAGTGGAAGTGATCGGCTCCCGTATCCGCGACGGATATCGTGAGAGCCAGAGCGTCGGCTCGGTGGAGCATTTGCTGACCAGTGCTATGGCCACCGCTAACGTGGGGGTCTATGACCGCGCGCAGAGAGAGCCGGAGCTGACTGGTATGGGCACCACTGTGGTGGCCGTGATCACCTGCGAGCATACGGCGTACATATCTCACGTGGGTGACAGTCGCCTCTATCTGTACCGAGATGGTCAATTGTGTCAGGTCACGCGAGATCATTCGGTGGTGCAGGACTTGATTGAAAGCGGACAAATCACCGAGGAGGAAGCGCGTTCCCATCCCCGTAAAAATTATATCACCCGTGCTTTGGGTGTGGTCAGCGAGGAATACGGTGAGTATGACGAACTGGAGCTGTTGTCGGGTGATCGATTGTTGTTGTGTACCGATGGCTTGACAAACGAGGTGAGCAACGACTTAATGTGTCAACTGTTGACGTTGCCTGCAGAAGAATCGGCGGAGGCGCTGATCCGTGCGTCGCTGGATGATGGTGGTATGGATAATATCACAGTTGTCTTGGTGGACGTTGATTGACCTGACGGTCATTGATTTTTCAGAAAGATGAGGATGAACGGCTTATGGATAAGTATTTAGGAAAACGGCTGGATGGCCGCTACGAAATGCGAGAGCTGATTGGCGTTGGTGGTATGGCCTACGTCTATAAAGCATATGATGCCGTGGATGATCGTATCGTGGCTGTTAAGATTCTGAAGGATGAATTTTTGAACAGCGATGAATTTGTGCGCCGTTTTCGTAATGAGTCTAAGGCAATTGCTATTTTGAATCATCCCAATATCGTTAAGGTGTTGGACGTTGGTTTTGGAGAGCGCCTGCAATACATCGTGATGGAGTATATCGACGGCATTACCCTGAAGGAGTATTTGGGGCAGCGTAAGGATATTCGCTGGAAAGAGGCGGTCCACTTCACTGTCCAGATCTTGCGTGCTTTGCAGCACGCCCACGACAAGGGTATTGTGCATCGTGATATCAAGCCCCAGAATATTATGCTTCTGTCCGACGGCACTATCAAGGTGACGGATTTTGGTATCGCTCGTTTGACTCGTAGCGATATGAAAGCTACTGTTGAGGGAAATAAGGCTATCGGTTCTGTGCACTATATCAGTCCTGAGCAGGCACGCGGTGAAATCACGGATGAGAAGACCGATCTGTACGCTGTGGGCATTATGTTATATGAAACCTTGACCGGCTGTTTGCCTTTTGAGGCGGATAATGCGGTGTCTGTGGCGATTATGCAGATGCAATCCGAGGCTAAGGCACCTCATTTGATTAATGCTGAGATCCCCGAGGGCTTGGAGCAGATTACCTTGAAGGCAATGCAGAAGGATACCGCTAAGCGGTACCAATCTGCGGCGGAGATGCTCAACGATTTTGATGAGTTTAAAAAGAATCCCTCCATTAAGTTCGAGTATACCTATATGATGGATGAGACGCCAACGCGCTATGTGGATGCCATTACCCGTGTCCGCGGCGATATGCCGGAGCCGAAGCCCAAGAAGGAAGTCCCGGTTCAGCCGAAAAAGAAAAAGTCGAAAAATGAAACTCAAAAACTGGTGCTGTTGATTGTTGCGGCTAGTTTGTTGACCATTCTTTTGGTGTTGTTGATCGTTTCGGCGGTCAGAGCTTTTGGCGGTCATACTAACTGGTTTTATAACCTGTTTGGAATTGGTAGTTTCAAAAAGCAGGCCGACGAGGTGGTAGTGGAAAAATTCATCGGCAAGATGTACTACACCGATATCGAAGGCGTTACAGAATATGAGCAGAAGTACAATTTCAAAATCAAGTGGGAGGACGCCAATAACCCGGAATACAAGAAAGGTCAGGTGTTTAAACAAGAACCCGCTTATGGTAAAACGGTGAAAAAGGGCGCTACCATCACGCTGTATGTGAACAGCGCTACGCCCAAGGATATTGTTTTGGACGTTCGCGCACAGATTGAGAAAGAACACAAAAATGACGTACGAAAGTTGTTACAGGACGCCGGTTTTGTGGTAAAGGAGATCACAAGCAGTAGCGACCAAGTAGATGCCGATCACGTGATCAGCATTAACATTAACAAGGGTCAGGCGTATGCGTATGGTACCGAGGTCACTATGGTAGTCAGTACCGGTCCTTCCAAACTTCCTCCCATTGAGTTCCCTGCTATGATCATCGGTGAGAACAAGGAGACTGCTGCCGCCATCTTGAAGAGCCACGGCTTTGTGGGCGAGATTGTGTACGCCGACACCAATTATACTGATATTCAGTATGCCGAAAAGGGTAAGGTCATGGGCGTGATGATCGACGGTGTTGTGATGGAGACCTTGCCGGAAGAAATCAGTGCTGACGGTTCTGTAACCCTGTTGGTCAGTAATGGTTTTAAAGACGTTATGGTGGAACTGGAGTGGCCGGAGTTTAAGTATCTGCTGGACGTGCGCGTCATTGTTGGAACCAACTTGGACAATGAGTTGGGCAGTAAGTACAATGGCTATAAGCCCGCAGCTACCGACAAGATTGTGTTTGCGTTGACCAAACATCCTGCCGGTGTTTCCGGTGAGTATAACTTCGAGGTTCAGATCAAGAAGCATGACGCTTCCGGTGAGGCATACAAGACCTACGCAACGCTGCGTATCAACCCTGTGGAGGGTACCTGGACTATGGTGGGCAATTATCAGCCGTTGCCCGGTATTTCTCCCGACGTCGCCGTACCCAACGTGATTGGTCAGACGGCTTCGTATGATCGCATTATTAATGAGTGGTTCAATGGCTTTGCCGTGACGGTGGTGGATTCTGCCACCGGAGCAGCGGTTATCGCCGGAGAGGAACTGAAAATTGAGGAAATCTTGAACGGAAACAGTCAGCTCATGGCGGGGGATAAGTTGCCCAAGAATTCTCCCATCACCGTTAAGGTGAGCTCTATGGCCATTGGTACGGACGCGACGATCTCCAGCGATATTTTTGATAAAGAAATGTCGCTGGCAGATCTCAACGGTGCGTTGAGCAATTTTGTGATTACCGCCATCAAGGATCAGAATGGTGCTACTGTGACGACGGCAGACGGTTTGCGTGTTGCGCGGATTGTCTGGCAGGGATCTGAGGTAGCGGCCGGTGATGTGTTGCCTATGGGTGCCGAAATTGAGGTTTTTGTGACGGATGTTAAGGTTATGGTTCCCGATGGTTTGGTGGGGCAGTCCCGCGACGCTGTGTTGACAAAACTGACAGAACTGGGCTTCGTAGTGGAAACGCGCGGAGCCAACGGTTCCGAGGCTCAGAACGGGGAAGTGTTGCAAATCACTTGCAATGGCGAAAACGCTGCTGGAAAACTGTGGGCTAAAGGTTCCGGTTTGCTGGTTGTCGTTAAAGATCCTGCCTAATGGGTGACCGCATGAAGAACATACAAGGAATTATTATGCAATCCATCGGCGGCTTCTACTATGTGGAAGCCGCCGATACGGTCTATACTTGCCGTGCGAGAGGTCATTTTCGCCGCCAAGGTATTACGCCTGTTGCGGGAGATCGGGTAACCATTCTCGTGGATGAGGATGGTACAGGTATGGTGGATCAAGTGCTGGAGCGCAAGAATGTGCTGGTGCGTCCGCCTGTTGCTAATTTGGATGTCTTAGTATTAGTGGCCTCTGTGTGTCATCCTCGTACCAATACGCTGGTGTTGGACAAGATGATTGCCGTAGCGGAGAAAAAGGGGATTTGCCCTGTTATTGTCATCAATAAGAGTGATCTTGGTGACCCTGCGGAATTGGAAAAGATCTACCACACCACCGGACTGGAATGTTTTACTGTGTCTGCCAACGATCCTCAAACCTTAGAGTCTCTGCGCCAACGACTGGCAGGACAGGTATGTGTGTTCGCGGGCAATTCCGGCGTAGGTAAGAGCAGTATTCTGAATGGTATCGATCCTACATTAGAGTTGCCTACTGGCGAAATCAGTGAGAAGTTGGGCCGTGGGCGCCATACTACCCGTACGGCTACGCTGTACCATCTGGCAAAGGGGTACGTGGTGGATACGCCGGGTTTCTCTTCCTTGGATATGGAACAAGTTGAGTCGATCGATAAAGATGAGCTGGCGGATTGTTTCCGTGAGTTTGCACCCTATGTGGGGAAGTGTCGCTTTATTGGTTGTGCACACTATCGTGAGCCTAACTGCGCGGTGCGCTCAGCTGTGGAAATTGGCGATATCGCTGAGAGTCGTTACGAAAGCTACGTGACGATGTATGAAGCGGTGAAGGACAAAAAGGAGTGGGAAAAGTGACCAACCGTTGTGTGATCGTGTCTGCTGCGCCAGTGCGGAATTCTATGGCTTTGTCCGGCTTTCTTCTGCCTGACGATTATATCGTGGCAGCAGATGGAGGTTGGCAGACGGCCTTACAGATGGGAAGCGTTCCCGCAATGCTGGTGGCGGATTTTGACTCGCTGGGTGTACCATCCTTGCCGGAGGGCGTAGAGTGTGTCGCTCTGCCCACCGAAAAGGACGTGACGGATACCGCAGAGGCAATACGGCTGGCGTATGACAAAGGATATCGCTCTTTTTTGCTGCTGGGATGTACCGGCGGTCGGATGGATCACCAACAAGCCGCTATAGCCGTGGCGGCAGACTATGCACGCCGCGGATGTCAGATGGTGCTGGCGGATGAACAAAACGAAGTACATTTACTTACACCCGGTAGTTACGTGTATCCCGCTTGTCCTGATGAAAAAATCTCACTGTTTGCTTTTGGTGGTGAGGTGACCGGCTTGTTTGTAGATGGCCTGAAATACTCCGTATCGGATTATACGCTGTCTTCCTACGATGCTCTTTGTGTCAGTAATGAGTGGGTAGGGGAGGATGCCTGTCTTTCCTTTAAAAGCGGGTTGTTGATGCTGTATTTTTCAAAAGACTAAGCACCTTATCCAAGTCTTTGCATACCTTGATATTAGGCACAATGAGGATGCGTAGAGGAGGATGATGCCATGAGACGGTATCGGCGAAAAGGTGGCAGAATGCAGGTTTGTCTGGTTTCGTTTGGTGTGGGATTGCTGGCCTGTTTTCTGTTCCCTGCGAAGTTTGTCATTGCGATTTTAGGTATCGCCCTCGTTTTATGCGGACTCTGTGACCGATGATGGAGAGAGGCGGTATCGTATGCGCATGGTGGTTGTGAAGAGTCCCAAGGTGTTTTGTGGCATTTTGCGTCGCTTATTTGGCATTCGTAAAGAACCAAAAGATACATAAATAAAAGAGCCGTGCTGCTTTGTGCAGCACGGCTTTTACATTTATTGTAGATATCGTGCGACGGTCGCAAGAAAAGCTTCTTTCGTGGGAAAGGTGCCGACGTGAATATCTAAAATGCATCCGTCGGAGTCTACAAATATCGTGGTGGGATAAGCGGTTACCTCAAATCCCAAAAACAGATTGCAGGTGTCCTGTAACATGGGAAAGGTAATGGCCGTATTAGGATTGGCGTTGAATTGGTTACGCAGTGCATTTATGGTTTTGAGATTGTCGATGGGATTGATGGCCAGTAGAGCCATATCGTCGCCATACGCTTTTGTCGCGGCTTCAAAGAAAGGAAATTCTTCTTTGCAAGGTTGACAGTTGGCAAACCAGAAATCGAGTATAATCAGTTTCTTTTCCTTCAATAGATCGGCAAGGCGATAGGTGTTGCCATTGGTATCGGTAAGGATGAAGTTGGTCATCGTCTTGCCAATATCGTACTGTGCGTTGCTGTGATCCGCTTCATTTTGCGTAGCCGATTTGCGCAACGTGATGTTCACCATTGTGGTGGAGAAACGATATTCCGGATCGGCCTCATATCCTTGGGGTAAGTTGCTGAGTTTGACACGATAGGTAGAGAGTTTGTTCTCTAAAGTAATGCGAGCTACGCCTTGATTGTTGGTAACCGCGGTGCCGATTTGCACGTCAGCACTTGCCCAAACGGAAACGGCAACACCGCTGACGAGTCGCCCACGTTCGTCTCGTACGGTTGCGGAAAACGTGTAGGTGGGGCGGGTGGTGGTTGCAGTAGGCGTAGCATGTGTGGCGGTTGCGGCTACTGTGGACGACATAGTCGTAGTTGATTTTGGTGTTGTAGGCTGAGTTGCGGTAGTAGAATCGGCATCAGTATTTGTAATCGACGCAGATGAAGCGGTCGTTTCAGACGGATCTCTGCGTTCCGATGAGGAGGTGAGGGGGAGCGTGGGAGCGAATGTGTGTGTGGGATGGTCAGACGTAATGGCAATCGCTGATGTGGAGGATACAGTGGTACTGGGTGTTTTGCCTTTTTCGATATCCTTTTCGCAACCACAGAGTGTGAGCATAAGCACTAAACATGTACATAAAATGCGTTTTTTCAAATGAACGCCTCCTTTAGAGGATGGAAAACCGCTCTGCCGAATACAGCAGAGCGGTTTGGAGGTAAATTAGTTGGCTACCTTCAAAACGATGGTCAGTTCATAAGAATCCTTGGCAAAGTGGAACTCGTTGTTTTCCACGGTGTAGCCTTCAGGGAAATTGATGAAGCTCACCTTATAGTCCGCTACAGCCATGTTGGGATAGCTGGCTACGCCCTGCGCGTTGGTCATGCAGGGAATGCAGGACTCCAAGCACAGCTGAACAAACACGCCGGGAACGGGGTTGCCGGCCTCATCGGTGACGATGACGGTGTAGTTTGCTTTGCCGTCCACAGGCTGAGTGGGTGTAGTGGCGGTGGGAGCGGTTGTGGTGGTAGGAGCTTCGGTCACGGGAGTATCGGTAGCGGCTACCGTGGTGGTAGTGGCGGTGCTGGGAGCAACGCTGATGTTGTCATTTTTAGAAATGGTGGTAGAAGGCTTTTCGTCCTTCTTGGGGTCGGTCTTGTCACCGCAGGCGCACAGACAAAGGGTCAAGCAAAGAGCCAGCATTACGAGTAAAATGGATTTCAGTTTCATAATTTATGTCCTCCTAATTATTGTACAGGTTGGGCGAAGTTTTCAAACACGGTCATTATATCATTTTTCTTGACGATTTGCAAGTGTTTCTGTCAAAAAAATCACGGGAACAGAATATCTCCGTTCCCGTGAAGTTAAGTGATTAGTTATGCTTTTTGCGGAAGGATAGTGCGCCGGCGGAAGAGAGCAACAGAGCAAAGACAGCACCAAAGGCGGATGCGTCGCCGGTAGCAGGGCTCTCAGACTCTTCATCGCCACCTGTGGGCTCGTCGGGAATGGTAGGCTCATCCGGCTGATCGGGGACGACAGGTTCGTCAGGGATGACAGGATCCTGACCGGCAGAGCTGGCATCGTAGTAGGCCGATACCAACCAGGCAGACTCTTCCACAAAGGCACCGCTCTGGATGGTGGTAAAGGGAGAGTACTCAGCGTTATACCAGCCCTGATCTTTACCGTACATCTGCAGGTAGTTAGCCAAATCCTCGGTCAAATAGTAGTACCCCTCAGTGTCCAGAGCATCGGCATAGGGCTTCATAGCGGTGATGAAATCATAGCCGCCAGTCTTGCCGTCGGCGTCCACATAGGTGCCGCGTAGACGGTCGGCCACTTGAGCGCCGGAGGTAGCGGGATAATAGCATTCATACAGATCGGCAAAAGGAACGCCGGTCATATCTACATACATAATGGGGCCGTTGGCAGAGCCATAGCGGTAGATGCCGTCATCCCCTAATACCACCGTCTGGGCCACGGTGATGTCGACGGCGGTAAACTCGGCGTCGGGCAGAGTAAAACCGCTGACGGGAGTGTGCTTGTTGATGTAGGTGACGTATTCTACGGACAGAGGAGCATCATACTCGCCAATCTTGGCGATGGTGATATTGGCAGAGCCAATCTTACTCAGACCAATCAGCAAAGACTGACCTTCGGAAGCGCAGGTAATCTCAAGACGACCATCCACAGCTTCTTCAGCCAGGCCGGTTACATAGAAGATGGAGCCGTTCCAGTGGGACAGCACGGCATCTGTCCGGTCAATCAGGACCTCGTAAATGCCGGTTGCGGCAGGCTCAAATACAAACAAGGTGGTGTCTGCTTCTTCGGTAGTAACCGTGTTTTCGCCTTCGTACAGGAACGTCTCGGAGATGACGTAGGGAGCAATAGCGTAGAAGCTGACAAAGAAAGTGGCCTGTTTTGCGGAATTATTGGTGATTGCGATCAGGTAGGTGTTGTTCTCGTCGGGGATGGCAACGATATTGCAATAACCGTTAGCATCGCTGGCCTCGACAATATCGCCGTAGGTAACCGTGTAACCGGCGGTCTTGTCGGTAGTGGAGTTGACGCTGATTTGGCGCTTGGTCTCGCCGGATGTATCGGTGAAGCTGGCGTAGTAGGTTTCGCCTGCGGGGACTTTGATCATATTAAAGTCTTTGTCGGCGAAAATCACAGGATCGTCGATGGCACCGGCAGCGCTGACTCCAATCGCCAGTGCAGAACAGAACAAAACCATCACGCAGAGCATGCAGAATAACTTCTTCATATAATTTCCTCCCTAATCTTTTTATATGATTAATATCGCTTTAATTTTATCACTTTAGCGCACAAAAGTCAAGGAAAAACTATTATTTTTCAAGATTTTCATTCAATATTGATATAAAATGAACGTATATTGAAAAAGCCCGGATAGCCATAACGGCTATCCGGGCTTTAAGGTTAGGGCAGAGTGAGAGAAAACTCAATAGTGGCGGCGGGATATTTGAACTTGTCGTCCGGCAAAGCGACGACGTTGATCTCAATCTCGTCTCCGGCATACACGTCAATGGTCAGAGTTTTGCCATCGGCTGTTTCCGATAGCAGATATTGCTGGGGAATAAAGTTGGAATCAACGACCGTGACACGGATGTCACATTTGACGTTCTTGGTTACGCTTTTCAGCGTGATGGTAACCTTTCCATCCTTGTTGGTGGTATAGGTGTAGTACAAACCTTGATCGTTACCGGCCGCCAACTGGGTTTTGATGTTGCCGGCAACTGCGTCATAGGGGTTCATCATACTACCCTCGGGGTAAGAACACTTTATTGTGTAAGTCTTGTCTTCTTTGCCGCCGTTACCAATCTTGACGATGATGGGGTTGTTGGGACTGTCAGAGGTAACGGGAACATAAACGTAACCGTTCTTATCGGGGGTGTAGGTTTTCTCTAAGTAGACAACGTAGGCACTGGCATCTGCGATGCGCAAAGTGGTACCGGATACTTTGAAAAGATGAACGAGCACCATTTCACCGGCCTTAACTGTTTCTGAAAAATCCATCGCACTAGCACCGCCGTACTCTTTCGGTGCGTCGGGGTTGATCAGTTTGCCGTTAGTGTTGAGAGAGGTGGTTCCACCACCGGTAGGAGGCGTAACAGGAGTCTCCTCCTTTTTAAACGAAGCATTTAGTTTAGCTTCGGTGGCGGGGTATTGGCCATTCTTCTCCGCAGCGGTCACAACAATCTGAATCTTGTTGTTTTTGCGCACCTCAATGGATGCTTTTTTTGTGTTTTTGTCCAGTATTGCTGTTTCCGTACCATCTATGTTTTTGATGGAGACAGTGTAATTAATTGTGTTTTTACACTCTAAGGTAAAGGTGCCCTCATTAGGCGCCTTGTATTCATAGAACACGCCAAGGCTGTTGTTTTCTTCCATCTTGACGGTGAAATCGCCATCTTTCAGAGAAAAGGGATTGTCTGCTGCGCCGGCAGGGGAGGACAATTTAACCTTATAGGTGGCTTTATCTTTGCCAGTATTGGTAAACTGCATCAAGACAGGGGCAGTGGCGTCTGCACTGTGGATGGTAAATGCGATTTTACCATTGGAGGGGAGATATTCCGTCTCGTTGCACACTAGCTTAAGAGAGGAGCTGTCCACTGACATGTTCAGACCATTCACACCATAGAGGGAGTAATACACGGTCTGAGCCGGCTCGACATCTACCGAGAAGCCGGTTTTGCCGTTGTACTCGTAGGGGTTCTCCGCAGTGCCAAGAGCGGTATCGTTATTGTTAGCTGCGAATTGGTTGATATCCGCAATCGTACCGCTCACATAATCATCGGCGGTAAAGTGTGCGAACATATTCTTGAAGATCTTGCTGCTGTCCACGCTACCGCTGTGGATAAAAGAAACGATTCCGAAGCGATCCACCACAATGGTGGTGGGATAGCCGTAACTGTTGGACACCATCCAATCGTTCCAATCGGCGTCACAAGATGCCATGGGGATGGTTAAACCATTTTCTGTAGCAAAGGCAGCGATGGCGTTGGCTTCGTCCATAGGAGTGATGGCCAACAAAGCCACGTCGTCTTTGTACTCGTTGTAGGCTTGCTGTAAGAAGGGGAACTCCATCTTACATGGGCCGCAGGTGGTATACCACAGATTGATTATTACAGCTTTTTTGCTCTCCAGCAGGTTCGACAAAGTGTGTTCGGTGCCGTTTTGGTCAGTGACAGAGAAATCGAACATTACACTGCCTAAGGAGATGGGAGCAAACTCACTACCAAGAGTTGCTTTCAACGAGATGACAGTATCCTTCTTTTCCACCTTATAGTAGTCTTCGGCAGTATAGCCGTCGGGGAGGTCGGACAGGATAATGAAACTGCCGGTGGGAATGGTCGCTTTTAAGGCGGCGACACCGTCGGCATCGGTACGAGCAAAATCGATGATGTCATTTTGCTTTTCATCAGCATATACACCGACGCCGACACCCTCCAACTTTTGACCGGCTTCCGTAACAACGGTTATGGTGCAACCGGTGAGATCAACCGGCTTGGCGGAATCGTCTTTTTTGTCATTTTTCTTTTTGTTTCCGCAACCCACTGCCGCGGTCATCAAGAGCGCGATGACCGCCACAATGGCCAGCAGACGCAAAGTCAATTTGTTCATAGAGATCACTCCTTAGCCGACGTAGCACAAGGCAAACATCCAGCCAATTTCGGGGTTACAATCGGTGAAGATGTAGTCGGGATCGTTCTTATCCCACCAACCGTGGCAACCGTTCTTGATGATGTATTCGAGATCCTTAGTCAAAGGATACACACCCGACTCTTTATCCATATTTTCGAAATAGGTACGCAGAATGTCAGTGTAATCCTCTTTCTTAAGGAAGTTGCCGTCAGCGTCGAAGAAGTACTCGCGGATGGGAGCGCCACCGCCGAGACCATCGCCTTCAATAACGGTCTGCAGGGAAACATAAGGAGCTTTCTTGCCCAGGTGCATCAGCACCACGGGACCGCTGGCAGAACCATAATGATAGAAACCATCAGACTCGTTGTAAACGATCTGAGCATCCTCGGTTTTGCCCTTAATATCCACATACTTCAAGGTCTTGCCACCCAAATTCAGAGTATAAGGGGCAGGCTTATGCGTAGTCGGATAGTCGGTCCAAGGCATGTCGGAAATGGTGATGGTAGGATTGCCGGTACGAATAATACCCAAGATTGCTTCGGTATCCTCGGACAAACCATCCAAGCCGATAACATAGGAGCCGCCTAATGCAGAATCGCTGATGGAGATGGTAACTACATTGTTGATAACATCAATAGCACTGACCGCTTGTACGAAATACTGAGAACCGTAGTAACCCAACTTGATGTCAGCGTTGTCCACACGGAACTCATAGGTGCCACCCTTGTTGGGGGTGAACAGGAAATAATTGCGTGTGTTTTTCGCAACGGGAACGGAGGTGCTGCCGGCGTTGACTGCATAAATAACGTACTCGTTGCTGTCTACGATCAACTTTTCGTTTAAAGGCTTATCTACCTTGTTGACCAAAGACAACTCCAAAGAGGTTTTGTCGGCGGACAGCACGGCGGCAGCTGTATCGTAACTGCCGCTGATGTTACTGTCGGTAAACATCAATTCGACGGTATAGTCGCCTTTTTCCAGTTCTTTAGCAGCAATACCGTTGGCATCAGTTTTTTGCATAGCCACCTGTTCGCCATTCTTCATGAACTTGACAACGACGCCGTTAGTCATAGGCTCACCCTGACCATCCAACACCTTGACCTGATAGGTGGTCAAGCCAGTGTCGGCAGACTGGGTGCCATTAGTGCTGTCACTGTCTTTTTTATCTTTGTCGCCGCAGGCGCACAGCGCCAGCAGCATTGCCAGCGCCAGTGCGGCGGCTAAAATCTTCTTAAAGGTCTTCATAGAAATCCCCTTTCGTTAAATCGGGATGTGAATTAGCCGTTGGGACCTAAGTGATCGTAGTAGTAGCAGACCTTCAACCAGGAATTGTCAACATTTTCGAAGGTGTATTTATCCATCAACTTCTGCAGAATTTCAGCCAATTCCTTAGTCACGACCACACAACCCTGTTCAGCCTTGGGACCGCTCTTAATGATCTTCTTTTCGTACTCCTTAATTTTGGAGGTCCAATCCTGACCGGCACCGTGATACTTACCGGCGAAGACCTCGTCAACCTTGTACTCCGCATAGTTGGCGTCGTAGCTCTCGCCCCACTCTTGCTTCAATTGATTTTTGGTCTTCTCTTTGTCATTACCGTTGGCCTTCAAGATGCCCAGAATGTACAGGTCATTCTCCGTTTTGGAGAAGTCAAAGCCGTTCATCTTAATCATTTCCAAAACGGTTTGGTTGAAGATGGCGGTGGGCTGGGTGAAGTCGGCGTAAATCTTGCTACCCTTCTTACCGTTGCCCAAGTCTTCGTAATAGATTCCATCGCTGCCCAACACTACATTAATACCGCCGGTGATCAGGTGATACATAGCGTCGCCGGTGGCATTGGTGTCGTAGGTGAAGTAACCGGGAGAGCACATACGGAAGTGGTCCACCTCAGCGCCCATATACTCGATGTCGTAATAGATGTAGCCAATCTCATACACATCCCAGAAGGCGATGTCGATGTAGTAAGGTTCGCCCTTCTTCATATAGTACACCATGGAAACTTCTTCGCCGGTGTACAGACGCTCGTCGTGTTCGTAAACCAAAAGTTCTTCGTGGTTTTTACCGAAGAGCCAGCCGTCCACACCCTGAGCGGATTCGCTACGGGAGGTGATGCGGTACACGCCGGACTTGGAGGGAACAAACTTGGCTAGCTTGCCGCGAGGCATCAAGATCTGATCGTAGTAGAAATAGTTAGAGCTGACGTTCTTTCCTTCCTTGGCAGTGAAAGCGGAGAAGGTAGCCAGACCCTTGATGGGATCCTCCAACTGTTTGCCGCCGGCACCATAGGCTTCGTAGTACTTACAAATTTTCAACCATTCTTTATCGTCGTTATCATCAAAGCCAACAGCCTGATCCACCATCAGCAGCAGTTCCATCAGCTCTTTGTTAACAGTGCACAGGCCGCCCTTGGAGTTGGAGGCGTAGTTACAATACTGGGTCAATGCTTCTTTGTAGTCTTTGCCATTCACGACAATCTTGCCGTCATAAACCATCTCCCAAATAGTGGCGTTCTGGTCAAACTCGGTGTAACCCATCAGGTCCGCCAGCAACAGGGGGCCGTTTTTATCGCCAACGTGATAATAACCATCAGCGTCGTTAAATACCAGTTTCACATACTCGTAATGCAGATCGTCCACAGGCTTGGCAGCGGGGCGGGGCAGGTAGGTGGGAGTATCAATCTTAGAGGCGTTTACCACGCGAACATTCTTGATGTATACAGTGTCGTCGCCAGCAGCATCACTCGCATCTTTCAGATAGAACAGAGCCATTTGATAGGTGCCATCCTTATCTGCGACGATCGGATAGCAAGTCTCCCATTTTTCTTTCTCGTTGTAACCGGAGATGGTAAAAATATCTTCTTTATCTACGATGACAACAAAAGTATCAGAGCCGTTTTCGCTGGACATCAAATAGTCAAAGCCGAGAGCTTGACCCTTTTTCAAGGTCACGTCAGCGTAGATAACACCGAAGGAGCTGTCGATACCCTGGTTGGAGGCTTTCATACACTTGACGCCGTTCTTCTCGGTTTCGATGAAAGGCCATGCATATTCCTTGCTGTTCTCGGCCTCTTCGGCGTGGTAAGTGACGTTGATGTCACCGTTGTTCAGCAGGGCAGCCACGTTTTCGGGGGTATCCATCTTGTGAGTAGGCTTAGGATTGACAATCAGTTCGCCAACACTGCCGTACAGTTTTTGCACATAATCATCACCGGTCATGGTCTCAAACAGGCTGGTGAAAGGATTGAGACTGGTAATGGCGCCGGCCTCGATTAGGGTAACCACGCCATAGCGATCCACGATAACGGAGGTGGGGTAACCGGTAATGCCGAAGGCTTGAGACCAACCGGTAGGACAAGCGGCCAAGGGGAAGGAAAGATCCAAATCGTAGTTGCCGGGGAATGCTTTGATGGCGGCGTCGCTCTCTCCCAGGGGGTTCACGGCGACAATACCCACCTTATCTTTGTACTGCTGATAGGCCTGCTCCATGTAGGGGAATTCGGTAACGCACCAGCTGCAGGTGGTGTACCAGAAGTTGATGAGGACCATGTCTTTCTCTTCCAGCATCTTGGAGAGAGTCACTTTCTCGCCATCGGGGGTGGTGACGGTGAAGTCGGGCATAACGTCGCCCAGCTTCATGGTCATAGAGGAAAGATCCTCACCGGTGATAAGAGAGGAAGTCAGGGTAATGACTGCTGTGTTGCCATTGAAAGAATAGTAGTCCTTTTTGTCATAACCCTTGTTGATGCCCTCGAGGGTGATGGCGTAGTCGCCGTCAGAAGGCAGATCAAAGGAAACCAAGCCGTTGTCATCGGTCTTACGTGCGTCCTTCATATCGCTGAGGGTGGAATCGGCGTATACGTACACGTCCACGCCGACCAAAGGCATGCCACCAGCGGTTTTGACGCTGACGGTGTAATTGCCGCCGGTACTGGAATCGCCGGTGGGCTTGGTATCACCGGAGTTGTTAACGGTGACTTTGCCGGGTTTTTTGTCTTCTTTTTTCTTGTCGTCTCCGCAGGCGGTAGATACGGTCAACAGCATGACCAACGCCAGTAGGAACGACAGGATTCTGACAGTCTTCTTCATAATGTCCTCCTTAATTTCTGTGACGGATTTGCGCTAAAAAGAATACTAGGGCATAATATTCTATTTTATCTTCATTATATTACCACACTAAAGCAAGTTCGTCAACAGAAAAATGCATAATCTTCGTACGTTTTGAAAGAAAAACGAAAAATTCTGCAAGAACGCGTAGCGAATTATGCAAAATCACTTACTTTGGTCAAAAAAGGCGTCCGCCATTGCAGTGGCGAACGCCTTTTTGGATGAAAATTAGGA
>JAZNED010000033.1:0-8822 GCA_045588425.1 Acutalibacteraceae bacterium
CCTGGCCTATGAAGCCGCCACCGCCGACCTGCAGGACGTGAATATGATCGACCCCTTCCATCTGGAGGCCTACGGCGTGACCACCACCAACTACAACCGCGACGTAGAGGCGTTCCCTCTGGTGCGCACCATCTTAGCCCGCATCACCGGCAACGACCACTTCTACCGCTCCCCCACCGATATGGGCGTAAATATGGCAGGTTATGCCATCGTCGATGACGAGGTGTGCCGTGAAGCCAGCCGCCAAGAGGTCATTCGCCGCTACTACAAGGGCTTGACCGATCTAAAGGCCGGTCGTGAACAACAAGAGACGGTGGATAAGCTGACCACTATTATGCAGCAACTGGGCATCAAGACCGACCATCGCGCGGTGGTACAGCCTGCGCTGGACAAAAGCACGCGCGTCGGCTCTGCCGCCGCCGCCATCCAACTGCCCGACGGCCGTATCATCACCGGCAAAGCCTCTCCCCTGCTCTCTGCCTGCTCCGCCGCGGTGCTAAACGCCGTCAAGGTGCTGGCCGGCATCCCCAAGGCCGCCCTGCTGATGAGCCCCGCGGTGCTGGAGCCCATCATCGACCTGAAAACCAATCTGCTAAACAGCCGCAGCAGCGCCATCAAGCTGGATGACGCCCTGACCGCGCTGTATATCTGCGCCGCCACCGACGAAACCGCCGCCCGCGCGGTGGCACAGCTACCCAACCTGCGGGGCTGTGAGATCCACTCCACCGAAATTCTCCACTCGGGCGACGAATCCATCCTGCGTAAGCTGCGGATGAACCTAACCTGCGAGCCGGTGTTCCCCGGCCGCACCATTCTATACTAAGGAGTGTAAACGATATGGAATTGAAGGGTAAAAAAATCAACTTCCTCGGCGACAGCATCACCGAGGGTGCCTGTCTGAACGATTGGAACAACGTCTACTGGATGCAGTTGGGCAAGAACACCGGCGCCACCGTCCGCGGCTATGGCATCGGCGGCACTCGCATTGCCCCCCGCCTGATGCCGGAGCGTCCCGGCGAGGAGGGATTTGGCCAGTATTTCGGCTCCCGCGTGGAAAAGATGGACCCCGACGCCGACATCATCGTCGTCTTCGGCGGCACCAACGACTTTGGTCACGGTGACGTGCCGCTGGGCACCATCGCCGACCGGGACAACACCACCTTCTACGGCGCTCTGCACACCCTGTATCGCCAGCTGTGGGAGAAATATCCCACCGCCACCATCGTGGTAATGACCCCCCTCCACCGCATCGGCGAACACGATGCCCTCAACGAGCACGGTCATCCCGTCATTGCCAGTCTCAAGGGCATCGCCGCGGCCATCAAGGAGGTGGCGGAATACTACAGCTTCCCCGTGTTGGATCTGTACGCCGTCAGCAACCTGAACCCCGAACTGCCCATCATTAAAGAAACCTTTATGCCCGACGGCCTGCATCCCAACGATGCCGGTCACACCCGCATCGCCAGCCGTCTCATCGGTTTCCTGAACGCACTGTAAGTCATCGCCACGTCCCCTAAGGAGGGTTCCCTATGAGTAAATCTACTGCTGAATTGATCGTATTTATCTGCTATTTCCTGTTTATGCTGGGCATCGGCCTGTTCTTCTTCTTCCGCACCAAGAGCGGCGGAGAAAAGAGCTATTTCCTCGGTGGCCGTCAGATGGGTCCCTGGGTATCCGCCCTCTCCGCCGGCGCATCCGATATGGGCGCCTGGGTGCTGATGGGTTTGCCCGCCTCCATCTATGCCGCCGGTCTGGGTCAGGCATGGATCGCCATCGGTCTGGGCATCGGCTACGCCCTGAGCTGGCTGTTTGAAGCCCCGCGTCTGCGCCGTTATTCCATCGCCGCTAACGATTCCATCACCATCCCCCAGTATCTCACCAACCGCTTCTTAACTAAGAAGAAGGCGCTGCAGATCATCTGCGCCGTCATCTTCTTGGTGGCCTATACGGTATACGCCGCCTCCAGCATCAAGGCTTGCGGCACCCTGTTCAATCAGGTGATGGGCATCGACCCCTCTGTGGCCATGTACATCGCCGCCGCCATCATCATCAGCTACACCTTCTTGGGCGGTTTCTCCGCCGTGTGCTGGACCGACTTTTTCCAGGGCATGCTGATGCTGGGTGCGCTGCTGATCGCTCCCATCTTTGCGGTATCTATGCTGGATCAGGGCGGTGTCTCTGCCGTGCAGGAGCTGAGCAGTGGCTACTGGAACCCCTTTATCGACGATGCGGGTAAGGTGGCATGGAAGGACATCATCTCCGGCCTGGGCTGGGGTCTGGGCTATTTCGGTATGCCGCATATCATCATCCGCTTTATGTCCCTGCGCTCGGATAAGGATCTGAGAAAGAGTGCTAAGATCGGTATCTCCTGGACGGTGCTGATTCTCATGTTCTCGGTGGCGGCAGGTGTCATCGGCCGTCTGTATATGGGCGGCGATCTGGCAGACAGCTCCACCGTCTTTATCCAGATGGTGCGTAAGATCTTCCCCGGTGTTATCAGCGGCCTGCTGCTCTCCGCCATTCTGGCGGCCTCTATGAGCACCGCCGATTCCCAGCTGCTGGCCTCCGCTTCCGCCTTTGCCAGCGACGTGTACAAGCCGGTGATCCGCAAAAACAAAGCCTCCGACAAGGAGATGCTGTGGGCGGGTCGCATCGTGGTGCTGACCGTCGCGCTGGTGGCACTCTTCATCGCCGCCAACCCCAACTCCGGCACCATCATGGGTCTGGTGGAGAACGCTTGGGGCGTATTCGGCGCGGCATTCGGTCCCGTGATCCTGCTGTCCCTCTTCTGGCGTCGGCTCAACTTCCCCGGTGCGGTGGCAGGTATCCTCGCCGGCGCAGTGGTGGATATCGGCTGGCTGGTACTGCTGAAAGATTTGGGCATCTATGAGATCATCCCCGGTTTTGTTGCCGGCCTGATCGTTGCCGTGGTGGTTTCGCTGTGCACCAAGGCTCCCTCTGACGAGGTGACCGCCCTGTTTGACAGTGTAGCGAAGATCAAAAAAGTGAAAAGATAAAATAAGAAAGCCGCTACCCTTTGAGGTAGCGGCTTTTTTGTTTACTTGGCGGTGGGGTGGACGGTGGGATTCCACCGATACCCGAGATCCGTAAGCTGTTGGGTGGTGAGTTTGCTGCTGCGAGCGGCGGTGGTGTCCATAAAATACCAACCGTCGGTGTCCTTAAACATGATCCAGCAGTGCATCGCTCCCTTGCCGTTGAGACCGCGGACAAAATCCACTTGGTAACCCGCCTCTTTCATCAGCAGGTAGGTGTATGCGGCAATATGCGCGGCGGACACCGTCTGGTTAGACAGGGTGTCATACGCCATCTGCTCGATGCTCTTGCCCTCTTTTGCCGTACCGAGGGTAAAGGTGTCGTTGACGTGGGCGTAAACGTTTTTATAATCCTTGCCTTTGGCATTGAGCACGTTGCGCAAGGCCGCGTACAGGTCGGTGCGCTGACCTTCGGTCAAACCGCCCTTCAGCGGCGGGATCGAGGCGTCGGGATAGGCCTTGGTGGTGGACACCGCCGACACGCCGGAGGGCGGGGTCACCGACAGATAATCCGCGCTAACATAGGCGGTTTCACCCTGAAAATCCACGCGGTACCAACCGTCCACCGTCTCCAGAATCGTCACTGCCGTACCATACGGCAACTGTGCCAGTATCTCGCCGTTGGCAACAGGCTCACGCCGCACGTTCAGCTTGGTGGCGGTGACGTACAGAATCGTGTTGGCCGGCAGGGTAGTGGCAGGAGGCGGAGCCGTGGTAGAAGGCTGTTGACGGGACAGGTATTTCTCGCTGACGTAAGCGGGAATGCCGTTGAACGAGATGCGGCACCAACCGTCGGCGGTCTGCAGAACCTCCACCGCCGCACCCAGAGGCAATTTGCCCAAAATCTCGCTGTCGGTAGAGGGCTCACGCCGCACGTTGAGGCTGGAGGCGGTGACGTAATAGCGGGATTCGGGAACCGTGGTGGTAGTCGTCGTCACCATCGTGGTGGCGGCGGTGGTGGTTCCCTTCTTATTTTCGCTCTTTTGCTCGCTGCAGGCGGCAAGGGACAACGTCAAGGCGGTCGCCAGCAACAGGCACAGCAGTCGTTTGGTCATAAGCCATCACTCCTTTTCTTTATTGTACACCCTTTTCACGGTTTGCGCAAGTGGGGGAATTTGTCAAAAGGCGTAAATCCCACCGTTGCAATTATGCCCTGTGCGTGCTATAATCGAAAAAAGGCTTCTCACAAGAAAGGATGGATATATATGAGACGATTACTGGCTCTGCTGATGGCGTTGGTGATGCTGCTGTGCATGACCGCCTGCGGCAAGGACGACAAGGAAGCGAAAAAGCCGACTTCCTCCACCTCCGCGGCAACCGTTGCCACAACAGAGAAAATCACCACGGGCGGTTCCGCCCTATCCTCCACCACCACGACGGCGGGCAGTACCGCCGACACCTCTGCGGCAACCACCACCGACACCTCTGCCGCGCCCTCTACCTCTGCTACCACCGGCACCACCGCCCCTACCACCCCGACGGTGAAAGCCAAGCTAAACGGCGTGAGCCTGTCGGAATACACCATCGTCTATGACGACGAGGCGCCGGACTATACTGGCCGCGCCGCCAGATATATTCGCGATGCCATCCACTCCCGCACCGGTGCCTATCTGGACATCGTCACCGATGTCACCGATGCCACCCAACACGAAATCGTGGTGGGTGAGACCAACCGCGGCATCTCCAAGAGCCTCGACGCCGAAACCGAAGGGTTTGAATTTTCTCTGATGGCGAAGGACGGTCACGTGGCGATGGAGGGCGATTATTTCATCATCGCGGCCGCCGCCTACTATTTCGTCGCCACCTACATCGGCGGCACCGCCTCCAACACCTCGGTGCCCACCAAGGCTACGGTATGTGAGCCCATTCAAGAAAAGCCCGATAACTTCATCTTCCTCATCGGTGACGGTATGGGTGTCAACCACACTCTGTTGCCCGACGAATACAACACCCAGCGATTTGAGCTGGAGAACGTGGACGCCAACAACTTCACCGACGGCGAACACTTCTTCTACGGCCACCTATTCCCCTATCAGGGTACCGTCCGCACCCACGAAATCAACGGCGGTGTCACCGACTCTGCCGCCTCCGCCACCGCCCTAGCTACCGGCTACAAGACCGTCAACGGACGCATCGGCAAGGACAAGGATAAGAACGATCTGAAATCCCTCACCGAGCTGGCCGCCGAGATGGGCAAGAATACCGCGGTGATGTCCACCGAGGGACGCAAAGGTGCCACCCCCGGCGGCTTCTCCGCCCACGCGGATAACCGCGATATGTACGACGACATCGTAGCGGGCCAAGAGGCGATGGCCGAGAAGTACGGCACCATCATCAGTTGCGACTACGATTACTACAACGGCTTGGGTATTAAGTATACCCTAGAGCCTGCCATTACCAAGACGCTGGAGCAACTGAGCCAAGGGGATAAGGGCTTCTTTATGATGTACGAGGAAGCCTACATCGACAAGCACAGCCATAACCGCGACAAAGAAAAGGCTACCTGGGCGGTGTTCCGCTTCAATCAGGCCATCGGTCTGTTTATGGAGTTTGCCTTCTACCACCCCAACACCTTTGTGCTGATTACCGCCGACCACGAGACCGGCAGTCTTACCAACATGGGCGGTGTGATGACCTACGGCACCGGCGACCACTCCGACCGCGTGGTGCCTGTGTTCGCCTACGGCTTGGGCGCTCACGTGTTTGACAACCAAGAGATTGAGAACGTGCAGATCCCCAAGACCATCGCCCGACTGTGGGGTAAGCGACTGGCCGAAGATACCGATGCCCAGTATCCTCCTCTAAACTAATCAACCCTTAGAAAGGAATGTTCGCTATGAAACGTTTGCTTGCTGTACTCATGGCGGTGACCATGCTGCTGGGCGTGTGCGGTTGCGGTTCCTCCTCGGAGGACACCACCAAAACCACCGCCCCCGTCACCACCACTACCACGACCACCGCCACCACCACCGAACCGCCTGTGCCCCAACCCACTGTCCCCGCGCTGGAGGCGGTGAGCAGGGAGGTCACCGCCACCCTCAATGAGGTGGTGCTGTCCGATTACACCATCGTCTATGCCGCCGACGCTGACGCCTATACCGTCCGTGCGGTGACCTATATCCGCGATGAAATCTACGCCCGCACCGGTGCGGTGCTCAACGTGGTGACCGACGCCGCCCGTCCCACCGATGGCGGTGCGGAAATCGTGGTGGGCGAAACCAACCGCCCCATCTCTAAGAGCCTGAACGCCGACACCGAGGGTGTGGAATTTGCCCTGCTGGCGGCGGACAACGACGTGGCGATGGAGGCCGCGTATTTCGTCATCGCCGCCGCAGCCTATTACTTCGTCGCCAACTACGTGACGGGTAAGGACGCCACCGTGCCCGCTACCGTACAGGTGTGCCAGCCTATCACCGAAAAGGCCAACAACTACATTGTGCTCATCGGCGACGGTATGGGTGTCAATCACACCCTACTGCCCTCCTATCTGAACGGTACCGAACTGGTGGACTATACCGACGGCGAGCGTATCTTCTACGGCAGTCTGCTGCCCTATAGCGGCTTTGCCCACACCAACTCGCTGAACAACACCACCGACTCCGCCGCCTCCGCCACCGCGCTGGCCACCGGCTATAAGACCAAAAACGGCTACGTGGGTCGTGACGGCGACGGCAAAGACCTCCTCTCCATCACCGAACTGGCGGGCGGAATGGGCATGAGCACCGCGGTGATGTCCACCGAGGTACAGACCGGTGCCACCCCCGCCGGCTTCTCCGCCCACGCCAACGACCGTGACGAAACCGAAAACATCCTCGCCAGCCAGAAGGTGCTGCAGGAGAAATACGGCACCGTCATTGACGGCGACCACGACGTGTACACCGACTACGGCGTGTATCAGCTGACCCAGAGCATCACCGCCCACCTGAACGAATTGGACAAGAACGAAAACGGTTTCTTTATGATGTACGAAGAGGCCTATATCGACAAACACAGCCACGAAATGGACGTGGAGGGTGCCACCAAGGCGGTGTATCGCTTCAACCAAGCCATCGCCACCTTCATGGAGTTTGCTTTCTACAACCCCGACACCTTCCTTCTTATCACCGCCGATCACGAAACGGGTGCGCTCTCCCCTGCCGGCGACAGTCTCTCCTTCGGCCGCAGCAGTCACACCGGTCGCGACGTGCCGGTGTTTGCCTACGGTATGGGGGCAGAGGTGTTCCACGACAAGAGCGTGGAAAACGTGCAGATCCCCAAAACCATCGTCAAGATGTGGGGCAAGGCTTTGGCCACCGACACCGACGAGCAATATCCTCCTCTGAACTAAACATTAAAAGGTCGCATCCGGACGGATGCGACCTTTTTTTACATAGCCATAATGTGCTTTAGGATGTCCGCGTCGGCGGGACAAAAATCGAACTGAGGGATTTCGGCGGGGGTGATCCAGCGCAGGTCGTTGTGCTCCAGCATCTGCGGCTCCCCCTCGACGATGGTAGCATGGAACAAGGTGAGGTGCACGTGGATGTCGGGGTACCGGTGGGTGGCCTCCATAAAGGGATCCCCCACCGCCACGGTGATGGCCAATTCCTCACGACACTCACGGACAAGGGCTTCTTTCAAACTTTCGCCCGGCTCTGCCTTGCCGCCTACAAACTCCCACAGCAGGGCGTTGCCCTTATGGGCAGGACGCTGACAAATGAGAAATTTCTCCCCGCGCCAAATCAGCGCGGCAACCACTTCGGTCATAATGATTCCTCCGTTTTGTGCATGTTTGTTTCATTATATCAGCAAACGGAAAAATTCTCAATGGGTTTACTTATAATTCTTGGTCAGTGCCATAATGGTGGCGATGGGAATATACAGTAACGCCAGCACACCGCCGAGAAAACGGCGGCGGTCGGTCTTATCCTTCGCCAAGCACAACCCCAACATAATAAACGTCGCAAACATCAGCCAAAAACCCATACGCACATCTCCCTTTCGTTTCGTTGTGAGTACAGTATAGCCGATACAGTGGGTAATAAAAAGGACAATGAAGAAGGGAAAGTCCGATTTTTTTGCAAAATCGGACTTTTTTTACATCATTTTTTCACAAAAGCGGGTGAGCGCCACCATCAGCGGCAGAGTGGCCACCGACAGGAGAGTGGACAGGGACACCAGATTCACCGACAGGCGGGGATTGCGGTCAAAGCGGGTGGCAAACATGGTGCAGGAGGTGGCAACGGGGGTGGCGATGCAAATCATACAAGCGGTGAGCAGATCGCCCCGCACACCACAGAGGAGCAACGCTCCCAGCGCCAACAGCGGCGCCGCCACCAACCGCAGGGCGATGCACAGCCAGCCACGCCCATCCTTGAGAGCAGAGAGCAGATTGGTCTGTGCCAAATAGTAGCCCACGATCAGCATGGGGACGGGGGTGTTCAGCGAGGCCAGATGGCCGATGCCGTCCGCAATCAGGGTGGGAACAGGGATGGGAAGCACAAAGAGCGCCAGCCCCACTACCACACCGATGACGCCGGGGTTGAGCAGAATCTTCTTCACCGACAGACGGCTTTCGCCGCTCATCTCCGCCAAGCCGTAGGTCCAGAGGAAAACATTGAAGACGATGACGTAGGCAGCGCAATAGAACACGCCCACGTCACCGAGAATGGCCTGCTGAAGAGGAATCGCCATATAGCCGGCGTTGGAAAACACCACGGCGGAACGCAGGACACGGCGGCGATTCTCATCGCTGTCGCGGAACACCACCTTAGCCAACAGAATCAGCAC
>JAZNED010000034.1:0-30007 GCA_045588425.1 Acutalibacteraceae bacterium
TATCATCAACATAATTGTCGATATTATTATCCGTTTTTACGCAAGAACAAAGTGTTAACGCAATCACTGTAATAGCAATCATAGCAATAATTTTTTTCATATCATCACCGACCTTTAGGTGTATTATAGCATAAAAGCGGCGGAGGGGCAAGGTTTTAGTGATATTCTGTGCTTTGCACAGAGTGATATTATGCCTTACGGCATAGTGATATTTTTGCTTACGCAAAAGTGATATTATATTCGCCTCTTAAACTCGCGAAGCTAATATCACTTGGACTTTTGTCCAAATATCACTGCGAAGCAATATAACTCGCCGAAGGCGAATATAACTAAAAAACTCTTGTTCTTTCGAACAAGAGTTTTTTTGGAGGCGACACCCGGATTTGAACCGGGGAATCAAGGTTTTGCAGACCCATGCCTTACCACTTGGCTATGTCGCCATTTGGAGCGGATGACGAGGCTCGAACTCGCTACCTCCACCTTGGCAAGGTGGCGCTCTACCAGATGAGCTACATCCGCATAAATGGTGCCCAGAGCCGGAATCGAACCAGCGACACGAGGATTTTCAGTCCTCTGCTCTACCAACTGAGCTATCTGGGCAAATTTGGCGACCCGGAACGGGCTCGAACCGTCGACCTCTAGCGTGACAGGCTAGCGTTCTAACCAGCTGAACTACCGGGCCAGATCCAAAATGGTGGAAACAACAGGGCTCGAACCTGTGACCCCCTGCTTGTAAGGCAGGTGCTCTACCAGCTGAGCTATGCTTCCAAACCGGCCATCGCCATAAGCGACGCCATTTATAATACACTATGGCGTCGCTTTTGTCAAGCGATTTTTACCATTTTCTCAATAAATTTTCAACTTATTTTCCAATGCGCTCCAAGTCCTCACGGGTGAAGGTGTACACCGCATCGCAGAAGCGGCAGGTAGCCTCCGCCACACCCTGCTCATTGGGCAGAGAGAGGCGATCCTCCGCGCTCATGGCGGCAAAGGCACGCTCCACCTTTTCCCGAGAGCAGGTGCAACGATACGCCGGCTCGTAGGTATCCAGAATGTCGTACTCCATGCCGTCTAACGCCAGCGCACAGATCTGTTCGGGAGTCATCCCCTGCCCCAGCATAGCGGTGACGGCAGGTAGCTTATTGATATTGGCCTCCACCTTATCAATGACATCGTTAGGGCAGAACGGCAACAACTGCAACAGCAGACCGCCGGCGGCCTGCACCGTCAGATCGGGATTGACCAGCACGCCCAGGGCACACACGGTGGGGGTCTGCTCGCTGGTGGCATAGTAACTGGTGACGTCCTCGGCAATCTCGCCGGAGATGAGCGGCGTGCAACCCACATACGGCTCGGGAGCGCCGTTATCGCGCAACACCCACAGCTGACCGTCGGTACCAACGGCACCGCTGACGTCCAGCTTGCCGTTGGGTTTGAGCGGAATCTCCACAATGGGGTTCTGGGCGTAACCACGGACGTTACCGCTGCTGTCCGACACCGCCATCACGGTGCCGGCAGGACCGCCGCCCGCCAGCTTGAGGGTCAGGCTGTCATCCTTACCCTTCATCATCACGCCCATCATAGAGGAAGCCGTCAGCAGACGACCCAAAGCGGCGGTGATCACTGCCGAGGGCTTATGAATCTCCTCGGCGCGGGAGATGATGTCGGTGGAATCCAGAAATAGTGCCATCACCGTGGCATCACGGGTCAAGCAACGAATCAATTTACCCATAATTATGCGTTCACTCCGTTAGTCATTCTTCTGATGGATGGCGTTATTCTTCGCCACCAGCACCCAACGCTGGGCGTCATCGGCAGGCTCGGTAAACCGCCGCTCATCATACACCGCCAGCAGATCAAAGCCTGCCTCGGCGAGCAGATTCTTCCACGTCTGCAGGCTATACGCCCGCTCTCGCACCGTATCGGTGTAGCGGGAGTAGGTGCCATCCTCTTCTTCCAAGAAGAAGTCCAGTGCGATCTCCACCTCGTGAGTGGCGGGCAGATAACAGTTGCGCCACACGCACATAAACTCCTCCTGCTCAAAGACAAAGTGATTATCCCCCAGCACGTGGGCGTGCTTATAGGGCGTATTGACGTCAAACACCAATAAGCCGTCGGGGGCAATAAACAACCCCAGACGGCGGAAAATCTCGCGTAAATCCTCGGTGTGGAGAATGTGGCTCAGGCTATCCAACATACACACCGCGCCATCCACCGTACCGTAGAGATCCAGCTCGCGCATATCCTGACACAGGAACAGAATGTCCTGTCCCTCGTCGGCGGCCTTTTCCCGTGCCACCGCCAGCATATCCGCCGAGCCGTCTACGCCGATGACCTCGCAGCCGCGGGCAGCCAGCTGAAGCGACAGACTACCGCTGCCGCAAGCCAGATCCAGCACCGTATCGGCACGACCCCCATGGCGTGTAAACGCCGCCAGCAGATAATCTGCCCAGGCGGCGTAGTCCACATCATCGGTCAGGGCATCGTAAAAGGCGGCAAAAGCCCCATAACCGTTCATTATTTCTCCTCTTCCATACGGCCGAACACCAAAGAATAGGAGTCACAGCCGTAATCCAGCGACCGCTTAACGCGGCTGATGGTGGCGGTGGAGGCACCGGTGTTCTTGACGATGTCGCTGTATACACGACCCTCGCTGAGCATCTTAGCCACCACCAGGCGCTGGGACAGCGCCTTCATCTCCTGCACGGTACACAGGTCCTCGAACAGCATATAGCACTCCTCGCGGGTCTTCAGCTGCAGGATGGCGTCAAACAGAAAATCTACGTCCTTGCTTTTAATTTTGGAATTCAAAGGGATAGCCTCCTTTTCATTTCAAGTACCATCATTTTAACACATCACTTTCACAATGTAAAGTGCTAATTTGTGAAAACGCAAAAAATCGCCCAATTTTTGCAAATTGGGCGATTTTACAATTAGGTTTAAGCTAAGGTAATCTTGTGATAGACCTTCTTACCCTTCTTAATGATAGCGGCGCCATCGGCAAAGTCGGCCTCGCTGAGGGTGGCGGCGGGATCGGTCACCTTCACGTCATTGACGGCCACACCGCCCTGCTGTACCAGACGACGAGCCTCACCCTTAGAGGCGGCCAGACCGGCAGAAACCATCACGTCCAAAATACCCATACCCACGGCGTCGGCGATGACGGTGGTGGGCATATTCTCGGTGTTGCCATTACCGGAGAACAGCGCACGGGCGGCAGCCTGTGCCTTCTCCGCCTCCTCGGTGCCGTGCACCAGAGCGGTCAACTCGTAAGCCAAAATCTCCTTGGCGGTGTTCAGCTGGCTACCCTCCCACTTGTCCATCTCGTCGATCTGCTCGATGGGCAGGAAGGTGAGCATACGCAGGCACTTGAGCACGTCCTGGTCGCCCACATTGCGCCAATACTGATAGAACTCGTAGGGAGTGGTCTTGTTGGGATCCAGCCACACCGCACCGCTGGCGGTCTTGCCCATCTTCTTGCCCTCGGAGTTGAGCAGCAGGGTGATGGTCATGGCGTGGGCGTCCTTGCCCAGCTTGCGGCGGATCAGCTCGGTACCGCCCAGCATATTGCTCCACTGGTCGTTACCGCCAAACTGCAGATTACAACCGTGGGTCTGGAACAGACGGTAGAAGTCGTAAGACTGCATGATCATATAGTTGAACTCCAGGAAGGACAGACCCTTCTCCATGCGCTGCTTGTAGCACTCGGCACGCAGCATATTGTTGACCGAGAAGCAGGCACCCACCTCACGCAGAACCTCCACGTAGTTGAGATCCAGCAGCCAGTCGGCGTTGTTCACCATCTGCGCCTTGCCCTCGCCAAACTCGATGAAACGCTCCATCTGCTTCTTGAAGCAGTCGCAGTTGTGCTGGATGGTCTCACGGGTCATCATGGAACGCATATCGGTGCGACCGGAGGGGTCACCGATCATGGCGGTGCCGCCGCCGATGAGGGCGATGGGCTTGTTGCCCGCCATCTGCAAACGCTTCATCAGGCACAGAGCCATAAAGTGACCCACGTGCAGGCTGTCGGCAGTGGGGTCGAAACCGATATAGAACGTAGCCTTACCGGTGTTGATCAGATTCTTGATTTCCTCTTCGTCGGTAACCTGGGCGATCAGACCACGGGCTACCAACTCTTCATAAACGGTCATTGGTATCTCTCCTTATAGAAATTGGGGTTATTATACTTATTTGTAACGGCTTTGTCAAGCTCTTAACCGTTATTATCGCTTGGGTTTACGCGTTCTGACAGCGAAAAAGTCCATGACACGAGGCAACGCCAACACGGCAACAATGGCCGTAGCAACACCGTGGAACAAAATCTTGGCCGGACTCACATTGTTTTTTACGTCCAACACCAGCAAAACCACCAACGCCGCCATAATAACGCACCACAAAATTACACAGACAATCTTCACTGTTTTTTGATTCTTCTCGTTGAGTTCTGCCACATATTTTTCGTGAGCGATACGCTCCTCTTCGGTCATATTGGCAGGATCGTTTAGGGCGCGCTTTTCCTTAATTCGTTTCGCCCAGCCTTTCAATCTACTCATACAGCATCCTCCTTTGCCAATCGCCGCAGCTCCTGTGCCGCGGACAAGGTCGCTTCGGTAACCGTACCACCCATAATGCGTGCCAACTCCTGCAAACGACTATCCTCATCCAGTTCGCTGACAGCGGTGTAGGTACGGCCATCGGACACCGACTTACTCACATAGAGGTGGGTGTGTCCGCAGGCGGCAATCTGTGCCAAATGGGTAACGCACAGCACCTGCCGCTTGGCGGCGATGCGGCGCATCAGGGTACCCACCTTAGCGGCGGCACGACCGCTGATACCACTATCCACCTCGTCAAACACCAGCGTATCAATATCGTCCACCTGCGCCAGCACGCTCTTGAGTGCCAGCATAATACGGGACAGCTCGCCGCCGGACGCGGTCTTGGCAATGGACTTGGGAGGTTCACCGGGGTTGGAAGCAATGAGGAACTCCACCGCGTCACCACCTATAGATGTCAGAGCAGTGGGCTCGATGGACACCGCCAGATGGACGTGAGGCATATCCATAAAGGCCAGTTGCGCCTGCACATCCTGCTCGAAGCGGACAGCCGCCTGTTTACGCGCGGCGGTGAGGCGGCGGGAGGCAGCAATGGTGGCGTCCTTTGCCACGCCCAACTGCCGCTGCAGTTCGGCTAAATAAGCGTCGGAGGATTGCATGCTTTGCAGTTCCGATTGCATCTGTGCCAGTTTATCCAGCAGAGCCTGCTCGTCGGTGACGTTATGCTGCTTCATCAGTCTCCCGATGAGCGCTAAGCGATCCTCCAAGGCGTTGAGTTCGTTTTCATCAAAGCAGAGGCGTGCCTCAAAGTCGGCGGCTTCCTCTGCCACCGCCTGCACATCATACAGGCAACTCTGCAATCGCTTGGCCAAATCCGCCAAGTCGTCGGTAATCCGACCGGCAGCCTGCAGAGCGGCCACCGACTCGGTCAGGCGGGTGAGCACACCACTCTCACCGCCGTTTTCATCATCTTCCATAGCACCGCGCACCAAACGCAGATGTCCCGCCAACTTTTCGCCATGGCGAGCCAACTCACGGCGAGAAAGGAGCTCTTGCTCCTCCCCTACTTTGATACCGGCCTGTTCCAACACGGAAATCCACTGGGTGAGTTGGGCGATGCGGAACTCCTTTTCCTGCTCGTCCATGGTTACCGCCTTGATCGCGCGGTGAATGCGGCAGTACTCTGTGTAAGCCTCGCCATACTCCACAATCACCTCGGAGGGGACGCCTAAACGGTCCAAATACTCCACGTGGCGTTCCACCGAGAGTAGCGCCTGATTCTCGTGTTGTCCGTGAATATTCACCAACATCCGTCCCAACTGACGCAGAACGGACACCGTGGCAGGTCGACCGCCTACGCGGCAACTGCCCTTTCCGTCGGCGGTGAGGGAACGCTGAATCAACAGGGTGCCGTCCTCCTCGGGACTCAGCTCCTGCTCCTGCAGGAAGTGAAGCACCTCCTGCGGCAACTCGTCAAACACGCCGGCAATATAGGCGCGGTCAGCCCCGTGACGCACCACGTCGCGGGTGATGCGCTCGCCCAACAGAGCGTTGATGGCGTCGATGACGATGGACTTACCCGCACCGGTCTCACCGGTGAGTACAGTCAGCCCCTTGCCAAAGGTGATATCGGTCTTTTCAATCACCGCTACGTTTTCAATATGTAAGCTTTGCAGCATACCAACTTATCCTTCCGTTTCGCTGAGCATTTTCTTTAGCTCAATCACCAAATCTTCCGCGTCACGCTCACTGGTCACAATGCAAATGAAGGTGTCGTCACCCGCCAGGGTGCCGATGACCTGATCCCAATGCAGAGAATCCATAGCGGCACAGGCGGCCTGCGCCATACCGGGCAGGCAATGTACCACCACGATATTCTGGGCGTACTGCACCCGCACCACCGATCCACCGAAGATGGAATGGAACTTCGCAGAGATGGGCTCGTGACCACCCTTGGCAGTGGTGTAGCGATAGCCGCCGCCACGGACGGGACTCTTAATCAGGCGCAACTCCTTAATATCGCGGGAAACGGTGGCCTGGGTCACCGCATAGCCTGCCTGCCGCAGATGATCCTGCAATTCCTCCTGGGTCTCTACGGCGATATTATTGATAATTTCTAAAATCTTCGCGTGTCGTCTGGTTTTCATACACTCATCTCCTATCGGATAATTTGCGGCGCAGGCGCTCGTAGAAGGTATCGCACCGCAAGCGGAGCAAACGGACAGTCGTTTCTGCCCGACGAATGGTGACGGTATCGGTGGCGGTCAGCAGAATGCTCTCCTCACCATCCACCGTCACGTAGGCGGGAACGCCGTCAGCCGCCACTGCGGTGGCGGTCAGCACCACCCCACCCGGCCACACGCGAGGACGGGAGTCCAACGAATGAGGACACACGGGGGTGAGCAACACGCAGTCCACCGAGGGATCCACCACAGGACCACCGGCAGACAAGGAATAGGCGGTAGAGCCGGTGGGGGTGGCGATAATCACGCCGTCACCACGGCAAGAAAGCACCTCGCCGCCGTCGGCAGTCACCATCACGTCCACCAAACGGGACAAACCGCCACGAGACACCACCGCTTCGTTGAGGGCATAGCGGATGACGTCCTCTTTCTCGGTATGTATAGTCACTTCTAACAATGCGCGCTCGTCCACGGCGTAATCGCCCTTGAGCAAGGCGGGCAAAAGATCCAATTCATCCGCCTCTAAACCTGCCAAGAAACCCAGATGACCGGCGTTGATGCCCAATACGGGACATCCTACCTCCGCCGCAGACTTAGCCACGTGAACGATGGTGCCGTCACCGCCGATGGCGATAGCCATATCGCAACCGTTCAGGGCTTCGGTCAGCTGTGCCATTGCGGGCAAACTGGCGTCACTGCATACCACCCGCACGTTGGCTCCCAACTGCGCCAAACGCTGAGCCACCATCTGTGTTAAGGCGTTATTTTCCGTTTTAACCTGATTGGGAACCACGGCAATCAACATACCGTTCCCTCCTCCCAAACTATTTGAGTTGTTCAAAGGCTGTTTGCACGACGTTCGCCGTGTCCCACGCGGGAACAGCGGTAACGTTGCGGCACAGCACAGCCAGGTATTCAATGTTTCCCTCGCCGCCGGTGATGGGCGAATGGCCCAACCATACGGGGACAAGCCCATTCTCGGCAAACAGGCACAACTGACGGGACAGCACCTGTGCGTGGACCTTGCGATCCTTCACCACACCGTGCTTACCGATGGCGGCTTTCCCCGCCTCAAATTGGGGTTTGATTAAGCACACCAACGTGGCGTTCGGTGCCAAATAGGGTAAAATTGCGGGCAAGACATTGCTCAAAGACACAAAAGACACGTCCACCGAGCAGAAAGTGATACTACCCGCCGCCACAGTAGCAGCAAGTGCTTCACTACGAATATCCGTACCCTCCAGCACCACCACACGGGGATTCTCCCGCAGGGTAGGATGCAACTGGTCGTGGCCAACGTCCACGGCATACACCTGAGCGGCTCCGTTTTGCAACATACAATCGGTAAAACCACCGGTGGAAGAGCCTACGTCCATCGCCACCGCATCGGCAAGAGATACTCCTGCCGCCTCGATGGCCCTTTCCAACTTATACCCGCCACGACCCACGTATTTTTGGGTAGGGGCAGCACACACCACCGTATCGGTGGATGTAATACGGCGGGATGCCTTAGTAACGACGGTGCCATTCACCGTGACATAGCCCGCTTCGATGATTTCCTTTGCCTTCTCCCGTCCGCTGGCGGTTCCCACCGCCACCAGATAGGCGTCAAGGCGCTCACCTTTACCGTCCATAAACGCCCTCCGTATGGGCCTTCACGAACTTTTCAATACCGGCAGCGTCCAAGCCCACGCGATGCAAGCCTTGTGCCGTGGTACAAGCGCCCAAGGTCTCCTCAATAGCGCGAACAGCGTAATGACCGCGGTAATCTGCCTGCATTAAGCGGCTACCAAGCAGGTCTCCCACGCCGCCGCGGGTCTCCTCCAGCACCAGCACGCACTTATACTGCGCCGCCAGTGCCAACACCTCGTCTGCCACAGGCAGAACGCGGTTGAGTTTGAGGACAGACACCGATTTGCCCGCTTCGCGGTAGCGGCGACTCAATGCCAACGCCTCGCCATAGGTGCGACCATAGGTGATCAATAACAGTTCCCGGCCGTCCTCATCCAATACATAAGGTCGATCGACAGGCTCGTAATCGGCCAACGCCGTATCCTCGCCACCCTTGGGGTAGCGAACGGCAGCAATACCGGTAGTGTCGTAGATTGCTTTACGTAGATGCAGCTCCAACTCCTTGAAATTGGAGGGAGCATACATAGTTACATTGGGAATGGTGGCCAACATCGCCACGTCATAAATGCCCTGGTGGGTCTCGCCATCGTCCGGCACCACACCCGCACGGTCGATGGCTAATACCACGTGGTTATTCATCAAAGCGGTATCGTTGATAAGCTGGTCGTAACTGCGCTGTAAGAAGGTGGAATACACCGCAAACACAGGCAAAAGACCACCGCGTGCCATACCGGACGAGAAGGTAACGGCGTGTTCCTCTGCAATACCCGTATCGAAGAAGCGGGAGGGATATTTTTCGGCAAATCCATCCAAGCAAGTACCCTTGACCATGGCGGCGGTCACCGCCACGATGCGACTATCCTTCTCCGCCAAAGCGCAGAGAGCCTGACCGAAACGGGAAGAAAAACTCTCACCGCCGCCCACAGGCACACCGGTATCGGGATCAAAGCGAGAAATGCCGTGATAAGTGTCCGGTTTTTCCTCTGCGTAAGGCATACCCTTCCCCTTGATAGTGTTGACGTGGAGTACCACCGGTTTGCCTACGCTCTTAGCGGCGCGGAACGCCTCGATAAGGTCGTCCAGATCGTGTCCATCCACGGGACCCATATAGTGGAAACCCATATTCTCAAAGAAAGAGGTACTCGAGAAGACCGAACGCTTGATACGGCGCTTGGCACGGTGCATCAGCGCATTAAGCGGACGGCCGATGAGCGGCGTGTGGATCAAAATCTTAGTAATCTTCTGCTTGCCGCGCACGTACTTCACACGACTGCGCAGGTGCGAGAGGTACCGCGCTACAAAGCCCACATTTTCGCTGATGGACATCTTGTTATCATTGAGCACCACAATCAGTCGGTCGTCACTGCGACCGGCATTGCTCAGGCCCTCGTAGGCCAAGCCGCCGGTGAGAGCGCCGTCACCGATGACGGCGATGGTGTAACCCTTATCCCCCGTCAGCGCCTTGGCCTTGGCGATGCCGTTGGCCACCGAAATGGAGGTGGAGCTGTGACCTGCCACAAAGGCGTCGTGGACGCTCTCAGTAGGATTGGGGAAACCGCTGATGCCCCCCTGCTGGCGCAAGGTATCAAAACGGGCATAGCGGTCGGTGAGCAATTTGTGAGCATAGCACTGGTGTCCCACATCCCAGACAATGGTATCCTTGGGGGTGGTGAACACCCGATGCATGGCCACCGTCAACTCTACCGTACCCAGATTGGAGGCCAAATGGCCGCCGGTGCGGGAAACGGTGTCCACCATCTTATGCCGCAACTGGGTACATAGGTCGGTGAGCTCTTTGGTATTCAGTTTTTTGATATCCTTAGGAGAATGGATGTGTTCCAATCTCTTCATAAAACCGTCACCCTTTTTAGTGATCTCGATTCAGCAGAGCTGTCGCCAGCTGACGCAGGCTGTCGGCGGCATCGCCAAACACGGCCAGCGCCTCCACCGCCTCGTCGGTACGCTGCGCCGCCAGGCGACGCGCCTCCTCCAAACCCAGCAGAGATACGTAAGTAGTCTTTTCGTTTTCGGCGTCGCTACCCACCGGCTTGCCTAATTTGGCAGCGTCGGCGGTGACGTCTAAGATGTCGTCGATGATTTGGAAAGACAGACCGATACCCTCGCCAAAGGTGCGAGCGGCCTGCTCCAATGCGGGAGTGGCACCCGCCAAGCGGGCACCCATCACGCAGGCGGCAATCAGCAGAGCCGCCGTCTTGCCCCGTTGCAAAGCCTCCAAGGTGGCGAGGTCAATCTGCTTACCCTCGTTGGCAAGATCAATCACCTGACCGCCCACCATGCCCTCAATGCCGGCGGCATCCGCCAGTGCAGAGGCGGCACCCAACACACCTTCGGCGGTGAGGGAACCACGATTCTTGGGAGACAGGATGGTCTCGAAAGCCAAATTCAGCAGGCCGTCACCGGCAAGGAGAGCCATGGTCTCGCCGTACACCGCGTGGGTGGAGGGCTTACCGCGACGCAAAAGGCTATTATCCATACAAGGCAGGTCATCATGGACCAACGAGTAGGAGTGGATCATCTCGATAGCCGCCGCGGCCGGCATTGCCGCCTCCGGATTGCCACCGCACAGGCGGCAAAACTCCAGCGTCAGCACCGGGCGAATCCGCTTGCCGCCGTCGGCGCAGGCATAAGCCATAGCCTCCGCTACCACCGTCTGCAATCCGCCGGTAGCCGGCATATAGGCAGGCAACGCCGCCTCAAAGCGGTCGCAGTGTGCCTGTAGTTGGTTGGTGTAAATACCCATAGTATCTCCTCGATTACAAAGACAATTCGGCACCCATATCCTCGCCCTGGCGGTCGGACAGACCTTCGCTGTCCTCACCGCTCTCCACAGAGGTGAGCTTGATAATCTTCTGCTCCGCCGTCTTAATCTGCTCGGCGCAATAGGCGGTCAACTGGGTTCCCTCTTCAAACAACTTGAGAGAATCGTCCAAGGTGCAGCGTCCACCCTCTAAGGTTGCCACAATCTGCTCCAAGCGGGTCATCGCCTGTTCAAAAGTTAATTCAGCCATATCACATTTCCTCCCGCATATCCGTGACGGTACAATCCACCGTACCGTCCGCCAATTTCAGACTCACGCTGTCCCCCACCTTGACACGAGAGACACTATCCAGCACCTCACCGTCGGCGGTGTAGCCGATGGTGTAGCCACGACCCAGCACCTTTAGCGGGCTCAGGGCATCCAGCTTGGACGCCGCCGCGGCCAAACGACGGTCCGCCGTACCCAACTGCCGCTGGGCAGCAGAGGCAAAGCGACGGGTGAGGTAATCCAGGCGCATGGCCTGCTCCTCGGTATAGTATTGCGGTGCAGACAGGCACCGCTTGTCCTTCAATAGTTTCAGCCGTGCCTCGGCAGCGGTAAGCACGCCGCGGCAACCGATGGTCAAGCGAGAACCCAACATCTGCACCTGCGACCACAAACGAGCCCGATCCGGCACCGCCAGCTCTGCCGCGGCAGAGGGAGTAGGCGCACGCAGATCCGCCACAAAATCGCAGATAGTAAAGTCGGTTTCGTGCCCCACGGCGGAGATGACGGGGATGGCGGATGCCGCCACAGCGCGGGCAACCATCTCCTCGTTGAACGCCCACAGATCCTCAATGGAGCCGCCACCACGACCAACAATCAGCACGTCAGCGGCCTTGGCGGCGTTAAACCGCTGGATGGCATTCACAATGGAAGGTGCGGCGCCGTCACCTTGTACCAGCACGGGACAGAACACCACCTGCGCCAGAGGATAACGGCGACCGAGGACGTTGAGAATATCCCGCACCGCCGCACCGGTAGGCGACGTAATCACACCCACACGGGTGGGATACGGCGGCAAGGAACGCTTGCGACTCTCGTCAAACAGCCCTTCTGCCGCCAGTTTCTTCTTCAATTGTTCGTAGGCCACCTGCAAGGCACCTACGCCATCGGGTTGCATCTCCTCGATGTAAATCTGGAAGGCACCGCCCGCCTCGTACAGCGACACGCGGGCACGCACGATAACCCGCATACCGTCCTCGGGGGCAAAGGCCAACTTAGACGCATTGCCCTTAAACATCACCGCCTTGACAGCGGCGGTGTCGTCCTTGAGGGTCATGTAGAGATGTCCCGTCTTATAGTGATTGGTGAAGTTGGATATCTCACCGCCAATGTATACCGCCGCCAGATTGCGATCGCTCTCCAGCAGATTCTTGACGTAGCGGTTGAGCTGTCCTACCGATATGACTTTCATCGGTCTTCCTCCTTGATGCGGCACAGGCAGGCAATACCCGCCGCATTATCCGCCGAATACACCGGCGGTGCAAAATGACCGCCGAAGCGATCGGTTAACGTCTGCTTAAGCATCGTATTGGACATCACGCCGCCGGCGTAGACCAACGGCAAGTCGCCGTACTCTGCCAGCAGAGCCTCTGTCATACCCGTCACAGCGGCACGAACGCTATCCAAGCAAAAGCGTGCCACCTCAGCAGGCGGCTGACCTGCCGCCAAACGGTCACGACACTGGTTCTCCACACCCGACAGGTGGCAATCGCATCCCTTGAGGGTGGGCCGCACACGATAGGTACCCTGTGCCTGTGCGGCCAGCGCCTCCAGTGCCGGTCCGGCGGGGAAAGGCAAGCCCAACATACCGCCTACGCGGTCAATAAGCTGACCCGCCTTAAGATCCAGCGAATGACCCACCACCCGACAGCGGATGATGCAATCGGCATCCGGCTCCACCAACAACGCATCGGTGGTGCCGCCGGACACGTGAAAAGCCAAAAAGGGCGCCTGACGCAGATGCAGACAGTCTGCACCGGTCAGCGCCGCCATAATGTGACCCTGCTGATGGGTGAAGAAATGCACCGGTACACCCAGCGCCGCACCCAACTGGCGCGCAGCACCTACACCCACCAAGAAGCACGGCATATACGAGCCGTCCACCTGCTGAGGGCGGTCGGAAGCCGCCACAGCGGCAATACCGCCGGCCATTGCCTCGGTCAGCCGCTCCATCACATCGGGGAGCTGGCGGGTATGATGAAACACGGCGTCGCTCTGGCGCAGACCCATTTCTCCCGTCTTGACCGGTAGGAGCTGTTTAGCCTGCACAGGCTTATCCGCCCCCTGTGCCCAATAAGCGACAGAGGTGGTGTAGTTGCTGGTGTCCAGCCCTAAGTAGCCGCTCATGCCTCTGCGCGGGAGATGCTACCCAGAATGCCGTTGACAAAGGAGGAATCCTCCTCGCCGCCGTAACGTTTGGCCAGCTCCACCGCCTCATTGATGGCAACACTGTCGGGAGTGGCGTCGTAGAACTTCATCTCATAGATAGCCAGACGCAACACCGCCAAGGCCACACGAGAGATACGATTATGGCTCCACTTATGGGAATTAGCCTCGATCAGGGCATCCACCTCCGCCAGTTTCTCCTCGGCACCCTGCGCCAACTCCAGCGCAAAAGGCTCGATGATACACTCACGGGCATCCTGTGCCCCCTCTGCCAAATCCATCACCGGCAGATCGTTAAAGGATTTTTCAAACAGCAGGGCAAAAGCCTGCTCACGGGATTTTCTTCTGGACATTTGGTATCCCCTCCACTTTCATCTTTCGTATATTTATACAATCCGGCATAGCAAGAAGGCCCTCTACCCTTTTGTAGAGGGCCTGTGGAAATCAGGCTTTCTGTCCACCAACAGCCACGCCTTCTACGTGGACGTTGATGCGGGTGACCGGCTTGCCGGTCATGGACTGGACAGCGGTCTTGATGTTCTGCTGCAACTCCAGAGCCGTGTCCTGAATCTTGGCGCCCTGCTTGAGGGTGATGTAAACATCCAACACGGTATCGTTGGCGGTGTTGGTCACACGCACGGCACGAGCGGCCTCATCACGGGAGATTATACCACGGATGTCCGTTGCATGACCCGCCAGAGCGGCCACACCCTTGGTCTCCGTGGCGGCGGTGGCGACGATCGAAGCCATCACACTCTCGGAAATGATGCAGCTACCGGCTGCAGATTTAAAATTCTTGGTCTCCATCGGGATTCCTCCTTTGTGTTGTCCGCACAGCGGTCATAATCATAATTTGGGGCGGAAAGAGGGGGAATATACACCCCGCCATCCTACTTTTCTACTCTATTATAACACAAAGTTAGAAATAAGCAATATTTTATTGCAGAAAAACGCAATTTTTTATGCATCGGCGGACATAATCTGCACTTTGTCTGCCGCCACGTCCGCTTGAGACACCACGATCTGTAAAATCTGCAAACTTTCCTGCTGCTGCAGACCTTCCGACTGTACCACCACGCTGCATCGTTCTCCGTCGATATACACCACACTGTCGACGAATCCTTTCGCCAACAAGAGATTCTCGATATTGCTTTCCTGCAACACGTTTTCGGCGATGGCGGTGGCCTTTTGCGTGGCCTGCGCCTTATCCTCCGCGGAGGCCTGTGCGCTGTCCAACACTTCTTGGATAATGGCCAACGCCTCCTCACGCGCGGCGGTGCGGGTAGCACGGGCTTCGTCAAAATACGTTTCCTCCTGCGGCTCTGCCCCCACAAAAGTGGCGTCCCCCAGATGGCTATCCTCTTTATTGGTCGGCAGATTCTCCCCCGCCTTCAGCGAAGCAGAGGAATCCCCCACGAGATAAAAGTTAAGGTACACCGCCAATCCCAAAGCACCTATCAGCGCCACCATCATCCACTGCTTTTTCTTCAAAAATCGCTTCATTCCCATTGCCTCCTACTCTTGTTTGACCACGCATACGCGCCGTTCTGAAATGTGAAAGGCGGTGGAAACCACCCGTATCACCCGCTGCTGCACGGCGGGGGTTCCACCGCCGTCGCACACCACCGCCACCCCTTTGACGGTAGGTTCCAATCGGGTGAGCAACAATCCCGCCGGTCCTGCGGCGGTATCCACCGTCAAGTAATGCTCGCTCAACGAGGTGGACCCGTCCCCACCAGCTGTCGAAACGATATCGGCGGCGTACACCGACTCACTGCCTTTCTCCAGCGTCACCATCACCCGACATGACCCCACCCCCTCCACCTGACGGAGTAGGCCAGCAATGCGCTGCTCCAGCGCCCACTCCACCTGTGCTCCGGTCAGGGTGACGGCGGCGGTTTGCTCTGTCTTTTTGTCGCGGCGAGGGAACCATTCGGACACAGCGATGAGCAGCATGCCCGCTAAACCAATCCATAACAATAAGCGTATCGTCTTGTCCCTGTTCCAAGCTCGCCAGAACGTCAACCATCCGTATCTTCCCATACCGCCACCTCCACCTCCATACCCAATCGCTTTTCCGCCACCTGTTTCACTGCGGTGGCACTGCGTGCCGTCTTCTCGTCCACATATAGGGTGATCTGTCCCATACGTATGCTACCGTCCTGCGCAATATCCATATCCGTCACCACTTTTTTCGCTGACCAGCCATAACCGGACAAGGATTGATTCACCATCTGCAATAAAGTGTCGTTCACCTGCACCGTCAGTTGTTGGCGCATACGGGCGGTGATTTGTGTGGCATCGGCGGCGTTTTCTCCTGTAAAGCTAGGTAGCTTGACAGACTTAGAAAGCCCGGAAACAGGGGACAAAAGCACACACAGGAACAAGCAAGGAAGCAGCATACGTCCCTGCTGTCCCAAGCGACTATCGGGGAACAAATACCGCAACAACGTACACACCACAGCGGCGGTACACACCGCCACCGCCCACGTTTGTATACCCGCCACGCCCTCACCTCCCCGCTGAAGCCACGATGGAGGTGGAGAGGATCATCAGCAGCGCAAACACCGCCAGCACCGCGATCAGTACCCGCACAGCCCCTGCCGCGGTGCGGCAGAGTTTCTCCAGCGTGTCCAACCCAAACAAAGCCGCGGCACCGCCCGCCAGATGCAACCCCAAATTCCAGCACACGCAGGACAGCAAGGGCGGCAATATTACCAACACCACCGACACCAGACCAAAGGCCCCCACAGTAGAGCGGAGCAACGTGCCGCAACCGATGACGGTGTTATACGCTTCACTGAGCACCCCACCTACCACCGGCACAAAACTGGAAAGCGAAAATTTGATGGCCCGTCCGCTAAGAGTATCCCCTGCCGCGGTCACCATCTGCTGCAGCGACAAAAAGCCCGTAAACAATGTAGAAAACAGCCCCAGAACCCACAGCGTGCCCTTATGGATGGTGGTGCTGAAGCGATCTAAGCAAAATCCCTCCGCCACCGAGCCGGTACACCCCAGCGCCAACGATACCAGTAGTAGCGGAAACACCACACCACGCACCAACCACAACAGCAACTGAATCGCCGCCATCAGCGTGGTTTGATAGGATACGGCACTGACCGCCTTGCCGCCGGTCATTAGGATCGCGCCGTACACCGGTATGTAAGAAGAGAGAAACACCGTCACCTGCTGGATGGTTTCCCATACGCGAGAAAACAGCGAAAACAGCGGCACCAACACCGCTCCCCCCGCCGCCAACAGCGCGACCCCTTGGTAATTGCGCCGCAACGACAATCCGCCCGTTGCCCCGTCCAAGCCGGTAAACACACCGCAGAGCAACACAACGGCAATTAACATACCGATGGTTTGCCGTGGTCCCGCTGCCTGTCGAAACAACAAATCCGCCAGCATCTGGGCAACGTCGCTAAACTGCAGTTGTGCATAAGCAGAGGGATCAAGGGAGTTCAAGTCCAGTGTCTCCAACAATGCCTGCACATCCTGCGGCAGACGTTGCGGCAGGTCGCCTGCGCCGCTGGCCTGCACCTGCTGAGCGTACATCTCAAAGTTTTCGGCCGTCATCCCATCACCGCCTGTCCGTTGATGACACCTACAATCAGGGTAAGAATCTCCTCATACAGCGGCACCGCCAACAAAAGCAGTAAAATCCGTCCGGTCAGCTCTGCTTTGCCGGCCAAGGCGGAGTCACCCGCATCCCGACAAGTATCCGCCGCCAACTGGGTAACAAGACAGATGCCGGCACCGCGCAGCACTACCCCGAGATGATTCTCCCCCACTCCGCCCAAGGCGGTCATCCGCCGCAAAGCGGCAACGAAGGGGGATAATTGCCGTAACAACATCCCCACCACCAACACGCCCGCCAACAAACTTAGGCACACCGCCAGTTCGGGGCGTTGCGGACGAAGCACGGCAGACAATAAGCCACCGCACAGCAATAGTCCCACGGCGGTCACCAGCACCTCTATGTGGGTCATAGGCCAAACACCGATTTGACGGTGGCAAACAGATCACTGATCTGCACCACCACCATGGACAGCACCACAATGAGTCCTGCCAGCGTTAAGAGCATTCCCTGCTCCTCCCGCCCTGAGCGGATGAGCAGTTGGTTGAGCACCGATACGATGATACCGATGGCGGCGATCTTGAATATCAAATCCACATCCATAGCGTTTCTCCTTACATCAGCAATAGCATCAGCGCGACACCGCCGGTGAGACCCAGTACCCGATACAATCGCCCCTTCTCCTGCCACACACGGCGGGATTCCTCCTCCTGCGCCGCCAACAGGGTGCGGTAGTATTCGATATGCCGCTGCTGACCGTCAAGATCGGTGTGACCGCATCCTTCGGCAAACGCCAACAACAATTGGCGGGCGGGTGGCAACAGCAGATCCTCCCCCACTGCCTTGTATACGGCAGTGGAAAACGCAGAGGAAAAAGGGGTGTCGGACACGTCCTTTGCCACATCCTGCACCAAGGAGAAGGCGGCAAAAGCCTCATGTTGCGCCAACCGTCGCCATAGGTCCGGCATCGGCAGAGCGGTGTAACGCATCTCCTGCCATAGCGCTTGCAGTACTCTTCCGCAAGTCTCCAAAAACACCACCCGCCGTCGCAGACGATGGGACGCATACAACCCCATCCCCGTGCCTGCGACCACCATCAACAATCCGCCAATCCACCCCATCGGGCGTCACCTCCGGTATGTAGCAACTCCGTATCCGTCCGGGTGTTTCCCGCCCTGTCAGAAAGATCCAACGTGAGAACACACGGCGTCCGATCAACGTGCACACAAAAGGCTGTTGAGCCATCTGTCGCGGATCGTAACCGTGGAGGGTGGCTATGACCGCCACACCGGCGTGAGCGCAATCCGCTACCGCCTGCATTTCGGCGCCGTCCCCCAATTCGTCCAGCAGAATACAATCGGGCGCCAGACAGCGCACCGCCTGGCGAATTCCCACCGCTTTGGGATAACCGCGCAGGACGTCACAGCCATACAGCGCATCGTCCAGCGACAGTTCACCTCGCTCGTCCACCACCGCCACGCGGAGGTGTCGAGCGGATAGCTGCGCCGCCAAATCCCGTAAGAGGGTGGTTTTGCCGCAGGAGGGTGGCCCCACCAAAAGGGTACTGACAGGAACGTTCCCCTCCCGCACCAGCGGCAACAGAGAATGGGCACAACCCGCCACACGATGCGGCAGACGGATACATAGGGCGGAGACCTGCTGTACTGCCGTCACACCGCCGTCACGCAGGACGGCGGTGCCCGCCACCCCCACGCGAATGCCACCAGCCACCGCCACGTAACCTTGCTCCAGTTCCCATTGATGGGCGTAGACCGAGTGACCGCAAAACGCCAAAAAACAGGCCTCCAACTGCGAACGGGAGCACAACAGCACGTCGGGTTGACGCACCAACGACAGTCCGTAACGGGTTAAATAGCGTTCCCCTTGCGGCAACGACACCATTACGGGCGCATCCGCCCGCAGACGAATTTCTTGTACGTTTTCCGACACCCTCTCCAACGCATCCAACCAAAGGGACGGCAGATAGGGACGCAATCCTTCACAGCTTGTCACGCCTGTCCTCACCTCTTGTCCATACATACGCGGCAGCAACCACAAATAGAACAGCAAAAAGGGGTGTCTTGCGACACCCCTTTCGATTAATTGAGAACGGCATAGCCGATATTCAAATACAGTGCAAACAGACACCACAAGAGATACGGAACCAACAGCCAACCCGCCACGTTGTTAATCGCACGGAACCGCCACCAAGTAGCAAACAGCGTCACCGTCAACAATAACAGCCACACCGCCGCTACCGAAATCCATTCCAAACGGAAGAAAATCAGCGGCCACAGCACGTTTATACCCAGTTGGATATAGTACAGCGTCATTGCCTTGCCTCTGTCCACATCCCCCGATTTCGACACAATGCCGACGGCAATACCCATTAAGATATACAGCACCGTCCACACCACGGGAAACACCCAGCCGGGGGGAGCCAACGGCGGCGACACCAGTCCCTCGTACAGCGACGCGGTTTCTCCGCCAAGCAAGGAGGCTAAGCCACCCGCCAGCAGAGCAATCGCCACCTGCAAGACAATGGGTTTATACTTTTGCCACAACGCTTTCCAATCGGTCACAGACACCACTCCTTACGTCTTTCTGCTTCACCTATATGCAAGGGCAACTCTGTCCTATTCCGTTGCAACCAGTCCAAAACTTACCTGCAACGCCCGATCCACCCGATTCATAGAAGCATCGTCCAAGCGTCCCATCCGCTCCTTAAGCCGTTGCTTGTCCAGCGTGCGTATCTGCTCCAACAATACGATGGAATCCTTGGCTAGCCCGCTTCCCACAGCCTGCAAACGGATGTGCGTGGGCAGGTCGGTCTTGCCCTTTTGGCTGGTGATAGCCGCCGCAATCACCGTGGGGCTGAAGCGATTGCCCACGTCGTTCTGCACAATCAAAACGGGACGTATGCCCCCTTGCTCCGATCCCACCACAGGGCTAAGATCGGCATAATAAATATCTCCCCGATGTACCGTCACCGTCTGTCACCTCCTATGTTTTTTACACACTCAGTATGACCGCACAAAAAGATTTTTATACGACATAGTATGTTCGTTGGGACAAGGCAGTGACAAAAAAAGAACCTTGGCGCTACTGCGCCAAGGCTCTTTTCATCGTTATAGTACCGTTACCTGCGAAAACTCTGCTGTCAGGCCTTCATCCGGCACCGACAACGATTTCGGCAACCCGGTTGCGGCGTCGCAGACGAGGGTATAGGCGGTACCCTCGGCATCACTCTGGATGACGTAATCCTTGCCGTCTTTTTTGCCCTTTTTCGGCTCCACACCGGACAGCACCTGCGCCAGACAACGGATCAGCCCGCCATCCGGCATACTGTCCTCTGCCACCGCAATGGACATCCCTCCCAGCCGCATCTGCATCTGGGTGCCGGTCCAACCAAGGGAAACGCCATCCAGCGATTTGGGCTCGGTAAACACCATCGTCACCCGCCCGTCGTCACCGCAGGTGAACTGTCCCTTGACGTCCATCTCTTTGTAGCGAATCGTAGCTTGTGCCGTAAATCCGTCGGTGATGGGTTCGATGGCGGCTTCTTTTCCGCATCCGCACAGGCAGAGCAAGGCGGCGGTAACCGCCAACAGTTTGCCGAAAAAACGCTTCATACGCAAGGCTCCCTATTTCTCAAATTGCAGAAACAGAGAACACAGCTCCTCGATCAAATCGGTAGGTAGCATACCGTGCTGGGAATGCTTGGCGGCGGCCAAATCGCCCGCCGCACCATGGAGATACACGCCACACACCGCCGCCTCGTACGGCGGCAAGCCTTGGGCAAGCAGACTACCGATGATACCCGCCAGCACGTCACCACTGCCACCCGTTGCCATGCCGGAATTGCCGGTGTGATTTTCCATCACGGTTCCGGCAGGAGAGGCGACGAGGGTATGATGCCCCTTGAGCACCACTACGGCGTTGGCGTCCTGTGCCAAGCGGCAGGCAACCGCTTGACGATTGGCCTGCACATCGGCGGTGGAAACACCTAACAGTCGCGCCATTTCGCCGGGGTGAGGGGTGAGAATCAGAGGAGCCGATCTCGTTTCCTCTTTCAATATATGCGGCGTGACGGCGTTTATGCCGTCGGCATCCAAAATCACGGGGACGGAGCTGTGGGCAAGGATATGGCGCACCACCGCCGTCCGTCCCTCCCCTGCGCCCATACCGCAACCGACCACCACGGCATCAGCGGTGGTCAGCGGATCGGTCAGGGCGAGAATGGCATCGACAGAGAAACAGCCGTCCTGTTCTGCAACCGGGAGAAACACCGCTTCGGGGATGGCATCCACCAACAAGGGATATACACTCTGCGGCACCGCCGCACGCAGCAGCCCCACGCCGCTGCGCAGTGCTCCACGAGCGCAGAGCAACGCTGCCCCCGCCATGCCGTAACTACCGCAGACGGTGAGCAAGGTGCCGAAAGTGCCCTTGTGACTGTCTGCCGCACGAGGACGGATATGCCGCGCCACGTATTCTTTGGTTATAATAATTGGCTGATTCATAGTTTCCTCCTCCGCTACACAGCAAAATGCCTTCCCCTCGAGGGGAAGGTGGCCGAGTCGACATTCGGCATAGCCGAAGTCGGCGAGGTCGGATGAGGTGGTGCGGGACGCAAAAAGATAACGCCGTCTGAGGACGGCTACACCTCATCAGTCAGCCTGTCGGCTGACAGCTTCCCCTCAAGGGGAAGCCAAATACGTTTACCGCTATTCCAAAAATGCCGCACGGACTCCGTGCGGCATTTTGTGAAAATCAATCGTCCATACTGCGCTTAACGGGCACAGGCAAACCGGCCTCGCGTGCCGCACGAGCGGTATCCATCTGCACTAACTTAGGCAGACCGTCATACAGAGCGCCCAACACGCGCTCGTCCGGCATAAACACCACCAAGGTGTCGCCGTTCTTCTTGCTGTGATAAGTGAAATACCACAGACCCTCCTCCTGAGCAGAGGGAGCCACCAGCACGGTACGCTGGAACTTGCCCAGCGGCTTCTGGGGATCGTAGGGAGCCAACGCGCGAATCTTGCGACCAGCCACCGACACCAGGCGAGTACGCTTACGACGAGCCACAATCTTATCCACGTCGATGTCACCATTGGTGACGCAATACTCATACTCTACATTGCGGGTGGTGGTCAGCCACCAAACGCCGTAGATAATACCCACGGTGGCGATGATGGGCAGGATACCCAACAGCCACACCAACGCCAGCAACACCAAACCCAATAAGATAGAGCCGAAAATAACCGCCCACTCGGCAAAGCCCTTTTTCTTCTTCACAATCTGCTCAAAAAACGAATCCATAGTCAATCTCCTTTCGGAATGTCCCGTTTATTATACACCCAACGAAACCGTTTTTCAAGGTAATTACAAATAATTTACAGAAATGTTTCTTTTTGCCCTCTCCATTGACAGAGGCGATGGAAATTTGGTATAATGAAAAAGTTAAAAAGTAACCGCTGATTAAAGCGGTTTGCGGTTATCGGTGAGATAGTTTTTTCGCAAAAGAAGTTCAAAAGCACAGGCAATACTGGATGTATTGCCGAGCATTTTGGACGATGTTGGCAAAAAAATAGCCACCGAGAATTGCGAACAAGATTGAATCAGCGGTTACAGAAGGAGCGTGTGGCTATGGATAAGAAAATACTGCTCATCTATACCGGCGGCACCATCGGTATGGTGCCCACCGAAGCGGGCTACGCCCCCAAAGCGGGGTATCTGCGCAATTTTCTGCTGAGCATTCCTGCGCTGGGCGACCCTTCTATGCCCCAATGGGAGTTATTGGAGTTGGATCCCCTGCTGGACTCCTCCAACATGACGGTGCTGGACTGGAACCGCATCGGCCGCATCATCGAGGAGCACTACGATGCCTTTGACGGCTTTGTCATCCTCCACGGCACCGACACTATGGCCTACACCGCCTCTGCCCTCTCCTTCTCGCTGGAAAATCTGGACAAGCCCGTGGTCATCACCGGCTCCCAGATCCCGCTGTTTGAGGTGCGCAACGACGGCCTGGATAATCTGCTGACCAGTATGCTCATCGCCGCCGAGGGTCGCGTTCACGAGGTGGCGCTCTGCTTCTCCAACAAGCTGATGCGCGGCAACCGCAGTGTCAAAACCAGCGCCACCGATCTGTACGCTTTCTCCTCCCCCAACTATCCGGCGCTGGCGGACATCGGCACCCGCATCCAGTACAACAATATGATTCCTCAGCGGGAGATCCACGGCGATTTCCGCGTGCAGGAGCTGAAGAAAATCCCCATCGGCATCATCAAGGTGTTCCCCGGCATTCAGTTTGAGCTGTTTGAGGAGATTATGTCCGAGTCCCTCAAGGGCATCGTGCTGGAGACCTTCGGCGCAGGCAATATCCCCGGTACCGCCGACGCCATCCTGCCCATCGTGCGCAAGGCGCGGGACAACGGCACCGTGCTGGTGATCTGCTCCCAGTGTCTCAAGGGTTCGGTGTCCCTGGGCACCTACGAAACCAGCGCCGCCCTAAAAGAGGCAGGCGCAGTGTGCGCCTACGATATGACCACCGAGGCGGCAGTCGCAAAACTGTACTATCTCTTCAGTTGCGGCTACGACGCCGACACGGTAAAGCAGAAGATGGAAGAAGATTTGGTGGGTGAATTGAGTAAATGAAAAAATTTATAGGTTACACGACTAATGGTAACTTCTCGATTGGTTGTACCGGACAAACCGTCTATCTGTTTGACAAAAACAATAATGAAATCGCAAAATTCAAAGACATTATCTACGTCTATGCCCCTATCCTATCTCCTGACGGCAGAATTTTTGTAGTGAAATCTACCGCCGGCATGCTGGCTGTGTATTCACTTGAAACATGTTCTCTAATTAAAAAATTTCGTTTTTCACAAGTGGATGGAGCACAGGATGGTGGTTTTTGTTTTTCGGATGATGGAAAACAATTTGTAAACATAGAACGGCACAAAGACAGTTTACATTACGCCATATCCATCTACCATACCTCGGATTTTTCGCTCGTGAAACAAGTGTCTTTTGATGATTACACGGCATTGGATCATATCGAATTTGACGAGGACACAAACACATACTTTGTTCTTGGATTTATGAGAGATTTGGACAGGGTCTTTGACTATGGCTTTGTGGCTACGTTTGAAGAAAACGAAATCAAAAACGTGACCCCTATTACTGCAAAGGAGTATGAATTCTACAATTCGTACAAGTATCTGGAAATGATGGGTTTTTCCGAAAATGCCGTTGAAAGCACGGATATCGAAGGCGATATCAGCGCATTGAAAACTATGCAGTATTCACTGAAAAATCTGTATATGCACTACAATCCACCGAAATAACAGCAATCACGATCCCTCAATCAGCCTATCGGCTGACAGCTCCCTTTGCCGTTGCTCTACTCTACCAAGTGCAGAACCCCTCCCTGAATGCTCAGGGAGGGGTTCATTTTTAGTTACTTCAGCTGTTCCAAAATCTCCTGAAATGCGTCGCTGTCTCGAATCGAATCAAACGCCTTGTCCGCCAGCCAAGAATCACGGAGAGTCGCACGTAACGGACGAGAATCCGCCGTCTCGAAATCGCTTCTCTTGCGAATCTGCTCGCCCAGCAACAGAGAAGTGACTTTCTCCTCCTCGGGGCGGTTGTCAAATGCCATCGCCAACTCAGCAGAAAGTTTTACTTGCTGAACAGCCTCGTCGTAACGAAGCAATGCGGCATAGCATTTAGCACGGCGGCAAGCCATATTGACGTCACTCCAAGTAGCTTCGAAAGCATGGCTGTCGTAGACAAGAGCGTCCAAGGCATCCATTTTATCCATGACTTTCAGTGCGTCCTCAGCAGGCACCAAGTCGACCAAGCGGTAAAGAGCATAAGACAACGCATCATAGGACTTGCGCAGGTAATCTCTCGCATAAGGCAATTTTTCTTCCTCCGACAACGCCCACCAAATCGCCTGCTCCTTACAATGACTCATAGAGGGAAGTGTTTCGTAGATGGTGCGGCCAAGTTCTTTTTTGCCCAATCCACAATAGTGAAACGCCAATCGTGAGGTGGCTTCAAAACGAATCTCCGTATCGGGACAATACTTGATAATGCGTTCGCCCAAAGCGACAATCTCGGCATCATATTTACTCCGATTCTCTTGCCAATCGGGAATATTTCCGGTGTCGTCACCAGCCACAAAGAGGGCATACATCAACTTGTTCAGCAACTTGTAGTTATTGGGAAACTCCGCCACACCCTCCCGTGCAATACGAATGCAATCGTCAATGTTGCCGTCGCTGATGGCCGCTTGGAAATCGTTCAAATAACGGTCAACCGCCATTTTCTCCGCCTGCTCGTCGATTCCCATCAGATGATCGACGGAAATGCCGAAGAAAGCAGCAATAGTGGGAATCATTTCGATGTCGGGATAACAGGACTCGTTTTCCCAACGAGAGACCGACTGGCAGGAAACGCCCAATACTTCTGCAAACTCCTCCTGCGTAATCTCCCGTTCCTTTCGCAAACTCTTGATGGTTTTTCCAATATTTAGTTTCACAGCAAATACCTCCTATTCAAATGATGGAAAGCAGCGCTTCTTTCTGCCCCTATTGTAGCACGGTAAACACAGCATTCCAATATCACGCTACGAGAGTTTTTTTCACTATGCGGTTAAGTTGAGTGATGCAAAAAAGGCGGTGTCACCCATTGGTGCACCGCCTTTTTCGTGATGTTTTGACATAGCCAAAGTGATGTTGCGCTACGCACAGTGATGTTTGGCGGTTACACCGCCAAGTTCTTCCACGATAATGCCGTCGGGGATGGTGACGATGGGGTCTTTGCCCTCCTGCATCTCGATGCGGATGGTACCGTAAGGCGTGGGAATCTCCACGTTGGCGTGGGCAAAGCCCAACAAGTCGGGATTGAGGCGAATGCGCTTATAGCCCGGCTCCAAAATCTCGAGGCCGGACAGTACCATGGGCAGATGGTAAAGCGGCGTACCGCCCCAGCCGTGGCTGTGGTCAAAGCCGTAGTTTTCCTGATAGATAAAACCTTCGGGCAGGCCTTTGGGGCAATCGAGAATCGGCTTTTTCCACCTATCCAAAATCTCACGGGAGAAGCGATGGGTCAGGCCGCATTCACGCACTGCCTCCAGCACGAAATGGGCAAAATAGGGCTGAAAATAGCCGAGAGAATCGTCCTCTAAGGTACGGGTCAGCAGGTCGGCAGGGTTGTCGTGCACCCCAAACAGCGCCGCCAACACGTTGGAGTGCAGGCGGTAATACCGCTTCTCCACGTTCTGGGGCAACCACCAGCCGTCCGCGGTACGGGAGGGGGTGTTGAGACCCTCAAAGTACAGTTCACGCTCGGGGTCGTACAGCAGAGCGTTGATGGCGGTTTTCAGGGCGGCGGCACGGTTGCGGTACAACTCCGCCTTGGCGGTATCCCCCAACACGTCGTAGATTTTAGCGCCGTAGATGAGGCCGCCGTAATAGAACATATTGAGATAGGTCTGTCCCAACGCCTTGGGCGGGCGGTGGAGGGTCATACCGTCCACGATCACCCAGTCCACGAACATAAAGGAAGGCGGATTCTCCACGATGCCGCTGTCGTCCACGTAGGTGTGCATACGCTCCAGCAGAATCTCCAGCGCATCCGCACACTGCCGCAGCAGGTCGGTGTGACCCGTGAAACGGTAGACGTCGTACAGCATCATCACCCAAATCATACTGTAGGTGGTGTGGAACATCACACCCTCTTTGACACGCAGAATGTCGGCGGTGCGGAGAATATCAAACTCCGCCAAGCGCAGGTCGCCGTAGGACAGAGCGGTCATCATCGCCTCTACGTAATAGTCGCCGGTGCAGGCCATCGGCTCGCAGTGGAGGGTACTCTCCGACTCAAACATCTGCATACATTGCTTGAGGGTGTGGCGGCAGACGTCCAGCACCAGATTCAGGTCCTCATCGGAGGTCTCGGTAACGGCACAACCCGTGATGGGGAAATGGGTCTCCAGCATCGACAGAGTGACCTCGGCAGGGGTATCGCCCCGATTCTCGGCAATGACGTGATAGCCGCCGATACTGCGGATGCCGGGGCTGATATACTCCGTGTCGCAGGTGAAGGTAAGGTGCTCGGTGGCCTCAATTTTCTCCGTTTCACGCATCTGCACCGTCAGGTGCAGGGGGCTCTCCGTCTTGACCAGCAGGTGAATGAAACAGGAATAAATGCGCGGATATTCAAAATCAAACTCTTCGGTCGCACCTGCCGCCACGGTGAAGGTGTTTGCACCGATGTCTTTTTCCGTGCGGGGCGGGATGGGCGCAGGGGTGGCGTGCCAGATATTCTCCACCTCGACAGCGTTGGAATATGCGTCCACGGGCTGACCGCCGTCGTAGCAATCGGGGGCGGTATAGGCGTGATTTTGTCGGCATAGCCAAGTGGAGTCGGTGGTAATCTCCTCGGTGGTGCCATCCTCGAACTCCACCAAACCGTACAACATAAAACCGCCGTGGCCTTTGGAAAATTCGTTGATACGCACCGGCATCATCTTCACCCAAGCGTGGAAATCCAGCGTGTTTCCATCGGGATACAACTCGGAGGTGAAGGTGAAATGGGTGGGCCAAGGCTTTTCGTTATCAATGAAGAAGTCGCCGCCCACGTTGGCAGGGCCGGTGGCAACGAAAGCGCCGTTGCAGTAAAGGCGGAACTCCGTATCGCCGCTGTATGTGAGGGTTGCCTTGCGAATTTTCTGTGTAAAGGTATAGGACTTTACAAACTCGCAAACCGCATAATCACTGGGTTTCTTGTCGCAAAAGCCATTGTAGACGGTGGTCTGCGCGTCAGGGTAGCGGGTAGGGTCCAGCCAGATCCAATTCTGTTTCATAACACTGTTTTCTCCTTTAAAAGGACATATTTTGAATGAAAAGATCGGTGAAATAGGGATCAGTCGCCAGTTCGATGACACGGATATGCCTTGCCAAATCGACTATTCTGTCATGTGTGGCCACGTCCAATAGCAGACGGCTTGCGCCCTCCAAAGCAGCGTTGCCTACCGGCTGTATACGGGTGGATAGCTCACTAGGTATTAACCCGATATTGGCGGCGTTGCGTCCATTTATGCGGCTACCAAAGCCGCCTGCGGTGTATAGTATCTCCACCCCATCCGCTGTGAGGTTGGCATGGCGCAACAGGGTTTGTATACCTGCGCTGACCGCTGATTTCGCTTGTTGCAGAGCGCGGATATCCTCTTGAGTAAGGGAAACGTTCTCGCACAGCGTTACCCCTCCGTCCAAATAACCGCTAACGTCCATTTCCTCCGTTGCCAGCAGGCAGGCGGCAATATCCACCAATCCGCTACCACAGATGCCGACGGATTTGCCACCGCCGATGGCATGCGAAGTCAACTGCCCATTCACCAACGCTACCTCGTCGATGGCTCCCGCCATGGCAGGCATACCGCAGGAAATACCCACCCCCTCAAAGGCGGGACCGGCGGCGGTGGAACAGGCATAGAGCGTGTGGTTGTGGCTCAGTAACATTTCGCCGTTAGTACCTATATCCGCCAACAAGACAGCGCGGTCGCCATCCATATCGCAAGCGAGGGCGGCACACAGCGCATCGGCACCAATAAAGGCAGAGGCACAAGGCGGCAGATACACCGGACGGTTTGGTGCGAGAGCAGTCAAGCCAACGCTTGCCGCCGATAATGTTTCATTAAAAGCGCGAGGCAGAGCAAAAGGTGCGTGAGCAAGCGAATTAGGGTCAGTGGCGGTCAGGAAACACAGCATAGCCGTATTGCCGGTAATCACCACGCCATCGATAGCGGCAGCTGCAACACCTGCCGCATGCGCCAAATCGCTTAAAAGGCTGTTTACAGCGCATTGCAGAGGGATAGTGAGGTCATATCCCTCCCCTACCGCACCCACGCGAGAGAGCACATCAGCACCAAAAGCAGCCTGGGGATTAGAACAACCCATCTGCGCCAGCACACGACCGGCGGCATTGTATAGGCGTGCCGCCAACGTCGTGGTACCGATATCCACTGCCACGCCGTAGGCGGCAAAGGTGGGCGATAACGCTTTAGAGGTGGCTTTGCCGTCGGTCACAACCGCCATCACCGTGTCGGGGGACAAGGTCACACGGCAATCCCCCTCAATGATAGCACAGCAGGACAGACGCATACCGTCCGCGATCTCAAAGGGAGTCAGATGACGCTCTTCCTCCCGCGACAAAGGGCTAAGCGCGCCTGTAGCACGGACGCGACATTTGCCGCAAATACCCTTGCCACCGCAGGGATGAGGTGCGCGGGTCAGCACGTCGCTGAGTCGTGTGCCCACCGCCACCGGCTGAGGGACGTCGTTAATCCATATGGTTGCCATCGCGCACACCTCCTTTCGATACCTTTATTCTACACCTATTTGGACAAAATGTAAATAAAAATCACAAACCACGGGTTCAACCGGTGGTTTCACTAACCCCTAAAAGGGGTTATTGCCGGCTCAGCCCCTAAAAGGGGCCACTGAACTTTATTATCGCATCAATCGCACTGCCACCCGTAAACGGGTTATAAGCGCAGCACCTTGTTCGGCTCCCTCTGACGAGGGTAATTCCCCCGTTGAGCGGGGGAAATGTCGGCGTAGCCGACAAAAGGGGGCCGCTTCGCGGCGAGCGAGCTGTCCGAGCGAATGCGAGGACTGAGGGAGAGATAACGAAACTACCCCTCCGTCTTTTTGCCTACGGCAAAAATCCACCTCCCCTGACAAGGGGAGGCAAGGGATCGCTCCGCTCTTTTATCTTCCCCCGGTAGAACCGGGGGTTTATTCCCACGCCTTAAGGCGCCAA
>JAZNED010000035.1:0-10240 GCA_045588425.1 Acutalibacteraceae bacterium
CGGTACTCCGCGATGCAGTCGTTCAGACTGCGGATACGCCCGTGGGCGCACAGCAACTGGATAAAAGCCAGCACCTGCTCGGGCAGAATCTGCCCAAAGGTCTGCGCCAGCAGACCGTCCCGCTCATCTTTGGAGACGGCGGGGCAGGCGAGCAGTTCCACATAGTCGGGGTTGTCAGCCAGTAGGGCTTTGACGGTATCCAGCGCCTCTAAATAGTCTTTCGTTTGGTCATGTTCGGCCGCCAGGGCAAATAATGCCTCGGCGTATTCACGGCTCAGATCTGTCATGTGGCATCACCCACCTCGTCCAGGAAGGACGCGATCATGGCACGATGATCCTCGACGCTTATCTCACGCTCCAGCATCTTCTGTGCCAGCTCGGCGGACACGTCGGCGATCTCGTCGCGGATGGAGGCGGTGGCCTTCTGGCGTTCCAGCTCGGCCTCTGCCTCAGCCTGACGGAGGATGCCCTGTGCCTTCTCCTTCGCCTCGGCGACCACGCGCTCGCCATGGAGGCGGGCGGTCTCGTCGGCGGCGGCGATGCGGGCGGCAGCCTCGTCGTCGGCGGGGGCCAGCTTCTCTGCCCACTGGGCTTTGTCCTCGTTGGCCTTTGCCTCCGCCTCGGCGGCGTCGGCAAACTGCTTATCCACCATGGCCTGACGATCCTCCATCACCTTTTTGACCGGCTTCCACAGCAGGCGCTTTAGGATGAGGAAGATGATCAGCAGGTTGGCCAGAGAAATGAGAATCTGCCAGATGTTGACCGAAATGACGTCCAACGTTTGAATTTGCAACGTCTCAATCATAAGTCAAACCTCAAATCTTAAAAAATTACTTGCCGAGGGTGTTCATCAGAATGTTCACAAACTGCTTGGGGGCCACGAAGATCAGCAGAATGGCGATAACCAGACCGTACAGACCGGTGGTCTCGGCAATCACGCAACCGGTGATCATGGTAGAGGTGACGTCGCTCTTGCACTCAGGTTGACGGCCGATGGCTTCGCAAGCCTTAGCCACGGCGTTACCTTCGCCGATACCGGGGCCAACGCCCGCGATCATAGCCAAACCTGCGCCGATGGCGCAACCGCCCAAAATGATACCAATAGCCAGTTCCAACATAATAAATTACCTCCTGATTTTTATAACCACTGTTTCCATCTTGGTCACCATTCTCGATGGTCGATTTTCCGTTGTGACGGTCCAAAATGCTCGGCAATACATCCAGTATTGCCTGTGCTTTTCGCCTCGCCCCAGCGAAAAATCACCTCACCGATAACGGCAACCCGATTTTACAGCGGTTATTTGTTTATTGTTTGATGATATGCTTAACGACCATCAGGCCGCTTTTGCTAATTTTGCTTCTTGCTTTGCTTTTTTCTTTGCTTCACGCTTGGCTTTGCGTGCTTCAAATTCGCTTTGGGGGAATCCGCCCGCCACGTACATCATGGTCAGGGTGGCGAAGATGAAGGCTTGCAGACCGCCGCTGAAGATATCGAAATACAGGCTCAGCACCGCGGGGATACCGATGCGCAGCAACGGCACGGTTTCGCCAAAGCTACCCAACAGCATGGAGCTCAGTCCGGCAAAGGCGGCCGCCAATAGAGCGGAGATGATGCTGCCGGACAGGATATTGCCGTAGTGACGGAAACTCATGGACACAGGGGTAGCCGCCTCGCTGATGATGTTCATCGGCAGCAGGAAGGGCACCGGCTGGGCAAAGCTTTTAGCGTACAGCCACACACCGCCCTTGAGTTTGTAATACGTGATGAGCCCGAACACCAGTATGGCCCAGCCGGCCACAATGTTGATATCCGAGGTGGGAGGGAACAGACCCAGCAGGGAGGATAGGCTGGACAGTGCCGACAGAATCATCACACCGCCCACGAAAGGACCGAAGCCCTTGAAGTATTCGCCCATGTTGGTGTCCACCATGCCTTGACACTTCTCCACCAGCCACTCCGCCACCAACTGCCGACGACTGTTGGGGATGGTGGTGATGCCGTGGGTCAGATATAGGCAGAGGAACAGGATGGTGAGCACCACCGCCGCCGACACCACCTGTGCCTCGGTGACGTAGAGGGGTTGCAGCGGCATATCGACGGTGAAATAGATTTGTGCGCCGGTGATGTTGATGCCATCGGATTCGGGGGTGGTCAACACCTTGAGTACGATGGCTCCCAGCAGGGGGAGAATCGTGCCCAGCAACAACAGCATGTCCACCGCCTTAAAGCGGCGGCTTTTTACGTTCATAAAATCACCTCTGTGTTAGTCAAACAGACGGATGTGTTTACATGCCGGTGAGCACATCGTCGTTATCGTCGTCTTCGTCCTCGTCGTCCCAGCCGATGGCGGGGCGGTCGGGGGAGGGGTTGCGCTTGGCGTTGCGCAGTTCCTTGACGCTCACGGCGATGCGGGGAACCAGCAACGGAATAGCGGTTGTCCAGATGTTAAATACGTTGGTGAGCACCGCCGCCAGCACCAAAATCAGGCCTTGCATCATCAGTCGCAGACCTTGGCTGAGCTTGACGGTGTTTTTGGCCTGTTTAGGATCTTGCAGTACGGCCTTTTGCACCATACGGCACATCAGCAGGAAATTGCCGACGGCGGTGACACCGCCCAGCAGACTGCCCAACAGCACCGGCAGACTCCACCAGCCCACGCACAGGCACACGCCTTGGGTCAGCAGGCAACCGGCCAGCACCCACATGGCGACGTAAGTGGTTTCTTTTTTCACGGCGGGAGCCATCTTTGCCATAATCCACCTCGCATAGTATGTGCGGTTTTTGCGCCCTTTAATATGCGCACGCACGTAATGTCCAAATTATTATAAGCGTACCACACTTTTCCATAAAGGTCAAGGGGGTATCCCATGCGAAAAAATAACTTTTTGACACGGTGAAGGGGGGTGTGCTATACTGTGTGAAAAAGGAGGGATACCTGTGACCAACGAGCAGTTGTTGGCGTATCTGCGCGATTGCGCAACGTTTGAAAATCCTTTACTGGTGGCGGGACATCCCGCTCCCGATACCGACGCCGCCGTTTCCTCTCTCTTTGAGGCGTGGCGGCTGACTTTGGCAGGTACGCCTGCCGTCCCCGTGTTGCAGGGCACATTATCCTGTGAAACGGCCTTTTTGCTGGGGGATGTACCTTTCCCCGACCTCCCCAAAGCGGGTGGAAAATGGGTGCTTACTGACCACCACGACGTAGATCGTTACGATGGTGAGGTGGTGGCGATTGTCGACCACCACCCCGTTGCCGAGCCGTGTAAAATAGCAGGAATCGACGCCTGTATTTCTCTTGTCGGTGCCGCCACCACCCTGGTGGCACAGCGCATCCGCGCCGACGGCATTTCTCTCGATGCCGCCTGCGCCAAAATCCTGTTGGGTGCCATTCTGCTGGACACCGAAGGCTTGTCGCCCTATAAGGCGAAGGCGGAGGATTTGGAGATGGTGGAGTGGCTGTCCCGCCTTTGTGGCGAGGAGGCTATGGCCCTCTACGCCATCTTGAAGGAGCAGTTGTTATCCGAGAGCGACGTGACGGTTTTGTATGAGCAGGATTATCGCGTCTACACCGCCGCCGACGGCACACCGGTGATGGGGTTTGCCATCCTCAAGGTGAGGCAGGGCAACTGCCCCGATTTGGCCGCTGTGCGCCGTCGTCTGGCGCAGGACGCACAGATCTATTCCGTGGCGGTGGCGAAGATTGTGCTGTACGCAGAGGATAACACCCGCGAGGAAATTTACCTCGCCGCCGGCTCTGCCGCCGATATGGTACTCACCGAGGTGCAGATCCGCAGCGGTGGCTCTGCCACCCGCACCGCAGAGGATATGGTGTTTCTCCCTGCCGATTGCCACCATTGGGGTCGCAAGCGGTACGCCAACTATTTGGTTGAAATTTTAACAAAAAACCCGAAAAAAAGTCAGTAAAAGGCTTTTAATTTCGGTTTTATTGTGGTACAATAAGGTATCTTTTTATGTAGCAAGGGCATTTTCCCTGCGGAAAGGGCGGTTTTTATGGATGCTATGACCAAAAGAGACCTGCAGATCATCGCCACCAAGATTCGTATGGCGATTGTCGAGGGTACTTTCCACGCCAAGAGCGGTCACCCCGGTGGCTCTCTCTCGATTGCGGAGGATATGGCGTATCTGTATTGGAAAGAGATGAATATCGATCCTGCCAATCCCGATTGGGCGGATCGTGACCGCTTTGTGCTGTCTAAGGGACACGCCGCCCCCGCCCTCTACGGTGCGTTGGCGCACCGCGGCTTTTTCCCCGTCTCGGAGATTGCCTCTCTGCGTAAGGTGACCTCCATGCTGCAGGGTCACCCGGATATGAAGCAGATTCCCGGTGTGGATATGTCCTCCGGCTCGCTGGGTCAGGGCATCTCCTGCGCCGTGGGTATGGCGCTGGCGGGCAAGCTGGATCAGGCGGACTGGCGGGTCTACACCATCCTGGGCGATGGCGAGATCGGCGAGGGTCAGGTGTGGGAGGCGGCTATGTTCGCCTCTGCCAAGGGGTTGGATAATCTGGTGGTTATCGTGGACAACAACAATCTGCAGATTGACGGCACGGTGGAGGAGGTCAATTCCCCCTATCCCATCCCCGAAAAGTTTGCCGCCTTCGGCTTCCACGTCATCGAGATCGACGGCAACGATCTGGAGCAGATCGAAGCGGCTTTGACCGAGGCCAAGTCGGTCAAGGGCAAACCCACCTGCATCGTGCAAAAGACGATTAAGGGCAAGGGTGTGTCCTTTATGGAGGATCAGTGCAAGTGGCACGGCACCGCCCCCAACCGGGAGCAGTACGAGGCCGCTATGGCGGAGCTCACCGCCCGTTTACAGGAATTGGAGGGTTAAGAGATGGCAGACGTAATCAAAATCGCCACCCGTGACGCCTATGGTCAGACCCTCATCGAGCTGGGCAACGAGCGTCAGGACATCGTCGTGATGGACGCCGACCTGGCCGCCGCCACCAAGACGGGTATGTTTAAGAAAGCGCATCCCGATCGCTTTTTCAACGCCGGTATCGCCGAGGGCAACATGATGGGCGTGGCCGCCGGCCTTGCCGCCGCAGGCAAGACGGTGTTTGCCTCTTCCTTCGCGATGTTTGCCACCGGTCGTGCTTTCGAGCAGATCCGCAATTCCATCGCCTACCCCCATCTGAACGTCAAGATTGCCGCCTCCCACGCGGGTGTATCCGTGGGCGAGGACGGCGCTACCCACCAGTGCTGTGAGGATATTGCCATTATGCGTGCCATCCCCGGCATGGTGATTCTCAACCCCGCCGACGCCCCCGAGGCCAAGGCGGCTGTCCGTGCCGCCGCCGACTATAACGGCCCGGTGTATCTGCGCTTTGGTCGTTTGGCTGTTCCCGTGTTTAACGAGGAGAACGTGGATTTCACCATCGGCAAGGGCAAGGTGATGCGCGAGGGTACGGATGTGACCATCATCGCTACCGGCCTTGAGGTAGCGGAGGCGATGATCGCCGCCGACGCCCTGGCCGCCGAGGGCATTGACGCCCGCGTGGTGAATATGGCCACCATCAAACCCATTGATAAGGATCTGATTTTGGCCTGTGCCGCCGAGACCGGTGCCATCGTCACCGCCGAGGAGCACAATATCATCGGTGGCTTGGGCAGTGCCGTCGCCGAGGTGCTGGTGGAGAGCGGCAAGCCGGTTCCCATGCTGCGCGTGGGCGTGAAGGACACCTTTGGTCGCTCCGGCCCCGCTCTGGAGCTGCTGGATATGTACGGCCTCACCGCTCCCCACATCGCAGAGAAGGTCAAGGCCGTTCTGGCGCTGAAATAAGATGCAAAATTCAAAAAGCCGACGGTCTCCGTCGGCTTTTTGTGTAGGAGTTAGTCGTGAGCAAAGGCTCCCTCCCCGAGGGAGCTGTCACGGTGTTAGCCGTGACTGAGGGAGTCGCCACCGAAAGGTGGCGCAAGAAAAACTCCCTCCGTCTGTGACTGACGTCACAGCCACCTCCCTCAAGAGGGAGGCTAATGAGTTTTTTTCATACTTGTGCGAAAGGAGGCTGGGGTGGCTCCTACATCCTGCGCATTGTGCTTTGCGTTGCCACCCCTTGAGAATGGCTATGCCATTCTCCCACACTATTACGAAAGGAGGTTCGCCCATGGCGAATTATGAATACGTCGTGCCGCCGGAGTACGACGGCGAGATGCTGCAGACCTTTCTGCGCCGTGGGTGCGGACTTTCCTACCGTATGGTGGTGAAACTCAAACGAGTAGAAAACGGCATGACCTTGGACGGCAAGCAGTGGCGCTCCATTGACCGAATTAACGCGGGTCAGGTGGTGCGACTGCAGATGCCGGAGGATAACGTGCGCATCGAGGGGGCGGATATGCCCCTATCCGTGGTGTTCGAGGACGAGGATATTCTCGTGGTGGACAAACCGCCCTATCTGGCGGTGCATCCCTCGGCGGGCAAGCCGGAACCCACGTTAGCGAATGGGGTAGTAGCCTATTTTGAGAAAAAGGGAAACCCCTTATCTTTCCGTCCCGTCAACCGTCTGGATCGCAACACCAGCGGTCTGCTGATGGCCGCCAAGACCCCCCACGCCGCCTACGCCATGGCGCAGGTGCCGCAAAAGGTGTATTTCGCTATCCTGCTGGGCGAACTTCACGGCGAGGGCACCATCGACCAGCCTATCCGCATCAAGGAGGGTTGCACCATCACCCGTGAGGTGGGTCAGGGCGGCAAGGACAGCCTCACCCATTGGCAGGCTCTCGCCACCGACGGCGAGGTGACTTTCGCCCGGGTGGTCATCGAGACGGGACGCACCCACCAGATACGGGTACACATGTCGTGGCTGGGTTATCCGCTGGCGGGGGACACCATGTACGGCACCGACGAGGTGATCATGCCCCGCCACGCCCTGCATTGCGGGCGGATGGCGTTCCCCCACCCCCGCACCGGTGAAACCATCACCCTCACCACCCCCATCCCCGCGGATATGCGGGCGGTACTGGAATCCCGCGGTCTGTGGCGTGACGAATGGGATGGTATGGAATAAGCTTACGTTGTTGAATAGAGAAAAGCCCCCCTTGCCTAAAGGGGGGATGTCGGCGTAGCCGACAGGGGGGATATGATGGAACGAAAGCCCTCCAATCAGCATGGTAGGGGCGGCAACGGTCGTCCGCCTTTCGGGCGATTCGTGAATCGCCCCTACGAGGAGAGGGTGTAGGGGCGGATGCCCACATCCGCCCGCGGGACGGGAAACCCGTCCCCTACTTGCCCGTAAGGGCAATCATCGTTATCAAGGACTTTGCAACAAAAAACTCCGACTCGCACGAGTCGGAGTTTTCCTCTTTTCTTTCGCACTTTGTGCGTTAGCCCTCGGCTTTCATCAGCTTCACCAGGGCACTGGCACCGATGCGGTCGGCGCCGGCGTCGATCATCGCCTGAGCCGCCTCGAAGGAGCGGATGCCGCCGGCCGCCTTGACCAGCACGCCCTCGCCCACGTTCTTCTTCATCAGCGCCACGTCCTCGACGGTGGCACCGCTCTTATCAAAGCCGGTGGAGGTCTTAATATACTCCGCGCCGGCGTCGGTGACGCACTTGCACAGGGCGATCTTCTCCTCGTCGGTCAGGCCGCAGCACTCGATAATGACCTTCAGCAGCTTGTCGCCGCAGGCGGCTTTCACAATGCGGATCTCGTCGGTGACAGCCTCAAACAGACCGTCCTTCACCCAGCCGCGGTTGATCACCATATCCACCTCGCTGGCGCCGTCCTCCACCACGCACTTGGCCTCGTGAGCCTTGGCGGCGGTGGGGCTGTTGCCGTGGGGGAAGCCGATGACGGTGCAGATGGGCAGTTTGCCGGCGGCATAATTCACAGCACGCTTTACATAGCAAGGGGGAATGCAGACGGTGGCGGTGCCATAGGTGATGGCGTCGTCGATCAGGGTAGCAATGTCCTCCCACTTAGCGGCGGGGTTCAGTTCGGTGTGGTCTACCAGAGCCAAAATTTCTTGCTTGTTCATTTTTCCTCGTCTCCTTTTCAGTGATGTGCCTCGAAATGGGGGTTACATAGCCTCCACTTCGGTCATAATGGCACGGGCGAACTCGGCGCAGGTGTTGCCGCCGGGACGACCGGTCATATTCATCTTCTCGTTGCAGATAGCCAGAGCCTTCTCCAGCTTCTCCGCCTCGGCGGCCTTGCCGATGTGGCGCAGCAGCATGGCGCAGGCCTTCAGCACAGAGGCGGGGTTGGCGTAGTCGCCGCGACCCATCTCGATCATGCGGGGGGCAGAGCCGTGAATGGCCTCAAACATGGCGTACTGATCGCCGATGTTGGCAGAGCCGGCGGTACCCACGCCACCCTGAATCTGGGCGGCCTCGTCGGTGATGATGTCACCGTACAGATTGGGCAGCACAAACACCTGGAACTGGCTGCGGCGAGCCTCGTTCACCAGGTTGGCGGTCATAATGTCGATGTACCAGTCCTCGGCGGTGATGCCGGGGTACTCGGCGGCCACCTCGTGGCAGATGCGGCTGAAGTTGCCGTCGGTCTTCTTCATGATGTTGGCCTTGGTGACGATGGCCACGTTGTCCTTGCCGTTGTTCTTGGCGTACTCAAAGGCGGCACGGGCGATGCGGCGGGTACCGGCATCGGTGGTCACCTTAAAGTCCATGGCCAGCTTGTCGGGGATCTCCACGCCGCGGCTGCCCAGGACGTACTCGCCCTCGCTATTTTCACGGTAGAACACCCAGTCGATGCCCAGTTCGGGCACGCAGGTGGGACGGACGTTGGCGTACAGGTCCAGCTCGCGGCGCATCGCCACGTTGGCACTCTCCAAGTTGCCGCCGTGGGGGGTGGTGGTGGGACCCTTCAGGATGACGTCGCACTCACGCAGGGCGGCCAGGGTGTCGTCGGGGATAGCCTTGCCCACCTCTTCACGGCGCTCGATGGTGAGACCGTCAATCTCGCGGAATTCCACGCGGCCGGCGTCCACGTCGTCCGCCAGTAGGAAGCGCAGTACGTCCTCGCCGGCGTGGGTGATGATGGGGCCGATGCCGTCGCCGCCGCAGATGCCGATGGTCAGGTGGGGCAGGTTGGCAAAATCCTTGGCCTGCTCGCCGGCCTCCATGCGGTTCTGACGAGCCAACTGCTCGGTGATGAGGGTGCGGAACTGTTCAACCGCTTTGTCAATATACTGTTGCATCTTAGTTCTCTCCTAACTCTTTGGTATAGGCCAGCAGACCGCCCGCCTTGAGGATGGCTTTCTGTCGGTCGGTGAAATCGGCGCACAGCGCAATCTCTGCGCCGGTATTCTTGTTCACAAGGATCATCTCGCCGCTGTCCATACCGGCGTAGACGCCGCGGATCTCCAGCAGGTCGTCCTGGTTTAGGATGTCGTAATCGGCGGCGTTCTTGAAGGTCAAGGGCATGATGCCGGCGTTGATCAGGTTTGCCGCGTGAATACGGGCAAAAGACTTGGCGATGACGGCACGCACACCCAGATACAGGGGCACCAGAGCCGCATGCTCACGGGAAGAACCCTGACCGTAGTTGCTGCCGCCCACCACGATGGATTTTCCCGCTGCTTTCGCTCTCTCGGGGAAGGTGGTGTCGCAGACGCCGAAGCAGAACTGGGACAGGTGAGGGATGTTGGAGCGGTAGGGCAGGATCTTGGCGCCTGCAGGCATAATGTGGTCGGTGGTGATGTTGTCGCCCACCTTCAGCACCAGAGGAGCGGACAGGGTATCCAGCTGGGGATGGCTCTGGGGGAATTCTTTAATGTTGGGACCACGCAGAACTTCCACGTTGGCGGCCTCTTCCTCGGAAGCGGGAGCCAGCACAGCACTGTCGTCAATGCGGAAGCTGTCGGGGAACACGATTTGGGGCATCTCGCCCAGCAGCTGGGGATCGGTGATAGTGCCGGTCAGTGCGGCGGCAACCGCCGTCTCGGGGCTGCAGAGATACACCTGACCGTCGGCGGTGCCGCTACGACCCTCAAAGTTACGGTTGAAGGTACGCAGGGACACACCGCCGCTGTTGGGGCTAAATCCCATACCGATGCAAGGACCGCAAGCGCACTCCAGCACGCGAGCGCCACTGGCGAGGATATCGGTCAGCGCACCGCACTCCGCCAGCATGGTCAGCACCTGCTTGGAGCCGGGGGAGATGGACAGGCTCACAGAGGGCTGAATGGTGCAACCCTTCAGCAGAGCCGCCACCTTCAGCATATCCTGCAGGGAGGAGTTGGTACAGGAGCCGAT
>JAZNED010000036.1:0-14153 GCA_045588425.1 Acutalibacteraceae bacterium
GTACAACTCCTCCACCGCATCCATATAAGCGTTTTGCTCGTTAAACAGGCGATAGCCGTAGGTTTTCTCCGTGTTGAACACATGACCCTCCGGCTTGTAGGAATAGCCGCCAAACTCAGACAAAAACACCGGCTTATCCCCTGCTTTGAAGCGATAAGGCTTAAAGTATACGTGCTCGCTGATCACGTCACTGTCCGCGCCCTTAAACCAACCGGAAGCGGTGTCAATAAAGCGGGTGCTATCCAGCGCTTTCAGTTTCTCATACATCCGCTGACTATCAAACTGTCCCCATCCCTCATTGAAAATGGTCCAACCGACAATGCAGGGGTGATTGCGCAACTGCGCCACCGTCTGCCGCATACCCGACTCAAAGGCCCCGCGGGTCGCTTTGTCGGGATGCAGATATTTGTCACACAGTTTTTTCACACCAATGGTGGGTAGTGCCGTATCGCGCAAGAAGGAATAATGACCATTATTCACCATATCCTGCCACACCAGCATACCCAAGCGGTCACAATCATAATAAAATTGCTCCGCCTCGATTTTGATATGCTTACGCAAAGTATTGAATCCCAACGCCTGCATTTTCTCCACATCCCAAGCATAGCAGGTCGGCAACGGAGGGGTAAATAAGCCATCACTCCAATAGCCCTGATCCAGCACGGCGTGGAAAAACACGGGTTTGCCGTTGAGGCACATACGGGGAATACCGTTAATAACACGAGTATCCAAAGTGCGGATAGCAAAATAGGATTGCACCTTATCTTCGGCCGTTTTCACGGTATACTCGTACAAATACGGGTCTTCGGGACACCACAAGCGAGGCGAGGGCAAATCCACCCGTGCCACGCCATCCTGTAACGCACACTCCACCACGCCATCGGGTGTCGTGACAGAAACGGTGCCATCGGTGACGCCGTGAGCATGGATGGTAGCGCCGGTATCGTCCGTATCGACCTCCAATGCGCACACATACTCCGTAGGCACGCTCTCCAGCCACACCGTTTGCCAGATACCGCTGACGGGGGTATACCACATACCGCCACGCTTGTATTTTTGTTTACCGTAGGGCAATTGTGCGTCATCCAAATAGTCCCCAACACGTACCACGATTTCGTTTTCATCCTGAAGAGAGTCGGTAATGTCCAACCATAAGGGCGAATAACCGCCGACATGACCGCCAACACGAACACCATTGATCCACACCGCAGCTACTTGGTCCACGGCACCAATGTGTAGAATCACGCGATCTTTTCGAAAACCATCGGGCAAAGAAAAGGTACGGCGATAGAAAAGACAATTTCCTTTCGGTGGCACCTCGTGCACGCCCGACAACAAACTTTCAGGGCAGTAAGGCACACGGATTTGCTTGTCATAAAGCGAAGGGAGAGAATCGCCATCGGCAGTGATGATGAAATCCCACCAGCCGTTTAGGCACAGATAAGAATCACGGCGCAGAGTCGGGCGAGGATACACGTCCCAGGGAATGCGGTCGTAATCTGCCGCCAGTCGCTCACCCGATGGGGTATATAAATCAACTGTCTGCATTGCCACGGTTGCTCTCCCCTTCCTTCAGCTTGAGAATCGGAATCAACGCCACAAACACCAACACCGCCACCACAGCGGCAGCCAAGAAAATATTGATGTTGGGGATAAACGAAGTGGTACCATCATCATTGACAATGGTATCGGCATTTTTCAACACGGCAGAGCCAATGGCAGGGCCAATGATGCCGGGAATCAGCACCTGGCCCACAATACGCAACCCTTGGAACATACCGGCTTTGTTTTCAGGTGTGTGGTCACGCAGCATGGCGCCAAACACCGCCATGCCCGCCAGATAACCGGTCATCATCAGCAAAGAGCCGATAAATACCGGTGCAATGGTCTTGGTGAAATACAGCACTCCATAACCCGCCAACAGCAAGCACAGCGCAGGAATCGCAGACCGCGCAAAGCCTACCCGATCGTACAACCGACCGTAGAATGCAGTAGCAACCGACGCCAAAACGATAGCAGGCGCCATAATCAGCACGTAATCCTCCATCTGCAGGGATACCTGATAGTACAGGATGAGATACGGCATAAAAATCTGGATGGAAATACCGAACACCGCAAAAGCAAATAACGTGGCATACAAAACCTTATTCTGTCGAATCACAGAAGGACGGAAACCATAGATGATATTGACGAAATAGCGACCGTTTTCAGGAATTTTAACGGCCGTATCCTTAATCAGAAACAAGCCCAGCACACCAATGGCGATCACCACGCCGCCAATGATGAGGAAAATGGTAGTCCACGCAGAGGCCTGTCCCAAATCAAAGCCCATAAAGCCGCCAAACACCACTAAAATCGCCACCAACGGCATCATGGCATTGATACCCTCGGCAGCACCGCGATTGGTGTGATCGGTGGAATCGGTCAGCCACGCATTAAAACAAGCGTCGTTGGCAGAAGAGCCGAAGAAGGTCATAAGGCAATCCAAAATAATGGTGATGGTAATACCAACTGCCGCAGCAGAAGCTACGGGAAACAATCCACTCAACACATCCACCCGTACCAGCGCAAAGGCGGCAATAGACAAGCCCCACAGAATATAACCAACGCAAATAAACACCTTACGGCGACCAATCTTATCCGACAACGCGCCGACAAGTACAGTGGTCAAGGTTGCTGCCACCGCACTGGCGGAAACCATGGCAGAAATCTGGGCAGGATTGGCGTGGAACATCTCATAAATAAAGACGTTGAAATACATATTTTCTACCACCCAAGCCACCTGACCCGTCAGGCCAAAGATCACCAAAGCTAACCAAAAGCGCGATTTATTGGTTGTGCGTGACATACACATCCCTCTTTTCTTAAAATTACTTTTACAATAATACCACACTTTCTCCCTCGTTGCAAGAAAAAGACCGAGCCCCAAGCTCGGTCTTTGTTTAAAAACTCGATATACTCAACGCATCCAATAAGGAGGTTACCAAAATTAGCACGATGAACACCGGCGCCACATACCGAATGATTATCCGAAACAGCACAGCTTCCCGCCTTTGCAGTCGAGCCTCATCAATCAGTACCCGCGGACCGATCACATACCCCACGAACAAGCAGGTGAGCAACGCCACAATCGGCATCAGAACATTGTTGCCCACAAAATCGAAGAAATCCAACAAACTCAACCCAAAGGGACGCAGGTGTGCCAACAAGCCATTCCCCAGTGACGAGGGAATTCCCAGCGCCACCGTCACCCCCACCACCGTCAGGCAGGTGGCGGTTCGGCTCCACCGCAGACGATCCTGTAACGCCGCCACCGCTGTTTCCATCATCGCCACCGAGGAGGTCAAGGCCGCCAAAAGCACTAATAAGAAAAAGAGGATACAAATCAGCCGTCCCCCCGCCATCCGCGCAAACACCTGTGGCAAAGTGACAAACATCAACCCCGAACCGGTCTCCAGCCCCTGTGCGCCGGACAGCGCAAACACCGCCGGTACCACCATCAATCCGGACAAGAAGGCGATGCCTGTATCAAACCACTCAATCTGCCGCACCGATGAATGAATATTTACGTCGTCTTTCATATACGAGCCGAAAGCAATCATCGTCCCCATAGACAGGGACATAGAGTAGAAAAGCTGACCCATGGCCGCCAGCACCGTATTTACCGAGAAACGGCTGAAATCCGGCTTGAGGTAATACGCCACGCCCTCCCTCGCACCGGGAAGAAAGAGGACGTACCCCACAACCACTACATTCAGCACCACCAACAGCGGCATCATCCATTTGCTCAGTTGCTCGATACCTTTTTCCACGCCCAGCCATACCACCAGCGCCGTTAAACCTAAGAAAACCCCAAACCACAGCAGCGGTTGACCGGTTTGGGACACAAACCCATCAAAAAAGCGGCTTTGCGCCAACGCATCTGCCCCACCGCTCCATGCGGTAAACATGTATTTTGTTACCCAGCCGCCTACCACGCAGTAATATGGCAGGATAAAATACGGCACCGCCGATACCAAATAGCCGAGAAAACTGTATTTCTTATGCAAGACGCGAAAGGCCCCGATGGCACTCTGTCCCGTGCGTCGACCGATGGCAATCTCCATAGTCATCAGCGCAAAACCAAAGGTCACAGCCAACACCAGATACACCAGCAGAAAAATCCCGCCGCCGTAGCGTGCCGCCAGATAGGGAAACCGCCAGATGTTCCCCAGTCCCACCGCGCTGCCTGCCGCCGCCAGCACAAACCCTAATTTGCCGCTGAAGGTGCTTCTCTTTTCACTCATACCCATACCTCACTTATGTGTTTCAATGTGTATAGGTATGTTGCTCCTTTTCTCGGTTATTCCAACTGGAAAATGCATACAAATCATTTAGCAAAAACACCAAAAAACACCCGATCATCGGCGTAAAGGATATATCCTTTACAGAAGCCAATATCCACAGTACAATCAAAACCACATCGTTGGCGCCATACGCCAAGGCATAATAACTACTGCGGAAATAGGTTAGATAGGCTGCCAAAAAGCTGGTAACCACCGAAATGATACTAAACAGCAAATTAGGGGTATTGAGCCACCATAAAATGATACCGAATACCACAGTGACCGGAATACAGCAAATCACCATTCCCCACCGCTGTCGGCGGGTCAAACGGTGAATCTCCACCTGCGCCGTATTCCCCTGAAATGGATGACGCAGCCAGCTGAAAACGGCCGCCAACGCCATTGGCAACGTCATGCCCAGATAGGTGATCATCTCACCATAGTAGCGAAACTGCCACGAGGTGAAGCCATACAGCACGCTAAACACGACCGTCAAAATCTGTCCCCACACGTCACCTTTCGCCATTAGAACCAGTGCAACGGCACCCACCAAAACCCCCACCTTTGTCGTAAGGGAAGCGGTTGGTGTCAACACATTGCACAGCATCACCACCGTCAGCGACACAAGCAGCACACACCAATCCTTTTTATTCAGTTGTCGAAACGGGTTTCGCCACACAACTATTCCTCCTCGTTAACAAAAAAGCACCCACGCCTCTCTCTTCAAAGACCTAACGAGAGAAGCATGGGTGCTTATGCATTCAAGCACCGTCTACCCGGTGGCAGACACGATTAAATTTTATGCGCCTTGCAGAACACCTCTACATAGCGGTCAATGGCCTCGTCCACCACCTTAACAGCGGATGCACGAGAGGCAATCTCGTCCACGGCAGTGGTCTTGTTCTCCAGGTTTTTATACACCGTGAAGAAGTGGCGCATCTCGTCAAACACGTGACGAGGCAGATCGTCAATATCGCGATAAATGTTGTAATTGGGGTCGTTGAAAGGAATGGCCACGATCTTCTCGTCATTGCGATCGCTGTCGATCATGTTGATCACACCGATGGGATAGGCACGCACCAGCGTCATGGGCTCGATAGGCTCGGAGCAGAGCAGCAACACGTCCAACGGGTCACCATCATCGCCATAGGTGCGGGGAATAAAGCCATAATTAGCGGGGTAGTGAGTGGAAGTATACAGAATGCGGTCAAGCATCAGCATGCCGGTTGCTTTGTCCAACTCATACTTCTTTTTACTACCCTTGGAAATCTCCACAACACAGATAAAATCCTCCGGATGAATACGAGCAGGGTCAATGTTATGCCAAATATTTCCCATTAGTACGCAACTCCTTTCAGAATTTACACCAGTTTAACACACAAAAGCGAAAAAGTAAAGTTATTTTTGGATGTAATTTGTGTCAAAGGCATAGGGCAGTAACTCACCCAGCGAAACAGCGGTGTGCGAACCCTCACCCGTTACGATCAAAATCGGCATATCCTTGGCACAAAACTCCGCCATCACCTGACGGCACACGCCGCAGGGCGGGAACGCACCGGTGATGACACCGTCCTTACCACCGCACACAGCCAGCATGGCAAACTCACGCTCCCCCTCGCTGACCGCCTTAAAGATGGCGGTACGCTCGGCACAGATGGTGGGGGTATAAGAAGCGTTTTCGATGTTGCAACCGGTGTACACCTTGCCATCGGCGGTGAGCAGAGCCGCACCCACCTTATAGCCGGAATAGGGGGCATACGCCTTCCCCATCGCCTCAATGGCGGCGGCACACAAATCCTCTCTCGTCATCACACACCCTCCTTTTGGAGCATCGGCCACAGGCTGTCGCCTGCACCATCATAAGGCACGTTCAAATACTCTGCCACCGTGGCGGCAATATCCGCATAGGTGGAGCGAGTGCCCAAATTCACAGACTTGACGGGGTTGCCGTACACCACCAGCGGCACATACTCGCGGGTGTGGTCGGTGTGGGAATCGCCGGGGTCACAGCCGTGGTCGGCGGTGATCATCAGGACGTCCTCCTCCCCCATCTTCTCCATAAAGGAAGGCAACCAGCTATCAAAAGCGGTCAAAGCGGCGGCATAGCCGTCCACATCCTGACGGTGACCGTACAGCATATCGAAATCCACCAAATTCACAAAGCACAAGCCTTCAAAGTCGGCCTGCACCGCCTTGAGTGCTACCTCCATACCCTCAGCGTTGCCGTGGGTGAGGTCGCAACGGGTGATGCCCTGTGCGGCAAAAATATCGGAGATCTTGCCCACGCCCCACACTGTCTTGCCGGTGGCGGCGATGGCGTCCAGCACCGTTGCCGCAGGCGGCTCCAGCGAAAAGTCGCGGCGGTTGGCGGTACGCTTAAAGTCGGGATCACTACCCGTAAAGGGGCGGGCAATCACACGACCCACGCCGTGCTCACCGCGCAGGATTTCACGGGCGATGCGGCAATATTCATACAACTGCTCCAGCGGCACCACGTCCTCGTGAGCGGCAATCTGGAACACGCTGTCGGCAGAGGTGTACACAATCAAATCGCCGGTTTTTACGTGTTCGGCGCCGTAATCAGCAATAACCTCGGTACCGGAATAAGGTTTATTGCACAGCACACCGTGACCGGTGGCGGCAGAAAACGCCTCCAGCACCTCGGCGGGGAAGCCATCGGGATACGTGGGCAACGGTTTAGGGGAGATCACGCCGGCAATCTCCCAATGACCGATGGTGGTATCCTTACCCATCGACCGCTCCGCCAACCGCGCCACGGCGGCGGTAGGAGTAGCGGTGGTAGGCAGATAATCCTGCCCGTCGATGTTACCAAGTCCCATCTTCAGCAAGTTCTCGGCGCAATACTTGGGGGATGCAGAAATACGACGCATTGTATGGCAATCGTGATCGCCAAAGTTGGTGGCATCCGGCATCTGACCGATACCGCAGGAGTCCAACACAATGAGAAATACCCGTTTCACGGTCTTCCCTCCTTTTAGCCCAACGCCTTAGCAGTCTTGAGAGCCAGCTCCATCATCTGAGTAAAGGAGTTCTGACGCTCCTCGGCAGAGGTGGCCTCGCCGGTGACAATATGATCGGAAATGGTGCACATCGCCAGCGCCTGCTTGCCGCAACGGGCGGCATTCATATACAGAGCAGCGGCCTCCATCTCAATGGCCATCACGCCCATCTTGGTCCAGGCGGCATTGGCTTCGGCGCCGTTATCGGCGTAGAAGGTGTCGGAGGACAGCAGATTACCCACGTGGAAAGGCACACCCATCTCGGTGGCGATGTCGGCGCAGGTGCGCAGAACGTTATAGGAAGCGATGGGCGCATAGGTGCCGGGCAGACCGTACTGGGAGGCATAGGCAGAGTTGGTGCAAGCACCCTGACCCAGCACGATGTCACGCACCTTGATGTCGGGGTTCAGCGCACCGGCAGAGCCCACGCGGATGATGGTCTTAACATCAAAGAAGTTGAACAGCTCGTAGGAATAGATGCCGATGGAGGGCATACCCATACCGCTGGCCATCACGGACACAGGAACACCCTCGTAGGTGCCGGTGTAGCCGTGGATGCCACGAACGTTGTTCACCAGCTTCGCATCGGTGAGGAAATTCTCTGCGATAAACTTGGCACGCAGAGGATCACCGGGCATCAGCACGGTGGGAGCAAAGTCCGCGGGAGTCGCGTTAATGTGAGGAGTTGGATAGTTAGCCATAATCAATCGTCCTTTCTGTATGTAAAATCATTTATTTGCAAATTAGTGTCCGCGCATATCGGTATCGAGCCAGTCGCGTATCCAATCCGGAGCACTGCCCCACGTGTAAACGATGTAATAACCGACACCGTATTCGGTGTGACGGAAAGCCAGATTGCCATGCTGAACGGCAAGAATCTCATTGTCTACTTGACTCGCTATCAAGCAATCGTACTGTCCTATACGATAGGTTTGGTAATACGCAACCAGTTCTTCGAGTGATAAATCGCTTTTTATAAGAATCGCACCAAAATACTGCATCCCGTTGCCGTTACCAGTCAGCTTGCCTGCCTTAGAGATGGACTCAACCAGCTCGGTTTTTTGGGGAAGCGGAATGGCTTTAAGATCTTTTTCTACCCCCAAAGCGATGCCGTTATTGATAATGGGAACCACCACAGCGAAAACTAGTAGCAACGCAGCAATAAACACCATGGTGACACGAATCCATCGTCTGGCTTTATTCTTATGTTTGTCACTTAACGCCATGCTTACGCCTCCATATACAACCGGGTGATATATTATTATAACACATAGTTGCTCGCTGTGCAACAAGAAATCCCCCGACAACGTCGGGGGATTTGTGACTTAATCTAAAACTTTGTATCCCTCTGCTTCCACAGCAGCTTTCAGCACAGCCACGTCCACGTCATCGGACAGGGTAACGGTGGCAGTACCGGCAACGTGGCTGGCCACGGCAGCGGTGACACCAGGAATGGCTTCCAGCGCCTTCTTCACGTGTGCCTCACAATGGGGGCACATCATCCCCTCCACCTTGATCACTTTCTCCATGATGATTTCCTCCTTATCTTGTTTTTTGCTATGCGTTGTATGCAATTTGACAAAATTCAGCCGCAAGGCATTGGTGACCACGCAGAAACTGGACAAGCTCATAGCGGCGGCACCAAACATCGGGTTCATCTCCCATCCCAACAGGGTGATAAACACACCTGCCGCCAAGGGAATCCCAATGGTATTGTAGATAAATGCCCAAAACAGGTTTTGACGAATGTTTCGCAGGGTAGCCCGTCCCAACCGCAGGGCGGCAGGCACGTCGGACAGACGGCTGTGGGTCAGCACCGCATCCGCCGCATCCATGGCAATATCGGTGCCTGCACCAATGGCAATACCCAAATGAGCGCGGGTCAGGGCGGGTGCATCATTGATACCATCTCCCACCATGGCGGTAGCCCCCTCCGCCATCAGGCGGCGGATCTGCTCCTCCTTATCGGCGGGAAGCACGTCGGCAATCACCTCGTCCACCCCCACCTGCTTACCGATGGCAGCGGCAGTACGAGCATTGTCGCCGGTGAGCATCACCACGCGAATACCCATCCGTTTCAGCTCTGACACCGCGGCAGGGCTATCTTCCTTAATGCGGTCAGCCACGGCGATGATGCCCAACAGACGATCATCGGCGGCAAAGAACAGGGGTGTTTTCCCCTCCCCCGCTAAGCGATCAGACAACCTCTCAGTTTCTGCGGTCACAGTGGCATATTCCGACACAAATTGGCGATTACCGCCGCGTAAAGTGACCCCCTCCAACCGAGCGGTCAATCCGTTACCGGGCAAAACGGCAAAATCGGTGACAGCGGCAGAAGCAATCTCGCGTTCCTGCCCGTATTCCCGCACAGCCGCACCCAGCGGATGCTCGGAATGCTGCTCCAAAGCACAGGCTACACGCAGCAGTTCGTTTTCTTCGGTTAGCGGCAACACATCGGTCACCTGCGGATGTCCCTCGGTAACGGTGCCGGTCTTGTCCAGTGCTACGATACGGATGCGTCCCGCCTGCTCTAAGGCGGCGGCAGACTTAAACAGGATGCCATGCTTGGCACCCACGCCGCTACCAACCATAATGGCAACAGGAGTAGCTAGACCAAGAGCGCAAGGACAGCTGATCACCAGTACCGAGATACCTCGTGCCACCGCAAAGCCAACCCCTTGTCCCAACAATAGCCAGATAGCGGCGGTAATGATCGCGATCGCCATCACCACCGGCACGAAAATGCCGGACACCTTATCCGCCAGCTTGGCAATCGGTGCTTTGGTGGCGGCGGCATCCTCCACCAACTGTACGATGCGGGACAAGGTGGTATTCTCCCCCACCTCGGTGGCACGGCAGACGAGATAGCCGGAGCGATTGATGGTGGCGGCATACACGCGGTCATCCACCCGCTTATCCACCGGCATACTCTCACCGGTGAGGGCAGACTCATTGACCGCACTTTCCCCCTCCGTTACCACGCCGTCCACCGGGACGGTGTCACCCGGACGGACAACAAACACGTCGTCCACCTGCAGATCATCCACAGCTACCACATACTCTTTACCATCCCGTAATACGGTGGCAGTGTGAGGTGCCAGCTCCATTAGGCCACGCAGAGCGTCGGTAGTACGCCCCTTAGAGCGAGCCTCCAGCAACTTGCCCACCGTGATGAGGGTGAGAATCATCGCCGCCGACTCAAAGTAGAGATCGTGGAGAGCGTGATGGCTCATGGTAAAAAGCACGTAGGTGCTATAGCCAAATGCGGCAGTAGAGCCCAGTGCCACCAGCGTATCCATATTGGGAGAACGTCGCCACAGAGCGGTAAAACCGCTGATAAAAAAGCGGCGGTTTATCATCATCACGATGGCAGACAAAGCCATCTGTGCGATGCCGATCCACAGGGGATGCTCCGCTAGCACAGAGGGCAACGGAAAATGCCACATGGTGTATCCCATAGAGAGATACATCAACACCAAAAGAAAGCCTAATGAGATAACCAAACGGCGCAAAATCGCCGGTGTTTCGGTATCGGTGAGAGTGGATTCTTTGGCGGATTTTCGCCCTTTGAGCGAAGCGCCGTAGCCGGCATGCTCCACGGCGGCAATAATCTGCATGGAGGTGGCCGAACCGCTCACCACCATAGAATTAGTCAATAGGTTGACCGCACAGCTGTCCACGCCCTCCACGGCACGCACAGCCTTTTCCACCCGCGCACTGCAGGCGGCACAGGTCATACCTGTTACACGATATTGTTCCATACGGTCACCTCATCATTCCGCAAACAGGGCGGTAGACAGGTAGCGATCCCCCGTATCAGGCAGAAGCACGACCACCGTCTTCCCCTCATTCTCGGGACGGGAGGCATAGCGCACAGCGACAACCAGTGCGGCACCGCTGCTGATACCCACCAGCACACCCTCTCGCTGTGCGAGCGTGCGGGCGGCGGCATACGCCTCCTTCTCGGTGACGGTGAGCACCTCGTCTACAATGGACATATCCAGCACATCGGGAACGAACCCGGCGCCGATGCCCTGCAAGCCGTGGGGACCCGCCACACCGCCGGTCAGAACGGGAGAACCGGCAGGTTCTGCACCGATAATCTGTACAGCGGGATTACGCTCCTTGAGATGCTTACCCACACCGGTGATGGTGCCGCCGGTGCCGATGCCCGCCACAAAAGCGTCCACCTTGCCATCGGTGTCTGCCCAAATTTCCGGACCGGTGGTGGCATAATGGGCGGCGGGGTTGGCGGGATTGTCAAACTGCCCGGGGATGAAACTATCGGGGATGGAGGCGGCCAATTCCTGTGCCTTGGCAATCGCGCCGGTCATACCCAACTTGCCCTCGGTGAGCACCAACTCCGCGCCATAAGCACGGAGCAGACGACGGCGCTCCTCACTCATGGTGTCCGGCATGGTGAGAATCACCTTGTATCCCTTCACCGCCGCTACCATAGCCAAGCCGATACCGGTGTTGCCACTGGTAGGCTCAATGATGGTGGAGCCTGCCCGCAGTTTGCCCTCCGCCTCCGCGGTGGCAATCATCGCCGCCGCCACACGATCCTTGGCACTGCCGGCGGGATTTTCCCCCTCCAACTTGGCCAACAAAGTCGCTTTGACGTTATAAGCAGAACCAAACCGGCTCACGGAAATCAGCGGTGTAGAACCGATCAAATCGGTAATATTTTGCGCAATCTTCATAGGGCATTCTCCCCTTTCCGAATATAGTCAAATTATATCACCCGCCGCCATGGGTGTCAAGGCGGGAACGATTGACAAAATCTCCTTTGCCGTGGTATAATGGGAGAAATAACGAAAAGGAGGTGCTATCATGAACGAAGCCTTTTCCCGCACTACCCTGCAACTGGGCGAGGATGCGGTAAAAAGACTGGCAGGATCCCGCGTAGCGGTGTTCGGCATCGGCGGTGTAGGCGGCTATGCCGTAGAGGCGCTGGCACGCAGTGGCATAGGCACGCTGGATCTCGTAGACGACGACACGGTAGCACCCTCCAACCTCAATCGGCAGATCATCGCCACCCACCACACCCTGGGGCAGTACAAGGTGGACGCCGCCAAAGAACGGGTTCTCTCCATCAATCCCAACGCGGTGGTGAACACCCACCGCACCTTCTATTTACCCCAGACGGCGGCCGAATTTGATCTAGGTGCCTACGACTACATCATCGATGCCATCGACACGGTGGCGGGCAAAATCGCCCTCATCGAAGCGGCAAAGGCGGCAGGCACCCCCATCATCAGCTGTATGGGTGCCGGCAACAAATTGGACGCCACTGCATTCCGCGTGGCAGATATCAGCAAGACCACCGTCTGCCCTCTTGCCCGCGTGATGCGTAAAGAACTGGGCAAGCGTGGTATCCGCCATCTTAAAGTGGTGTTCTCCACCGAACTGCCATTGGAGGGACAAGCCCCTGACACAGAAGGATCCCCCGCCAGCGATACCCGCCCGGCCCAAAAGCGAGCCAAACCCACCCCCGGTAGTAACGCCTTTGTTCCCGCAGTGGCGGGACTGATATTGGCGGGTGAGGTCATCCGCGACCTGACCGATCATCAACGATAGGAGATTCATTATGCAGTTACAAGAATCCGGACAGATGTATCTGGAAACCATTTTGGTACTCAGCCACACTCTACCCGCCGTGCGCTCTATTGATATCGTGGAGCACATGGGCTATTCCAAGCCCAGTGTCAGCCGTGCAGTCGGTCTGTTGAAAAACGGCGGCTTTATTTTGGTGGACGAAGACGGCTATATCACCCTCACCAAGGATGGACAAGAGGTCGCTACCAAGATTTACGAACGACACACCATCCTAACCACCGCCCTCATCCGTTTAGGTGTCGATCCGGACATCGCCAGCGAGGATGCCTGCAAGATGGAACACGCTATCAGCGACGCTTCTATCGCCGCCATCAAGAAATATTTGGAAAGCTTGGTGTAAAGCAGTTCGCCTTAACATGCAAAGAAAGCCCGTAACCGTCCTGGTTACGGGCTTTCCTTCTTTACCAAATCAATGACACAATACCGATCAAAATCGGCTGATGCACCGCGTAAATAATCAACGAATGACGTCCAATCCACTCTACGGGACGGCAGTGGGAAGAATAAAACCACTTAGGGAAACTGCCCTTTGCGATAGGACGATACAATCCGCGACCCGCCAAAAACATAAAATAAAACGGAATGATAGGAAAATAATCACGGCTGAAAAAGGTGTCGCTTTGTACCCCGATAGGATAGAGGTATTCCACATTCGGCAAAGAAATCGACACGTCCTTAAACCCAACATGCAGAACGCCTGCCGAAAAATCGGAAAACACCAACCACAGCACCACGCCCAACACCGTCAAGACCGGCCACGGAATACGGTCCAGCCACGTATCGCACAAAGCGGTAATTACCATACACACGCCAAAACAACTCAGTACGCCGAACACGATGATGAAATCCGGCATCCACAGCACTGTCACCAGCGTGATGGCGCAACCCACCAAATATAACAGGACGCCTCGGCGTAGCAGATTGCGAGAATAGCCGGAGCAAACACCCGACACCACAAACAGCACCCACAAAAAGCCGGTATGTACCCCCTCCACCAACGGTTCGCCGGGAGTTAGCCAACGAGGCAGCGGCAGTGCGGCAACGGTGAGAAGATCGAACAGCAAATGGTAGACAACCACCAAAATCATTGCCCCACCACGCAATAAATCTAACATTCCTACGCGTTTTTGACTCATAGATTCTCCTCTAAAAAAGTTGGGCTCCGCCACGGCCACCACTTTTTTTTTAT
>JAZNED010000037.1:0-3391 GCA_045588425.1 Acutalibacteraceae bacterium
GATACTCTATGGCAGTAAGACTGAATGAAGACAAAGAAGTGGTGGCACGTATCAAAGAGGGGCTGAAGGCCAAGGATGGCTATTGCCCTTGCCGCTTGCCGAAGAAAGAGGAGTACAAGTGCATCTGCGAGGAGTTCCGTCAGCAGATTGCCGACCCCGATTTCGAAGGGTATTGCCACTGTATGCTGTATTATAAAAGTAAAGACTAAGGAGGTTCTGTTATGTCTGTTTTGGAATTGACGATGGAGAATTTTGAGCAGGAAGTATTGCAGAGCGACAAGCCTGTGCTGATCGACTTTTGGGCCACCTGGTGTGGTCCCTGCCGTATGATGAGTCCGGTGGTGGACACCTTTGCCGAGGAACACCCTGAGATTAAGGTGGGCAAGGTGAACGTGGACGAGCAGATGCAGCTGGCCGGTGCCTTTGGCATCGAAAGCATCCCCACCCTCATCGCCATCAAGGACGGCAAAGCCATTGGCAAGGTGATTGGTGCCCGTCCCAAAGAGGATTTGGAAGCTCTGTTTGCAGAAAATTGATTGTAAAGCGAGCACGCTTTACAGGCGTCGAAAACGCACCGATGAGACCCATCGGTGCGTTTTCCTATGCTCAAAAACCGCACAACTGCGCGGTTTCTCTGCTTTTGTCGAAACGTGTCGATCGAAATACCATTTTTTGTCATTTTATCTATTGCCATTTTTTGGTAATTGTGATAGAATAACCTCGACGGGTAAGACCGAACATAAAATCAGAGGAGAATTGTGCGTTATGAGTAGAAAAATCCATGTCCTGTTGGCGGACAACAGCGAGCATTTTGCCGTACCCTGTGCCAACGTGATGAAGTCCCACGGATTGGATGTGACCCTGACGGAAAAGGACGGAAACGCCGTGCTGGAAGCGCTTACAAAGCAGAAGTTTGACGTGATGTTGTTGGATTTATTCCTGCCGCGGTTGGATGCGCTGGGTGTGATGGAGAGATTGGCAGAAGCGGAATATCGTCCTTTGGTGATGGTGATGTCCTGCTTTGACAACCCCGCTTTGGAGCGGGAGGCCATGGCAGCGGGCGCGGATTATTACTTTCTAAAGCCTTTTGATGCCGCCGCCATTTCTCGCCGCATTGTGTCGCTGTGCGGCGATCACCCTGCTGTCCCCATTCGTCAAGGTGCTTCCAATCTGGAATTGCAGGTCACCGAGATCATTCATCAGATCGGTGTCCCCGCCCATATCAAGGGGTATCAGTATCTGCGGGACGCCATTCTGATGGCCATTGAGGATGACAGCATCATCAATGCCGTCACCAAGCGGCTGTATCCTGCGGTGGCGAAAAAGCACGGCACCACCTCCTCCCGCGTGGAGCGTGCCATCCGCCATGCCATCGAGGTGGCGTGGGATCGGGGTGACGTGGACACCCTCACCGCCTATTTCGGCTATACCATCCATAACGAGAGAGGTAAGCCCACGAATTCGGAATTCATCGCTATGATTTCCGACAAATTCCGTTTGCAGTTGAAAATAGGTTGACAAAAACACCGTCTTTGGATAAAATAGGCAGGTAAAGGACGGTGTTTTGAATGAGCAACAACCGACACGGCCACGGCCATCACCCTGCCCGCGAGTATTTTACGCTGGGCGAGCATACCATCGGCACCCGCCATTTCCGCTTCCGCTATGACGGACGCACCTACCTGATCTTGGAGGAGCAGCCGGAGCAGGAGGAAAAGACCCTGCTGGAGGAGGCCGACAGCCGCACCGCCTACGATGCGTGGAATCGCATCAAGCGTCCTGAAAGATTTAAGAGTGAATGAGTAAGAGGATGTTCCTGTGGAACATCCTCTTTTTTCTTGCTTTTTCCCTAAAATCGGTGTACAATAACTTAGTTAGGCTAAGTAAAAGGGGGATACCACTGTGGCATTACAGAAAAACCTGCTCACCCAACTGCATATTACCGCCGTCACCGGCGAGGGCAGCGGTGTGGCACGTTATATCGACGAGGACGTTCCTGCGCCGGGTATAGTGGTGTTTATCCCCGGTACAGCGGTGGGGGATACCATCCTTTGCCGCATTGTAAAAGTGCTGAAAAACCACGCCTTTGGCAAGGTGGAGGAACTGATCATTCCCTCTGCCGACCGTTGTGCCGATAGCGGCTGTGCCGCCTACGGCAAGTGCGGTGGTTGCAACTGGCGTCACGTTACCTACGAGGCGGAGTGCCGCTATAAGCAGGAGTGGGTGCATCAGACCATTCGCCGTGTGGGCGGTATCGAGGCACCCATTCTGCCCTTGATGGGCGGTGACAGCCCTGACCGCTACCGCAACAAGGCGCAGTTCCCCGTAGCGCCCGGTGCAGACGGACGCCCTGTCATCGGCTTCTACGCCCCCCGCAGCCACCGCATCATCCCCTGCAAGGATTGTCGTTTGCAACCGGAGGGTTACTCCGCCGTGCTGGATGCGGTGGAGCGCTGGATGGTGGAGTGCGACGTACCCGCCTACGATGAGGAGCATCATACGGGCTTGGTGCGGCATATTTATATCCGACAGGCCGCCGTCACCGCCGAGATGATGGTGTGTTTGGTGTGTACCGAGCGCACCGTGCCTCACGAGGAGCGATTGATTGAACTGCTGGTGGAGGCGGCACCCAATATGGTGTCTCTGTCCCTCAACGTCAATCCCGACCGCACCAACGTGATCTTGGGTAAGCGCAGTATTACTCTGTGGGGGGCGGATTCCATCGTGGATCGCCTGTGCGGTCTGCGGTTCCGCTTGTCCCCCCACTCCTTCTATCAGGTCAACCACGCCCAGACCGAAAAGCTGTACCGTCTGGCGGCACAGGCTGCCGCCCTGACCGGCAAGGAGACTCTGCTGGATCTCTACTGCGGCACCGGTACCATCGGTCTGTCGATGGCGCACACCGCCGGTGCGGTGATCGGTGTGGAGGTGGTGGAAGCCGCCGTCCGCGACGCCAAGAAGAACGCCTCGGCAAACCGCATCCGCAACGCCCGCTTTATCTGCGCCGATGCGGCGCAGGCCGCCGCCCAGTTGGCGGGGGAGGGCACCCAGGTAGACGTGGTGGTGTTAGACCCGCCCCGCAAGGGCTGTGCCCCTGACCTCATTGACACCGTGGCGCAGATGGCGCCGGAGCGGGTGGTGTACGTGTCCTGCGACCCCGCCACTTTGGCTCGTGATCTGAAATTGTTCGCGGAGAAGGGCTACCGCACCCAGTGGGTACAGCCGGTGGACCTGTTTCCCCGCACCGCCCATTGTGAGAACGTGGCGTCTTTGGTAAAGGAAAGTTGAGTTATGAGTAAAACCGTTTTAAAATGTCCCCACGCGAAAAAGTGTGGCGGATGTCAACTGCAAAATATGACCTACGAGCGCCAGCTGAGCTTTAAGCAGGTTA
>JAZNED010000038.1:0-31181 GCA_045588425.1 Acutalibacteraceae bacterium
TTATGTGAAAGAGTTTGCCGATGAAAAGGCGCTGACCTCGATCCAGTCTTGGTCCACCGAGCGTGTGGGTCGTGACCGTGAGGACAAGCCTGAGTATAAGGTGAAGCTGAATGTGGCGATGTGTATGTCCAACAAGGTGAATTTGTTGGAGTACTATCACAACTCCAGTTGGCTGGAGCACGGCGGTAGCCCTGATAAGGCGGTTAAGAGTGCCTTTGTTTCTCAGATCGATGCCTATTTGAAGCAAAATGGCAAATATCTGAAAAATGAATCCAAAATCACTTTCCAAGACATTGAGGATTGCTTGGTACTGGTTTCGTCCTCCTTTTCTACTGCTGGTCAAACTTCTTACGAAAACCAAACCAAAAAGGCCATAAACAATAAGTTTATTCAAGAAGCAATGACGGATTTCCTGCGCCACAATTTGGAGGTCTATTTCATCGAGAACAAGATGGATGCGGACAAGCTGTGTGAGCAGGTATTAATCAACAAGCGTAGCCGCGAAAAGGCGGAAACTACTCGTTTGAACCTGAAGAAAACTCTGCAGAGTGGTAATGACTTGGCCTCTCGTGTTGCCGGATTTGTGGATTGCCGCAGCCGCGATGTTTCCAAGCGAGAGCTCTTCATCGTGGAGGGTAAGTCCGCTATGGGTGCCGTAGTGCAGGCTCGTGACTCTGAGTTCCAGGCGGTCATCCCTGTGCGCGGTAAAATCCTCAACTGCTTAAAAGCAGAATTTGATAAAATTTTTAAGAGCGAGATCATCGTCAACCTGTTAAAGATTCTCGGTTGCGGTGTCGAGGTGCGTACTAAGTCCAATAAGAACTTGGCTACCTTTGATCTCAGCCAGTTGCGTTTTAGTAAAATCATTATCTGTACCGATGCGGATGTGGACGGTTTTCAGATCCGCACCCTGATTTTGGCGATGCTGTATCGCTTAACGCCCACTCTAATCGAGCAAGGCTATGTGTACATCGCGGAAACTCCGCTGTATGAGATCAACACAAAAACAGATACCTATTTTGCCTACAACGAGAGTGAAAAGACCAAGATTTTGGAAGAGATTGATGGCCAAAAGTACATCATCCAGCGTTCTAAAGGACTTGGTGAAAACGAGCCCGAGATGATGTCTTTGACCACTATGCATCCCGATACCCGCCGTCTGGTGCGTGTGAACCCCACTGACGTGGAGGAGACCGCCCACATCTTTGACGTGCTGCTTGGTGACGATTTGGATGGTCGTAAGCGCATCATCGCCGAGCACGGCGCAGAATATCTCGATATGTTGGATCTGGCGTAAGGAGGTGGGACAATGGCTAGAAAAAGTAAAAAAGAAGCGGTAAAACCGCAAAAAGGTGCCCCCGCCAATGCGCATATTATCGGCTCCGGTGAGGTAGAGCAGCAGCTGATTACCGACACCTTGCGCGAGAACTATATGCCTTACGCCATGAGTGTCATTATGTCCCGTGCTATTCCTGAAATCGATGGCTTCAAGCCCTCTCATCGTAAAGTGCTGTATACCATGTACAGTATGGGCTTGCTGAAGGGTGGCTTGGTAAAGTCTGCGCGTATTGCCGGTGAGACCATGAAATTGAACCCCCACGGTGATGCGGCAAATTATGACACGATGGTGCGTCTGTCCCGCGGTAATGAAGCGTTACTGCATCCCTTTGTTGAGTCCAAGGGTAACTTCGGTAAGGCCTACTCCACCGATATGGAGTGTGCCGCCTCCCGTTACACCGAGGCAAAACTGGCTCCTATCGCGGCAGAATTGTTCGCAGACATTGACAAGGATGCCGTTGATTTTGTGGATAACTTTGACGCTACCTCTAAAGAGCCGTTGCTGTTCCCGGTGACGTTCCCCACCATTTTGGTGAATAACAATCTGGGTATCGCCGTCGGTATGGCCAGCAACATCTGCTCCTTTAATTTGGAAGAGGTTTGTGAGACCACCATTGCGTTGCTGAAAGATCCCGAGCATGATATTTTATCTACCTTGAAGGCTCCTGATTTTCCCGGTGGCGGTCAGTTGATTTACAAGCGCGATGATCTGGAGAAAATTTACGATACCGGTCGCGGTAGCATTAAGGTGCGCTCTGTCTATACCTACGACAAGGCGAACAACTGCATTGATGTGACGCAGATTCCTTACACCACCAGCATTGAGGCGATTATTGCTAAAGTTACCGAGCTGGTGAAGGCGGGCAAGGTGCGTGAGATCAGCGATATCCGTAACGAAACCGACTTGAACGGTCTGAAAATTACCATTGACCTTAAACGTGGCACCGATCCCGACAAGTTGATGAATAAGCTGTTTGCCTCTACTCCTTTGGAGGATTCCTTCGGCTGCAACTTCAACGTTTTGGTGGGCGGCGTGCCTATGGTGATGGGTGTGCGCGGTCTGTTGGATGAGTGGATTGCTTTCCGTATGGAGTGCGTCCGTCGTCGCACCTATTTTGATCTGTCTAAGGCTCGTGATAAACTGCACCTGTTAAAGGGCTTGGAGAAAATCCTGCTGGATATCGACAAGGCCATTGCTATCGTCCGTGAAACCGACGAGGAAGCTGAGGTCGTTCCCAATCTGATGATCGGCTTTGGCATTGACCAGATCCAGGCCGAATATGTGGCGGAGATCAAACTGCGTCACCTCAACCGCGAATATATCATCAAGCGTTTGGCGGATGTCAGCGAGCTTGAGAAGCTGGTTGCCGATTTAGAGGATACTCTCAAGAGCAAAAATCGCATTCGCCGCATCATTATCGACGAATTGCAGGACGTGGCAAAGAAATACGGTCAGCCTCGCCGCACCGAGATTATCTACGCCACCGATATTGCAGAGGTGGAGGAAGAGAAGCGAGAGGTTTTGGATTACCCCTGCACCTTCTTCTTTACCAGAGATGGCTATTTCAAGAAGATTACCCCGCAGTCTTTGCGCATGAGTGGCGAGCATAAGCTGAAAGAGGGCGACGAGATTGTGCAGACCATTGAGTCCAGCAACAATCACGAATTGCTGTTCTTCAGCGATCAGGCGTCCGTCTATAAGAGCCATGCGGACGACTTTAAGGATACTAAGACCAGCGTGATGGGTGACTATATCCCGGCTAAACTGGGCTTCGCAGAAGGGGAGAGCACTCGTTATATGGCGGTGCTATCGGAGTACAGTGGCTATATGCTATTCTTCTACGAGAACGGTAAGGTTGCGAAGGTGGAGATGTCCGCTTATGCTACCAAAGCCAATCGTCGCAAGCTGGTTGGCGCGTATAGTGACAAGTCGCCTCTGGTGGCGGTCTACTATGTCCCGAATGATGCTGAGTTTGTGCTAACCGCCACCTCCGGTCGCCGTCTGCTGGTACACACCGGTGCCATCGCACCCAAGTCCACTCGCAGTACCATTGGTGTGCAGGTGATGACCCTTAAGGGCAAGCATACGCTACAGAGTGTAGCACTGTACGTGGTCGGATCCTTGGCTAAAGAGAGTCGCTATCGCACCAAATCATTACCCGCTGCCGGAGCGATGCCCCAGGCGGAAGATTTCGGTGAGCAATTGACGTTGTTGTAAAGAAGAAAACCGCTGCCGATGAAAGCAAATTACGCCTTCTTCGATAGCGGTTTTCGGCAGCGGCTGTGGCAAACGCTTGCGATTCACGAACCGTTGCTGAGTTAAGTTTTTGCGTTTTCTGTCTAAATATTCATATTTGATAGAAAAAAGTACTTGCAATTTCAAAAATTGTGTGGTAATATAATTTGGATTTCTCAGGAATTACTATTTGGAGGGTATACCATGTTTAATTTTATGTCGTTAGCTGCTAAAATGTTGGACGAATCTAAGTTGTCTACTTACGAGATCGTTTTCGGTGCCATTTTGATTGTGGCCGCTTTGGTTATCATCTGTGTGGTGTTGCTGCAAGAGGGTCGTCAGGCTAATGTGGGTGTTATTTCCGGTGCTGCTGATTCTTTTATGGACAAGGGCGCTGCCAAGACTTTGGATCAGAAGCTGGCTAAGTGGACCAAGGTGATTGCCGCTGTGTTCTTCCTGCTGGTTTTGGGTGCCATGATGGTATCTCAGTTCTTCACCAACGCTGATTTCAATCGCAGAGAGCGCGAGAAGGCCGCTGCTACCGCGACTTCCGCTACCACCACCAGCGCCGCCGCTACTACTACTTCTGCTGCGGCAACCACCACTACCTCTCAGGCTACTACCACTACTGTGAACGAGAAGTAATCTAACAAATGATAAAGGACTCCGTCTGTATGGACGGAGTCCTTTTTTGTATATACAACGTCTATTTGTTCCATACTGCTCATATAGTAGTACGGAAAGGACGGTAGGTTATGAAATCCATTTCTCAGAAAGTGTTGCGCGAAGATACGGAACCACATCCAATAATTGTGGCGATTCGACAAGTGTGTACAAGCATTGATGTAGTACAAAACCGCTTTGAGCAGGAAACGGATCCGGATTTAATCGAATCCAGCATATACGAATTGCAATCCTTACGTGCGAAATACCGCTATTTACTTCGAACTGCCAAAGTGGAGGGAATCACGTGCGAGGAGAAGGTGCACCTTTGGAATGAGTAAGACGTTACATCAGTTATTTCGTGATGCGATATGGGGGTTAGGATCACTGTGCGCAGTGAATATCTCTGCTGCCTTTACGGGCGTTTCCTTAGGGTTTGGTTGGCTGTCAGGAGGAATAGCGGCTATATTGGGAGTGCCTGGTGTAGTGGGACTGTTACTTTTGAACGCCATTTTTGTCAGGGGATAAAAGAAAAGCACCAAGCCAAATGGCTTGGTGCTTTTTTGGAGCTGCTATCCAGATTCGAACTGGAGACCTCATCCTTACCAAGGATGCGCTCTACCTACTGAGCTATAGCAGCAAGTGGCGACCCGGAACGGGCTCGAACCGTCGACCTCTAGCGTGACAGGCTAGCGTTCTAACCAGCTGAACTACCGGGCCACTTGTGTTGTCTGCTGACAACGTTGTTTATTATACTTTATGGGTCGCCGTTTGTCAACAGTTTTTTTGCGAAATTTGCGTTTTTTTATTTGAATAGAATGTCATGGATTTTCATCACAGGAATTTTCTCTGTTTTCGTTGCAAAAAATGGAGAAATATGGTACACTTCATTTGTTATTTTTCTTTTTAATGAGGTGTAATTCTTTAAAGCCAATGTAGAGCAGTAGGATTCCGAATAGGCGACGCAACCAGCCGCCGTCAAAGTCATCTGCCAAAAGAGCGACAGGAATTGCGATAAAAATTCCCGATAAGGCGCACCATACCGCTGTGCGCCATACTACCAATTTGTTTTTTATATGCCCAATCAATGCGGTGGGTGCGCAACCGATGAAATAGAGAAGATTTATTCCGCCGGCCGCGTATTGTGGCATACCTGTGATGGTGGTTAAATATAGTACTAGCAAGGAACCTCCGCCGATTCCGAATCCGCTGATAATACCGGTTGTGGCTCCTATGATGAAGTGGACAACAGTCACAGCAACAACACCGCCTTTATTGCTCCATACAGAATTAAGACGCCAAATAGACGATGCAACCATATTGTTGAGATGTTGCGAAACAATTTGACGGACAAGCCCCCGCCGACAATACCTCCCAACAGGTAGGGGAGAGCGTCTTTCCATACGTTGCCACCTTGTTGACAAAACAAAACGTAAGAAACGATCGACAATGGTAAAATGACCGCTATTGATGTGGCAAAGGCCTGTTTTTCTTCCATTTGCATCCATCCGATGAATAGCGGCACCAGTATAAGGCCTCCTCCGGCGCCGAACAGACCATTGAGCAGGCCTGCTAAACCTCCGGCAACTAAACATTTTCCTATCATTTTCATTTTATCACCCCAGTTAATACTGATTTTTACCCACTTTGGGTTCAAATATGAGTAAGTTCAAACTAAGGAGTACCACAATGAAAGAAAAGTTGGAACGCCTGTTTTTGCAGGTACAAAAGCCGTCCCGCTATACCGGTGGTGAGCTGAACAGCGTTATGAAAAACATAGACGATGTTGCTGTTCGCTTTGCTTTTTGTTTCCCCGATCTATACGAGGTGGGCATGTCCCATCTGGGTATGAAAATCCTCTATGGTCAGTTTAATAATGAGCCGGACGTTTGGTGCGAGCGTGTTTTTGCGCCGGACAAGGATATGGAACGGCTGATGAAGGAGAATGATATTCCTTTATTTGGTTTGGAGAGCCGCGACCCTATTCGGAATTTTGATTTTATTGGCTTTACCTTGCAATATGAGATGAGCTATACCGCCATTCTGCATATGTTGGAGCTGGCTGGTGTTCCGTTGCGCTCTGCTGATCGTGATGAAAGTTATCCTTTGGTGGTGGCCGGTGGTCCCTGTGCTTGCAATCCTGAGCCGTTGGCGGATTTCTTTGATATGTTCTTCCTTGGCGAGGGTGAAGAGGTGGATTTGGAGGTTATTACTCTCTACAAGGAATACCAAGCGAAAGGATACTCAAAAAAAGCGTTTTTACGCGCTTGTGCGGATATTGAGGGTGTCTACGTGCCGTCTTTGTACGATGTCTCTTATAACGACGATGGCACTGTGATGGCGGTTGCGCCTTTGGATGGCGTAAAGCCTACCGTTCGTAAGCGGATTATTAAAGATTTGGATCATTGCTACTACCCCGATAGTTTTGTGGTGCCGTTCACCGATATTGTTTTTGATCGCGCACAGGCGGAGATTTTCCGTGGTTGTATCCGTGGCTGTCGCTTTTGCCAGGCAGGTTTTATCTATCGTCCTGTTCGTGAGAAATCGGTGGAAACAATCAACAAACAAAGTCACGACCTTTGCCGAAGCACCGGCTATGAGGAGTTTTCTCTGTCTTCGCTGTCGACCAGTGATTATACTAAACTGGAGGAATTACTGGATACGCTGTTAGACTGGGCTGAAGAGGAGCACACCAACATTTCGCTGCCTTCTTTGCGTATTGATGGCTTCTCCGAGGAGTTGGCGAATCGCTTGAATGTGTTGCGTCGTGCCGGCTTGACCTTTGCTCCCGAAGCAGGTACTCAACGGTTGCGCGACGCCATTAATAAGAATTTGTGTGAGGAAGAAATCCTCGAAACGGTCACTAAGGCATTTAAAGGCGGTTGGACCGCGGTTAAGTTGTATTTTATGCTTGGTCTGCCCACCGAGACCTTAGAGGATGTGGAAGGTATTGCTAATCTCGGCCAGAAGGTGGTAAATGCCTTCTACTGGAATCCCGATAAGCCGAAGGGGAAAGGCGTTACCGTATCACTAAGTACTTCTTGCTTTGTGCCTAAGGCGTTTACTCCTTTCCAGTGGGAACCGCAGGATACTTTAGAACAATTGCAGGAGAAACAGCAACATTTGCGTAATTCTATCCATACAAAGAAAATTTCTCTCAGCTATCACGACGCTAAAACCAGCCTGTTGGAGGCCGTGCTGGCGCGTGGCGATCGCCGCCTGTGTCGCGTGTTGGAAGAAGGATGTAAGAGAGGGTTTAATCTGGATTCTTGGTCCGAGCATTTCGATTTCGACGCTTGGATGGATGTGTTTGCGCAGTGTGGCCTGGATCCTGCTTTTTATGCCAATCGTCGTCGTCCTTACGATGAGATTTTGCCTTGGGACCACTTGGATTACGGCGTGACGAAGAAATTCCTGATTCGTGAGAATCAATTGGCCCACGAGGCTGCCACGACCCCCAACTGTCGACAGGCGTGTTCGGGTTGTGGCGCTGCTTGCTGGAAGGAGGGTGTGTGCGTTGAAAAGCGTTAGAATCGTGTTTTCCAAAACCGGACGCGCAAAATACGTGTCCCATTTGGATTTAGTGCGTGCCATGACTCGTGCTGTACGCCGCGCAGATATACCGCTGTGGTACACGGAGGGTTTTAATCGTCATCCGTATTTGACATTTGCCGCACCGCTTTCCTTGGGCTATGAAGGTTTGCGTGAAACGATGGACATTCGTATGGCGGACGATTTTCCGTTTGACGAATTGGTTAGGCGGTTGAATGCTGTGCTGCCGGATGGGTTAGTTGCCATTTCTGCCGCGGATGTGGTGGCGAAGGCCGGAGATTTAGCGGCGGCTGAATATCGCTTGACCATTCGTTTGCCCAGTGCGGTCATTACCGAAGCATTAAATACCACAGAGTTGTTGGTGGAAAAACGCACCAAGAAGAAAACAATGAAAACCATCGATATTTTGCCGTACTTTAAGAACGCTTCGGTAGAAGGGATGGGTGAGGAGCAGACGGTGGTTACGGTTTCCTTACCCAGTGGCAGCAATGAAAACATCAATCCGGGATTGTTTATCACCGCTTTGAAGAGCGTTGTTGGTGTGGATGTGGATGCCGAAGTGTTGCGTTTGCGCCTTCTTTTAGCAGATGGCTGTGAATTTTTTTAATAATTTGGAAGAATTTTTATATTTTTTCAAAAAACACTTGCATTTATAAATGTGTTGTGTTATATTATATCAGGCGTTTTTTGCCGCAGGTATTTGCCTGTGGGGTTTAATGCCAGGCGAAAGCCACGACATTAAAGCGGGTGGTCCTCTGCCGGTAAAGGGTTTACGGGTAAGAACATCTGAAAACTTAGGAGGAAAGAACTATGGACGCATTGAAAATCATTTCCGGCGACAGCATGAAGGAGAGCGCTCCCGCTTTTAGCATCGGTGACACCGTGCGCGTGGACGTTAAGATCCGCGAAGGCGAGCGTGAGCGTATTCAGGCTTTCGAGGGCACCGTGATCGCGAAGAAGGGTAGCGGCGTTGCCGAGACCTTCACTGTCCGCCGTGTTGCTTACGGCGTGGGCGTGGAGCGTGTGTTCCCCCTGCACAGCCCCAACGTGGCTGCCGTTAAGGTGATTCGCTACGGTAAGGTTCGCCGCAGCAAGCTGTATTATCTGCGTGATCGCGTGGGTAAGGCCGCTAAGGTCAAGGAACTGATTAAATAATTCAAAGTTTTTTGCAAAAAAGGGACTGAAAAGTCCCTTTTTTGCTTTATTTTTTTAAAATAGTATGTTATAATGTAAAATAGGTAAGTTTGGGAAAGAAGGTGAGCGGTATGGATCGTTCTGAAAAAAGAGATCTGCAGCAGTTGAATCGTCGCGTGGTTCTTTCGGTTTTTGATTGGGTCGGCACCTTGGTAACGGCTCTGATTGTTTTATCGGTTATGTTTTCCTTCTTCTTCCGCATTGTCGGCGTGGATGGCGACTCCATGTTGCCTTCTTACAAGGACGGCGATATGCTGTTATTGGATGCTAACGAAGATACTTATAGACGCGGTAATGTGGTAGTGGTGGATCGTTATTCCGATCCTCCATTGATTAAGCGCGTGATTGCTGTGGGCGGTGACACCCTTACCATCGATGATGACGGCGTTGTGACCGTAAACGGCAAAGTGCTTAAGGAAAAGTATATACGAGGTAAAACCGTGTTAAATAACTTTGACGGTGAAGTAACCGTCCCGCACGGCTATTTGTTCGTGATGGGTGACAACCGGTCCATCTCTAAGGATAGTCGTTCCGATGAGATCGGTTTGATTTCCGAAAAAGATGTGGTTGGACGAGTTATTCGTCGTGTTTGGCCCCTTCGTTAAGCCCGTGGCATTATTGTTTACCAGAAAGGCGAGTACGATTTATGGATAAATTGGCACCTGTTGAAAAGAAAAAAACATTTATGCAGTCCATGGCAGAATCTTGCTATGATTGGGTCGGTGCTGCCGTTATTGCGCTGATCGCCGTTTCTTTGCTGTTTACGCTGTTGTTCCGCGTGGTTAACGTCAGCGGCGACTCGATGAAAAATACGCTGCAAAATGGTGAAAAACTGTTGTTGTCTAGCGCAGCCGGCACACCAAAGTATGGCGATATTGTAGTAATTAGACGCGATGGAGCCACACCGTTGATTAAGCGAGTGGTTGGCCTTCCCGGTGATAAGATTTTCATCAATGACAGCACCGGCGAAGTGTTCCGTAATGGCGAGAAACTAGAGGAACCCTATGTTCGAGGTGGATACACCCCCAGTAAGGGGTTGGATGCCGTCTATACCGTACCTGAAGGTGGTATTTTTGTGATGGGCGATAACCGTATCAACTCTTTGGACAGCCGTGCTTTGCGTGAGCGTTTAACCTTGGACGACGTGGTTGGTATCGTAACACATCGTTTAAGCCCCTTTGAGTCGTTGAGAAACGGAGAGTAATCTTTATGGCAGGACCGCAACGAAATAAGAATAAAGTGGGTGCGTATAGATCGCAGCAAGGGAAAAAAGCGACTGTGGATATGCGCAGGAAGAAAAAGCCGTCCAAACCTGCTAACGAAGAAATTTCCATCACTCCGGAGCAGCCTGATATTCGCAATATCCAGTGGTTTCCCGGTCATATGACCCGTACTCGCCGTAAGATTCAGGAATGTCTGAAGCTGGTCGATGCGGCGGTAGAGATTGTGGATGCGCGTATTCCGCTATCCAGCCGTAACCCTGAAATGGATAGTCTAACCGCCGGCAAACCGCGTTTGATTATTCTTAATAAGGCGGATTTGGCGGACGAAGTTGCCACTAAGCGATGGATGGCTTATTTTCGTAGTCAAGGTATTGCAACGTTGGCTGTAGATTGTAAGAGCGGCCGTGGCTGCAATCAATTCCACAGTGCTCTGCGCGAGTTGCTTAGTGATTTGGTTGAAAAATGGGAGAGCAAAGGTGCGCATCGTGCCATTCGTGCAATGATTGTGGGTATTCCCAATGTTGGCAAGAGTTCCTTCATTAATCGTATGAACCGTGGCGGCAAAGCCAAGGTGGAAGATCGGCCCGGCGTCACGCGCCAAAATCAGTGGTTTGTTATCGAGGGTGGCACCCAGTTGCTGGATACTCCAGGTGTGCTGTGGCCTAAGTTTGAGGATCAGACAGTAGCTATGCGGTTGGCCTTTACTGGCGCTATCAAGGATGCTGTGTTGGACATTGAAGAGATGGCGTGTGAGCTACTTAGTGTTTTGCGCGCCGATTACGCTGATGTGTTGATTGAGCGTTATAAGGTTGCTGAGCCGCTTAATGAGGATAGTTGGGAATTGTTACAGGAAATCGGCCGCAAGCGCGGTATGTTGATTTCCGGTGGTGACATTAATACCGAACGTGCAGCGATTATGCTGCTGGATGAATATCGTGGAGGCAAATTAGGGCGTATCACTCTGGAACAGCCACCTATGCGGGGGGGTGTCTGTTGATGCTTGATCCGCAATTTGATCAGCAGTTCCGCGATGCCTGCGGCGGCGTCGTTTGTGGCGTAGACGAGGCCGGACGCGGTCCGTTGGCCGGTCCGGTTTATGCTGCGGCGGTGATTTTGTCGCCGAATCGCCCGGTTTGTGGGTTGAACGATTCCAAAAAGCTCTCCGAAAAGAAGCGCGAAACATTGTATGATATCATTATCGAGAATGCAGTGTCCTATTGTATCGCCAGCGCCTCCGTTGAGGAGATAGAGCGATATAATATTCTTGGCGCTACCTATTTAGCCATGAGCCGCGCTGTGCAGGGGTTATCTGTTACTCCTGATTTAGCGCTCATCGACGGCAATCGTGTTCCGCCGCAATTGGGTGTCGCCGCGCAGACGGTCATCAAGGGTGATGCGCAATCGGAATCGATTGCCGCTGCTTCTATTTTGGCTAAGGTAACCCGTGATCGTCTGCTCATTGAGATGGATGCGCAGTATCCGCAATACGGGTTTGCTGTACATAAAGGTTATGGTACAGCCGCCCATACGGTTGCGCTGAAGGAATATGGCCCCTGTCCTGAGCATCGTCCAAGCTTTCTCAAAAAGATTTTGGGTGGTGACTGATGGCCGGCGTGTCTAAAGGGGCTATGGGTGAGATTTTCGCCGCACGTTTTTTGCGTCAAAAAGGCTATACCATCTGTTCTTCAAACTTTCGCTGTCGGATGGGGGAAGTGGACGTTATCGCCGCCGATAAACACTTTTTGGTGTTTGTTGAAGTGAAAACCAGACGCGAGGATGCTCGCTATTCACCACGTGAGGCGGTTACCATCACCAAACAGCAAAAGTTATTGAAGACTGCTGCTATGTATTTGAGCCGTTTTCCCACCAAACTTCAGCCCCGCTTTGACGTGATTGAGGTGGTTACGGCCCTAGATGATTCAATGAAAATCATTGAAATTAACCATATTATCGGTGCCTACGAGGCGGGAGATTTATCCGCCGCTTTTTAATGGTTAGAAACGAGGAACAAACTATGCAATATACCAGTACAAGAAACAATCAAATTTGTGTAACTGCTGCACAAGCCATTGCGGGAGGCATTTCTTCCGAAGGTGGTTTGTACGTGCCTACTACTTTGCCGACGTTGACGTTGGACGATCTCAAAGCGTTGGTGCCGCTGTCTTACAGAGAGCGTGCTGCTAAGGTGCTTTCGCACTTTTTGACGGACTTTACCGGTGAAGAGGTTGAGGCGTGTTGTGTCGCCGCCTATGGAGAGCGTTTCGACACTCCTTCCGTTGCCCCTTTGCACGATATGGGCGATGGCCGTTATATCTTGGAGCTGTGGCATGGTCCTACATGCGCATTCAAGGATATGGCTTTGCAGATTCTGCCGCATTTGATGCGTGTCTCTGTAGGCAAAACCCACCCTGACGAGCAGATCGTGATTCTTGTCGCCACCTCCGGTGATACCGGTAAGGCTGCTTTGGAGGGTTTCCGTGATGCGCCCAACACCCGCATTTTGGTGTTCTATCCTGCCGAGGGTGTCAGCGAGATGCAGCGTTTTCAGATGATCACCCAGGAGGGTGAGAATGTAGGTGTTTGTGCTATCGACGGTAATTTTGACGATGCTCAGACCGGTGTAAAGGCCATCTTTACCGATGACGAAGTGAAGGCGAAGCTGGCTGAGAACGGCATGCGTTTCTCCAGTGCCAACTCCATCAACTGGGGTCGTTTAGTGCCTCAAATCGTGTACTATATCTCTGCTTATTGCGACCTTATGGCTGAGAATAAGATTGAGGTGGGGGATAGCATCAACGTAGTGGTGCCTACCGGCAATTTTGGTAATATTTTGGCTTGCTACTACGCCAAATTGATGGGCCTTCCCGTTAATAAGTTGATTTGTGCTTCTAACCGTAATCGCATTCTGACCGATTTCTTCGAGACCGGTGTGTACGATTGCAATCGTCCTTTCTATACTACCACCAGTCCTTCTATGGACATTCTTGTGTCCTCCAATTTGGAGCGTTTGCTGTACCATCTGTGTGGTGACAACAGCGAAGAGATTGCTCATTTAATGGCGTCGCTAAAAGAAGAGAAGAAGTACGCTGTATCTGCCGAGATGCATCGTGCTATTCGTGAGCATTTTGTTGGTGGTTGCGCTGACGATACGAAAGTGGCCGAAACCATCAAGAGTATTTTCGAGCAGAGCGGCTATCTCTGTGATACGCATACGGCTGTGGCAATGGCTGTGTATAACGATTACCGCCGCGAGACGGGTGATGACACACCCACCGTCATCGCTTCTACCGCCAGTCCGTTTAAATTTGCTCCTGCAATTTTGGAAGCCTTGGGCGCTTCGTTGGCAGAGAATCCTTACGACCAGTTGGCCGATTTGCAGGCCTTCACCGGTTGGAAAATCCCGCAACCACTGGGCTCTTTGTGTGACAAGGTGATTCGCTTTACAGGTGGTTGCGCTAACGATAAGACCTCTATGCAGGCAACTGTGTATCGTATGCTGAATCTCGATTGATTGGAGGGGAGACTATGGCGTTGTTCGCCATTGCCGACACTCATCTATCTCTGAGCACCAACAAATCCATGAACGTGTTTTCCGGTTGGGATGACTATGTGGAGCGATTGGAACAGAATTGGCGTCAACTGATAACAGATGAGGACACCGTGGTGATTGCCGGCGATGTGTCTTGGGGTATGAATCTCAAACAAGCACACGCCGATTTCGCTTTTCTTAATACCCTGCCGGGCAAGAAATTGATTCTAAAGGGTAATCACGATTACTGGTGGACGACTCGCCGACAGATGGATCTATTTTTTGAGCAGAATGGCTTTGATACGTTGCGTATCGTTCATAACGATGCAGTAGTTGTAGATGACAAGTATGCTGTATGCGGTACGCGTGGTTGGTTTTTTGACGCTGAAGAAGATGCGGATAAATTAGTGTTGTTGCGTGAGGCAGGACGTTTACGTACCTCCATTAGAGCGGCAAAAGATACTGGATTGAAACCAGTCGTTTTTTTGCACTATCCACCGCGTTATGCTGATCAAGTGTGCGAAGAGATTTTGGCGGTGTTGGAGGAAGAAGAGATTACTGATTGCTTTTACGGCCATGTTCATAGCAATGGCATACGCCTGGCTGTGCAGGGCGAAATAGAAGGAATACGGTATCGTCTTATCTCGGCAGATGCACTTCGTTTTTGTCCCATTCCTGTGATTTTGGATATTTGATGAAAAATTTCCTTGTTTTTTATCTATAATTTAGTAAAATAACAGTAGCATTTTCCAATGTCTTATGTTATAATATATCGCGCTATGTTTAGGAACCACAATTAGGAGGAATCAACTATGAGCTTGAAAAACGCAACTAAACTGGAAAATGGCCGTGTGGAACTGGAGATCGAGGTCGACGAGGCCACCTTTGCCGCCGCTGTGAACGCCGCCTACAAGAAGGACGTTAAGAAGATGTCTGTTCCCGGCTTCCGTAAGGGTAAGGCTCCTCGTGCTATGATCGAGAAGATGTATGGCACCGGCGTGTTCTATGAGACTGCTATGAACGATGTGTATCCTACGGCTCTGGATGCTGCCATCAAGGAGTCCGAGTACGAGTACGTTGAGGATAAGATTGATTTGGACGTTGTGTCCGTTGGTCCCGAGGGTCTGGTTTTCAAGGCTGTCATTACTGTGAAGCCCGAGGTTAAGATGCGTGGCCATAAGAGCCTGAAGATCACCCGTCCCGCCGTTGTTGTTACCGACGAGGACATCAACGCTGAGCTGACCCGTCTGCAGGAGCGCAACGCTCGTATGGTTTCTGTCGAGGATCGAGGCGCTGAGATGGGCGATACTGTTACCTTCGATTTCGAGGGCTTTGTGGATGATGTTGCTTTCGAGGGCGGCAAGGCTGAGAATCACGCTCTGGTGTTGGGTTCCGGTCAGTTTATCCCCGGTTTCGAGGAGCAGTTGGTTGGTGCTACCATCGACGCTGAGCTGGACGTCAACGTGACCTTCCCCGAGGAGTATCATGCTGCTGATCTGGCCGGTAAGCCCGCTGTGTTTAAGTGCAAGGTGCACAAGATCGAGAAGAAGGAACTGCCCGAGATCGATGATGAGCTGATCAAGGATTGCTCCGATTTTGATACCGTTGACGAGTTTAAGGCTGATGCTAAAAAGCGCATCGAGGATCAGCGTAATGCTGCCGCCGATAACGAGGTGGACGAGAAGATCGCTGAGGGTCTGATTAAGTGCATGAAGGCCGATATCCCCGCTGCTATGATCGAGAACACCATCAACGATCGCATTCAGGACTTTGCGTATCGTCTGCAGAGCCAGGGTTTGAGCATGGATATGTACATGCAGTACACCGGCATGGACGTGGCCGCTTTCCGCGAGAGTTTCCGTGAGCAGGCCGAGAAGCAGGTCAAGGTGCGCTTGGCTTTGGAGTATGTGGTGAAGGCTGACAAGATCTCTGTTTCTGATGAGGATTTGGAGGCCGAGTTCGCCAAATTTGCCGAGCAGTATGGTATGGAGGTTGAGCAGGTTAAGGCTGCTATTCCCGCTACCGAGCTGGCCAAGGACATCGCTGTGGAGAAGGCTATGAAGTTCATCCGTAGCAAGGCCACCATCACCACTGAAGGCGAAGACGCCGAGTAATTTTTCATTGTTTAACTGATGATTTCCCTGCTCATACTCTATGGGCAGGGAATTTCAGCCTAATTATGATGATTGAATGGGAGGAATCACTATGAGTTTTGTACCTTATGTTGTGGAGCAGACCAGCCGTGGCGAGCGAAGCTATGATATTTTCTCTCGGCTGCTGAATGACCGTATTATCATGTTGTCCGATGAGATCAACGATACCACCGCTTCTCTGGTTGTAGCCCAGTTGTTGTACTTGGAGGGCCAGGATCCCGATAAGGACATTCACTTGTACATCAATAGCCCCGGTGGTTCTATCTCTGCCGGTATGGCGATCTACGACACAATGCAGTACATCAAGTGTGATGTGTCCACCATCTGTGTCGGTTTGGCTGCCAGTATGGGTAGCTTTTTGCTGGCCGCCGGTGCTAAAGGAAAGCGTTATGCTTTACCCAATAGCGAGATTATGATTCATCAGCCTCTAGGCGGTGCCAAGGGTCAGGCTTCTGACATCAAGATTCAGGCGGATCATATCTTGTATGTACGCAATCGCATGAATCGTATGCTGTCCGAGTTGACCGGTCAGCCGCTGGAGATCATTGAGCGCGATACCGATCGTGATAACTGGATGACTGCCGATGATGCTGTACGCTATGGTATTGTCGATAAAGTTGTGGAGAAGCGTGCGTAATTCCCCCATGCGGAGGTAAAAACAATGGCAAACAACGATATGATGAAACCCGGTATCTGCTGTTCTTTTTGTGGCAAACCGCAAGAGGCGGTGGATCGTCTGATTGCCGGTCATGGCGTGTATATTTGCAACGAGTGTGTTGAGCTGTGCATGTCCATTATTGAGCCGGAGGGAGAAGTGGAGGTTCGTCGCCGTCCTGCTCAGAAAGAAAAGGATGCGACTCCTCCTGTTTTGCCCACCCCTCACGAGATTAAAGATCATTTGGATCAGTATGTCATCGGTCAGGATGAGGCTAAGGTAGCTTTGTCTGTGGCGGTGTACAACCACTATAAGCGTATTTATTTCGGTGGCACTTCTGACACCGAGCTTGGCAAGAGTAATGTGCTGATGTTAGGTCCTACCGGCGTCGGTAAAACGGCTTTAGCTCAGTCTCTGGCCAAAGCTTTGGACGTACCTTTTGCCATCGCGGATGCCACTACGCTGACTGAGGCCGGTTATGTTGGTGAGGACGTCGAGAATATTCTGCTTCGGTTGATTCAGGCTGCCGATTTCGACGTGGAGCGTGCAGAGAGAGGCATCATCTATGTGGATGAGATTGATAAGATCTCTCGCCGCAGTGAAAATCCCTCCATTACCCGCGATGTTAGCGGCGAGGGCGTACAGCAGGCGTTGTTGAAAATTCTGGAAGGTACCGTTGCTAACGTACCTCCCGGAGGTGGTCGTAAGCATCCTCAGCAAGAGTTTATTCAGATTGATACCTCCAACATCCTGTTTATTCTCGGCGGTGCTTTTGATGGCTTGACTAAAACCATTGAAAAGCGTGTTAGCTCGGGCGCTATGGGCTTTGGTAACGAGGTGAAATCCAAAAAAGACACCGACGTTTCTGCCTTGCTGAAACAGGTTGTTCCTCAGGACTTGGTGAAATTTGGTCTGATTCCGGAGTTGGTGGGTCGTATGCCGGTTATCACAACCTTAGAGGCGTTGGATGCAGACGCGTTGGTTCGCATTTTGGAAGAGCCTAAGAATTCGATTTTGAAACAGTATACCGAACTGTTTAAGCTGGATGGTGTGGAACTGACCTTTACTGATGATGCCTTGCGTGCCGTTGCTGAGGAAACTCTCAAACGCGAAACAGGCGCTCGCGGCTTGCGGTCGGTGATGGAGGGGTTACTAACGCGTTGGATGTTTGATATTCCTTCCGATCCTACCGTAGAGAAAGTGCTGTTTACCGCTGCATGCGTCACAGAAGGCGCTAAACCGGACGTGTTATACAATCCTGAAAAGAAAAGTCGCCGTACTCCCGCCTTGAAGGCTAAATCTGCGCCGCGGCGAAAAACAAACTAACGTAATCGGTCGGTGTGTTTAGACAGGCCGACCGATTTTTCTATAATCGAGGTGATTCGTTATGTCTATTAGAGAAAATCGCTTATCCACGCTTCCTATGCTAGTGTTGCGTGGGCTTGTGTGTTTTCCTGAAACGGTGATTCATTTTGACGTGGGTCGACTTAAATCTGTGGCTGCCCTGAATACGGCCATGGAACGAGATCAGCGCATCTTTTTGGTGGCGCAGAAGGATGTTTCTCAAGACGATCCTACGCCGGATGATTTGTATCGGATGGGGGTGGTTGGCCGTGTACGGCAGATTGTGAAACTGCCTCACGATAATTTCCGTATTATTGTGGACGGCGAATACCGTGCTACGGCGGTGGAGATTCTTCAGACCGAGCCGTATTTTATGGTCGTCGCTCAAGAACGACAGGATAAGCCGGTTATGCCCGCTTTGCTGGAGGATGCGCTGGTGCGTGAGTGCCGTCAGCAGTTTGAACGCTATGCTGATCTGGTGCCCAAGATGGCTCCTGACGTGATGTTTGGTGTGGCTGCGGATGAGAAAGCCGGTCATTTGGCCGATTTCGTCGCCAGCAATTTGAATATGCCCATTGAGGAAAAACAGCGAATTTTGAATATTCAGTCTGTTGCGTCCCGTATGGAAACCTTGCTACGCATCTTGGATAAGGAGTGCCAGATTCTCGAATTAGAGAAGAAGATCGAGGATAAGGTACAGGAGCAGATGGATGAGAATCAGAAGGAGTACTATTTGCGTGAGCAAATTCGTGCCATTTCTGAAGAATTGGGGCAGGGTGACGATCCGCTGGAAGAGTCCGGTGAATACGCCAAGGCTATCGATGCGTTGCATTTGCCTGAAGAAATCGCTTCTCAATTACATAAAGAATCCCGTAAGTTGGGGAAAATGCCTCCCGGATCCCATGAGGCAACGGTGGTTCGTACCTACTTGGATACCTGTTTGGCTCTGCCCTGGAACGTAACTACCAAGGATAACTTGGATTTGAATCGCGCTCGTCGTGTACTGGATCGTGATCACGATGGCATGGAAAAGGTCAAAGAGCGTATTATCGAAGCGTTGGCTGTGCGTCAGCTTTCTGCTGAGATGAAGGGTCAGGTTTTGTGCTTGGTTGGACCTCCCGGCGTGGGCAAGACGTCTATCGCTCGCTCGATTGCCGAAGCGATGGGACGTAAGTATGTGCGCGTATCGCTGGGCGGTGTACGTGACGAAAATGAGATTCGTGGTCACCGCCGTACCTACGTAGGTTCGATGCCCGGTCGTATTATTTCTGCTGTAAAGCAGGCCGGAACGCGTAATCCGCTGATTTTGTTGGATGAAATTGACAAAATGGGACACGATTTCCGCGGCGATCCCGCCTCAGCTATGCTGGAGGTGCTGGACACCGAGCAGAACTATGCGTTCCGCGATCACTTTATCGATCTGCCCTTTGACCTGTCTGAGGTGATGTTTGTCACCACAGCAAACGATGCCTCTACCATTCCGGCACCTCTGTATGACCGTATGGATGTCATTCATTTGTCCAGCTATACCGCAGAGGAGAAAAAGCGGATCGCTCGTCGTCATTTGTTGAAAAAGCAACTGAAAAAGCATGGCCTGACCGGTAAACAGCTGAAATTGTCGGATAGTGGCCTCGCCCGCATTATCGAGTGTTATACCTCGGAAGCCGGTGTGCGTACGTTGGAGCGTCAGTTAGCAACCTTGTGTCGCAAGACTGCCGCCGCGCTGGTAGAGGGCAAAGAGACGGCTGTTTCGGTTACTGCTACCAACCTTGAAACATATTTAGGTCCTGAGAAATACAAACAGGATCAGAAAACTCATCATGATGAGGTGGGTGTGGTCAATGGTTTGGCTTGGACCGCTGTAGGTGGCACCACTATGCCCATCGAGGTAGCGGTACTGGAGGGTACAGGTAAGATCGAATTGACCGGTAATTTGGGCGATGTGATGAAAGAGTCCGCTAAAACGGCCATCAGCTATGTGCGCTCTCGTGCCAATGAATGGCACATCGACGGCGATTTTTACAAAAACAAAGACATTCACATTCATGTGCCTGAAGGTGCCGTCCCGAAGGATGGTCCTTCTGCCGGCGTCACCATGGCAACCGCCATTGTTTCTGCCTTGACCGGCATTCCCGTCAAGGGTGATGTGGCGATGACCGGCGAAATCTCGCTGCGTGGTCGGGTCATGCCTATCGGTGGTCTGCGTGAGAAGGCAATGGCTGCCTATACCAATCGTTTAACTACAGTGATCATTCCGGAGGATAATCATGCGGATTTGAACGAGGTAGATGCCGCTGTAAAAGAGCACACTCGATTTATCACCGCTCGCAATCTGGATACGGTTATCGGCAACGCTTTGACCGCTGATCCCGCTGTGATGCGATAATAGGGGAGGGGAACACGATGAATTTGCATTCTGCTGAATTTGAGGCGGCAGCTGGTATTTCCGCTCAGCTACCCACCTCCTCTCTCCCCGAGGTTGCCTTTTCCGGCCGTTCTAATGTGGGTAAATCTTCCTTAATCAATCGTATCCTTAATCGAAAGACGTTGGCTCGCACCAGTGCCACCCCCGGCAAAACGGCCACAATCAATTTTTATCGTTTAGATGAAGTTCGTTTGGTAGACTTGCCCGGTTATGGCTATGCTAAGGTGTCAGATAGCGAGCGTCGCCGTTGGTCTGAGCTGATTGAAGGGTATTTCGACGACGATCGTGATCTGCGCTTGGTTTTACAGTTGTGGGATATGCGGCACGATCCCAGCAAGGACGATTACCAAATGCTTGAGTACATGCTGGAGAGAGAAATCCCTTTTATCATTGTGCTGACCAAAGCAGATAAACTGAATAAATCGGAACGAGTCAAAAGATTAGCGGCCTTTGATGCCATTTTGGCGGATTTAGAGGGTGTGACGGTCATTCCTTTTTCCGCTACCAACGGGGAAGGAGCCGATGAAATCCGCTCTATTATTGAGCAGGTTATTGGTGACTAATGTATGAAGAAAAGCACGGTATGCAAACTGCATACCGTGCTTTTTCATTGATATTACTGAGCTTTATCTATGTAAAGTATAATAGCTTTACATAGACTCGGGGGCGTCGATCTTCATCATTGCGAGGGCGTTGTGCAAACCGATACGTACAGCATCGCACAAGGACAAGCGTGCCATCATCAAATCGGCATCGACACCACTAACGTGACAACTATTGTAGAACTTATGGAACAGAGTAGCCAGTTCCAAAGCGTAACGGGTGATGCCGGAGGGATCGTAATTTTTAGCACATTCAATGACAACCTTTTCCAGAGAGGAGAGGTGACGAATCAACTCACGCTCTTCTGGTGCAGTCAGCATGGCCAACTGTGCGGAGGTGGCAGGAACCACTTCCACACCGCTTTCTTTTACCTTGCGGATGATAGAATGGATACGTGCGTGAGCGTATTGCACGTAATACACCGGGTTGGAAGAGGACTGCTCGATGGCCAGGCCCAGATCAAACTCAATCTGAGTATTGGCTTCGCGCTGATTGAAGAAGAAACGAGCGGCATCTACAGGAACCTCATCCAGCAGATCACTGAGTTGAATAGCCTTTCCGGAGCGCTTGGACATACGCACGATCTCACCGTCACGTACTAAGCGTACTAACTGCATCAACACTACGTTCAGGTTGTTGCCGTCCATACCAACGGCGTCCATGGCACCCTTCATACGGGCAACATGGCCATGGTGGTCGGCGCCCCACACGTCAATCAACGTATCGTATCCACGCAGGAACTTATTGCGGTGATAAGCGATGTCGGCGGCAAAATAGGTGGGGTTGCCGTTGGCACGCACCAACACCTCATCCTTAATGCCTTCTTCTTCACCGTCGCGATTCAAGTGCTTCTTAGGTTGATATTTCTCACCATATTCACCGGCCTTATACCACAGAGCACCATCCTTTTCGTAGGTTAAGCCTTTTTCGGTGAGGATGTCGATGATTTCTTTTAACTCACCATTGTTGTGTAGGGTAGACTCGGTGAACCAACGATCGTAAACAATGCGGTATTTTGCCATGTCTGCCTTCATCTTCTCGATGTTGAGGGGCAGAGCATATTCAATTAAAGCTTTGCGGCGATCCTCAACAGAGGAGGAAAGGTATTTGTCGCCGTGGACGGCGGCAAAGCCTGCGGCACGCTCCTTGATATCGTCGCCGTGATAGGCATCATCGGGCAGTTCTACGGAATCCTCGCCCAATAAATGCTGCTGATAACGAATATCCAGGGAGAGACCGAATTTTTCAATCTGATTGCCGGCATCGTTGATATAGAATTCACGCCACACCTCATAGCCGGCAGCGTCCAAAACAGAAGCAAGGCAGTCACCCAATGCACCACCGCGGGCATTGCCCATGTGCATAGGACCGGTGGGATTGGCGGATACATACTCCACCATCACTTTGTGACCGTTGCCATAATCGGAACGACCGAAATTCTCGCCTTTCTGTTGGGCTTCAGCGACGATATCGCCATAATAAGCGGGGGAGAGGAAGAAGTTTAAGAAACCGGGACCGGCGACTTCAGCCTTCTCGAAATAAGTGCCATCCAGAGACAGATGCGCGACAATCGCATCCGCAATCTTGCGAGGAGCCGAGCGAAAAGCCTTTGCGGACACCATGGCAACATTAGAGGCCAAATCGCCATGTGTGCGGTCAGCAGGCACCTCAATCACATAGGCGGGCAGGTCGCCCTCAGGCAACTTGCCGGAAGCGGTGGCTGCAGCCACCGCGGTGCGAATCATTTGATCTAACTGCTGCTCAGCAATTTTAACAGTCATAGACATATTATTTTTCCTCCTGAACTGTAATGTGTACGTTGTGGGCGGAGCTGATTCCGCCGTTGAATCCGAGTGTGTAGGCAAACTCCAGCTCACCGCCGTGATCGTCCAGATCATAAGTCAGCTCGGAAGTGTAGGTGCCTAAATCAATGGTGCCGTAAGGCGTGTGATAATTACAGTGATGGCGCTTGTTTTTCTCCAGTATCAGCATGCTGGGATGGGCGCCAAGACGCATCAAATTGAGACGATTGTCGGCAATCTCCAACTGTGTCACGGTGCCGTCCATACCGGTGGCTTCCGACTCGTGATAGCAGAGCTTCCAACCCTCGCCAACCCGCTCCAGCGTGCCGTTAGTCGTCAGCTCAACCACATCTTCTTCACCGTCAGCGGATTGTTTTCCTACAATTTTAATCAAAGCATTCATGATTGTGTTTCTCCGTTCTTAGCGGTCAGGGCGAACCATTTCTACCGTCCCTCGGACGGATTTTCCCAGGAAAATTTCAGCTACGCGACTAAAACCTTCCGGCTGATCAGAAACGTAGAATTGAGCAGAGCCAACCTCTCGCTCAGCCAGTGCGTTATTCTCGCACAACAATTTGGCACACAGTGCCGCTGTTTCGTGACCGGAATCGATGAGCGTTACATTTTCGCCCAATTCAGCGCTGATGATCGGTGCCAGCAACGGGAAGTGCGTACATCCCAGGATTAAGGTATCAACATCCGCATCTTTGACAGCAGAGAGATAGCGGCGAACCATCGGAATGGCGACATCGTCATCTTGGTGGATCCATCCGCTCTCGACTAACGGAACGAACAACGGACAAGCAGTAGCGGTGACTTGGATGTCCGAATTGATGGTTAAGATAGCTTTCTCGAAAGAGGCACTGCGAATAGTGGCTGCTGTACCAAGGATACCAACACGCTTATTTTTGGTTGCGTTAACCGCAGCCTGTGCGGTGGGGGACACCACACCGATGGCAGGAACAGGGAGTTGTTCCAAAATATCCGGCGCCACAGAACTGACTGTACCACAGGCAGCGATGATGAATTTAACATCTCGCTCTAACAAAAGGCGGCAGTCTTCTTCCGTATAGCGGCGAATGGTCTCTCGACTGCGGGTGCCATAAGGTACGCGACCCGTGTCACCGAAATATACAATATTTTCAGACGGTAACAGGTTTTGCAAATGTCGAACAGCGGTAAGACCTCCCAAACCAGAGTCGAATACGCCGATAGCTCTTTGATCCAAAACAAACACCTCGTTTCCAAGAAAACATCTCAATTTATTATAATAACACATTTAATTAGCGCTTGCAACGGAAAATTCATAAATTCTTTACTGTACAATACCAAAATAATGTGTTATACTGTATATATCTATGTGGTGTATATTGTTTGAAGGAGAAAGTTTATGTACAATCCTGCATTTTTTCCGTATGACCCGGAATTACAAGAACGTAATTTTGAAAAAACCTGTCTGCGCCGTGACGCAACCTATATTGGCACGCTTTCCGTTGCATTGATCTTTATGATGCAGAATGCCTATAGTTTTCTTGCCAGTATTTTGGTCGCGGTCGGTATCGCTGATCCTTCTAAAAACTTTTTAGGAATGGGCAATACCAACTTCCTTTTCTTTTACTGCTTTGTATACGCCGTGTCCATGGCGCTTCCGGCTATTTTGGTTTCCATTTTCTTTAAAAAGCGCTTTATGCCGTTTTCGCCAGTAAAACCCATCTCCTTTGGATTTGCTTTCCTAAGCATTATTGGTGCTGCCGGCGCATGCATGGTTGCCAATATCGTTAATAATATCATCCTCTCGTACTTCCAGGAGATGGGCGCCACCGTCACAGAAGCCCCAAGCCTTATGGAAAATACGCCTGTCAGTTATCTGCTGAATCTGTTTACCATCGCCGTGTTGCCTGCTTTGCTGGAGGAGATGGTATATCGCGGTTATATTCTGCGTACTTTGCGTCCTTATGGCGATTTTTATGCCGTGTTTTTATCCTCTATTTTGTTCAGCCTAATGCACGGTAATTTGCGTCAGATTCCTTTTGCTTTTCTTGTTGGTTTGGTGTTGGGTTTTCTGTATGTACAGACGAACAACATTTTTATTCCGATCGTCATCCACTTTATAAACAACAGCATTTCTGTTTCGATGGAATATCTCACCTTCTATCTGTCGGATGATGCGGCAAACAAGCTGTATCTGATTGTCACCTTCGCTTTGATCAATCTGGGCATTATCGCCGCCTTGATCCTGTTGTTCGTACACCGTGACAAATGGCGCCTGCAAAAGTCGAATTCCAGATTAACGTTCTGGGGTCGAATCGGTGTTATGTTTACTGCTCCTCTGTTTATCGTAACCATGGTTTTGTATTTCTTCTTCCTGTTTACGGGGATGTGAGTGTATGTTAAATATACAATCGGATGCATATTACATGCAATTGGCGTTAGAATTAGCGCAAGAAGCCTCCGCAGAGGGGGAAGTGCCGGTGGGTGCCGTGGTCGTTCGTGATGGTGAGGTTATTGGAACAGGGCGAAATCGACGAGAGCAATGCGGTAACGCTCTTGCACATGCCGAGCTGGAAGCCATTGACAACGCCTGTCGCCACTTGGGCGGTTGGCAATTGGTTGGTTGTACGCTGTATGTGACCTTGGAGCCTTGCCCCATGTGTGCCGGTGCTATTATCAATGCCCGCATTGAGCGTGTTGTGCAAGGAACGCACAACCCCAAAGCCGGTTCGTGCGGATCCATTATCAATTTGTTTGAATTACCGTATAACCATCACCCCGAGGTGATAACCGGTGTCTGTGAGGAAGAGTGCGGTAGCGTACTCAAGGATTTTTTTCGCTCGCTACGGAATCGTTGACTAAGTATTTGTTAGAGCGTCGAAGGGAGGATTAATATGCGAATTCTTCTTTTATCGTGCAATACAGGTGGCGGACATAACTCTGCCGCCGCTGCTATTCGCGACTATTGCGGACTACACAATATCGAATGCGATACACGTGATGCGCTTTTGTTTGTGTCGAAGTTCCATTCGGTTATCGTTAGCAAAGGTCACTCGTTTGTGTATCGCCATTTCCCGCGCTTGTTCGGAGCCGGCTATCGTTATGAGGAAACACATCCTCCGCGATTCATCTACAAACAGATGTCGTGGGGAGCGAAAAAATTTGCGGCTTTCCTCGGTGAAAACCACTATGATGCTATCATCTGTACTCATATTTTCGGTAATATGTTGGTGACTGAAGCTAGAAAGAAATATGGTATAACCGTACCTCACTATGCGATTATTACCGACTACAGCATTTACCCCGGTACCGATATGGTGGATTCTCGACGGTTTTTCATTGCTGCTGAGCAACTGCGCGATGTTCACTTGCGCGCCGGTTTGACAGAAGATCGCATTGTGGCATCCGGTATTCCGGTGCGCAACGCCTTTTTTGATGCCCCCAGTCAACAAGAGGCTCGTGCTAACTTGCATCTGCCGCAAAACAAGAAAATCGTGTTGCTGTTTAGCGGTAGCATCGGATGCGGCGGTTTACACCGAAAAGCACCGTTGTTGGAACAGCAATTGCCGGATGATGCACATCTTGTGATTATCTGCGGTCATAACAAGCGTCTGTACAGACGGTTAAAGAAATCTTGTAATCCGCAAACCACCGTGGTTGGATTTACCGACCGCGTTGCCGAATATATGGTTGCGTCCGATTTGTGCATCACCAAGCCCGGTGGTTTATCTACCACTGAAATGTTAGTACTTGGTGTGCCGATGGTTTTAATGTTGGCCGTACCTGGTTGTGAAACGCGTAATTTGGAGCTTTTCAGACAACTCGACATAGCGGTTGGCACCGACGATTGGGATGAGGCGATTCGCCTCGCCGCAGAGTTGATTCGTGACGATCGTCGCTTGGCGGATATACGTGATCGCATACGCAACTTTGGTTATCCCGGTGGCGCCAAGGTAGTTATTGATACGGTTTTATCCGATCTATCACAACAGGAGTAAAGGAACAATGACTACGTTGTACTTTATTCGTCATGGTGAAAGCGTGTCTAATTTGAGCACACAATTTGCCGGTTCCTTGGATATGCCGTTGACCGAAAAAGGCAGAACGCAAGCTGCAATTACCGCTGCATTTCTGCGTGATGTTCCTTTTACGGCTGTGTATGCCAGCGATTTGAAGCGTGCGTACGATACCGGTTTGGCAGTGGTGGATATACACAATATTCCTATTTACGCTACGGAACAATTACGCGAGATTTATGCCGGTGACTGGGAAGGTAGGCAGTATAACGAACTGGAAGTGAATTTTTCTGACAGCTATGATGTGTGGCGGCATCAAATCGGATTGGCAGTCTGCCCACATGGCGAAAGTGTCGCTCAGCTACAGAAAAGAATACGCGCGTGCATCGAAAATATCGTGCAATGCCATCCCAATGAAACAATATGCATCGCAACTCACGCTACACCGATTCGTGTGATGGAATGCGTATGGACTAACACACCGCTTACTCAAATGCACACCATTCCATGGGTGAGCAATGCGTCTGTAACCGTTGCGGAATACACTGACGATGGTGTTGGACGACTAGTTGAGCGTGATTTGTATAATCATTTAGGAGAGTTACACACAGTTTTAGCTAAAAACGTATAGAAACCAGTCCACCTTTGGTTGTATATGACTAAGGGTGGATTTTCTTTTACAAAATATAGATATTTTTCGAAAATCCATTGCAAAAGATGTGTATATATAGTATAATACTTAACTGAAGTAGTATCGAAAGGATTCGACTGATTTATGACCCGAATTATCACCCAGGAAGAGCTGGAAAAACAACTTCCTTTCTACAAAAAAGTGCAACAGCACTATATTGAAATCAAGCCCGATTCTCCTCCATTAGCTTGCATCCGCACCTTTGGTTGTCAACAAAATGTAGCGGATTCCGAGCGTATCAAAGGCATGTTGGCGCAGATGGGTTTTGGCTTTACCGAAGAAGTGGAAGAAGCAGATTTCATTCTTTTTAACACATGTGCCGTGCGCGAACATGCTTGTGACCGTGTCTTTGGCAATGTGGGTGCGCTCAAGCATATCAAGCGTCGTAAACCTCATGTGATTATCTCGGTTTGCGGATGTATGGTACAGCAACCCCATGCCGCTGAGAAATTGAAGGAGAGCTATCCCTTTGTTGGCTTAGTGTTCGGTACCCACGTGATACACCAATTCCCTGAGTTACTGTGGAAGACGCTAAATCAGCGCAAACAACTGTCTGTCACACCGCAAGAAGATGGTGTGATTGCCGAAGGCATTCCCGTGGTGCGTGACGGCGATTTTAAGGCGTGGTTGCCCATTATGTATGGTTGCAACAATTTCTGCACCTATTGTATCGTTCCATATGTTCGCGGTCGCGAGCGAAGCCGCGATCCTGAGATTGTTCTTAGAGAGGCTCAAGACCTGGTTGCGGCCGGGTATAAAGAGATTACGTTGCTGGGTCAAAACGTGAACTCCTATGGAAAAGGGGAGAGTCACGGCGTGGATTTTGCGGAGTTACTTCGCAGAGTGAACGCCATCCCCGGTGATTTCACTATTCGCTTTATGACTTCCCACCCCAAGGATGCGACACCGGCCTTGTTTGATACCATCGCCGCCTGCGAGAAGGTGTCACGTCATTTCCATCTGCCGTTCCAGTCAGGCAACGATCGCGTGTTGAAAGCGATGAATCGCCGCTATACCCGTGAGCAGTACTTGCGATTGATTAACTACGCGCGAAAGGTAATTCCCGATATTTCCTTTACCAGTGATGTGATTGTCGGTTTTCCCGGTGAAACGCGCGAGGAGTTTGAAGATACATTGAGTCTTGTAAAGGAAGTTGGCTTTACATCTCTATTCACCTTTATTTACTCTCCCCGCAAAGGGACGCCGGCCGCAGAAATGGATGATCCCATCTCTGCCGAGACCAAATCTGCCTGGTTCCAAGAACTTTCCGCGTTACAAGAGGAAGTGTCTGCCGAACGGCTGGCAAAATTAGTAGGCACTCAGCAACGTGCCTTGTTAGAAAGCGCCGGCGAAGGCTTTATCGAAGCCAGATTAGCATCTAATAGCGTGGTACGCGTGCAAGCGGATTCCGCATTGATTGGTCGTTATGCTACGATTCGCATTGATGATGCCCGTAGTTGGATTATGAATGGTACCGTCTTATCGGTCGAAGAATAATATTTGGAGGTTTACAAATTATGGATACTTTATTAGCGATGGCTATTGATTTGGCCGTTCAGTTGCAGGCGGATCCCCGTTGTGAAGCGGTAAAGGCTGCCTCTGCCGCCGCCGATGCCGATGAGGCTCTGCAGACTCTCATTAGCGAGTTCAATCTCAAGCGTATCGCAATCAATACCGAGGAAAGCAAGCCCGAGAGTGAGGCTGATACTGAGAAATTGCGCGAACTGAATACCGAACTGCGTTCCATCTACGCTTCTGTGATGGCCAACGAGCATATGATTGCTTATCAGGCGGCTCAGGGTGAGCTGGAAGGTTTGGTCAACAAGATGCATCTGGCTATCAATTTAGCTGCCCAGGGTCAAGATCCTAATCTGGCTGCCCAAGAAGGATGTACCGGTAATTGCGGTACCTGCGGCGGTTGCCACTAAGAGGAATTTCATCAGTAAAGGATGATGAATATGGCGGAAATGACGCCGATGATGCAGCAATATCTGCAGATTAAAGAACAGAATAAGGATTGTATTCTCTTCTTCCGCTTGGGCGACTTCTATGAAATGTTCTATGACGACGCCAAAATTGCGTCCAAGGAGTTGGAGCTGACCCTGACCAGCCGTGCACAATCGCCTATGTGTGGTGTTCCTTTCCACAGTTACGAGTCTTATGTGGCTCGCTTGGTTGCTCGTGGTTACAAGGTTGCTATTTGTGAGCAGACGGAGGATCCCGCCGCTGCAAAAGGCTTGGTTAAGCGCGATGTCATTCGTATTTTGACCCCCGGTACGGTTATCGAGGGCAGTATGTTGGACGAGAGCAAGAATAATTATTTGGCTGTGTTGTACGCTTCCGAAGACGAGTCAACGTACGGTCTGTGTTTTTGTGACTGTTCTACCGGTGATATTCACCTGACTCAGTTGTCCGGGGACGACCTACCGCTCCGTGTATCTAATGAGTTGGGGCGTTTCGCTCCCAGTGAGATTTTGGTAAATCGCACTGCTGCATCTTGTAAGCCGTTGCAGGAGTTCGTTGATCGCCGCTTGAATGGCAAAGCCGAAGTGCGCAGTGACGTCGAGTTTGAGGCGGTAGCCGCCGAGACTGCGATTTTACATCACTTTGCAACCGATTCTTTGTCTGCCTTAAATTTGGCGGAGAAACCCTCTGCCGTGTGTGCGCTGGGTTGTGCTCTGCGTTATCTTAGCGCTACGCAGATGAGCGGCCTGGAGCGTATCAATAATTTAGACATCTACACCGATGCCCAATTTATGAAGCTGGATATCACCGCTCGACGTAATCTGGAATTGGTTGAAACCATGCGTTCCGGCGAAAAGCGCGGTTCCCTGCTAGGAGTATTAGATCGCACTCGTACCGCAATGGGTAAGCGTCTGCTCCGTAATTGGATTGAGCAACCGCTGGTACAGTTGGCGCCCATTACGCGTCGACTGAATGCGGTGGATGAATTGGTTTCCCATTCTTTGACTCGTAGTGATCTGCAAGAATTTTTGCGCGAAATCTATGACTTGGAGCGCATCATGACCCGTGTGGTCTATGGTAGTGCCAATGCCCGCGAACTGCGCTCCTTACAGCAAACGTTGTCTTATATGCCTGCTATTCGCCATGCGTTGGCCGACGTGTCTTCTGCCGAATTGATTGGCATCCGTAATGCCATTGATCCTCTACAAGACGTATGTGAGGCCATTTCTGCCACCATCGTGGACGAGCCTCCGTTCTCGGTGCGCGAGGGTGGTATGATCCGTGCCGGTTACAATGGCGAGCTGGATGAACTGCAGACTATTATGACTGACGGCAAGGGCATCCTCACACGTATCGAAGTAGAAGAGAAGGAGAAGACCGGTATCAAGACCCTTAAAGTCGGTTATAACCGCGTCTTTGGCTATTATATCGAAATTTCTCGCCTGTATAGTGATCAGGTTCCGGAGCACTATATTCGTAAACAAACCTTGGCTAACGCTGAGCGTTATATCACCCAAGAGCTGAAAGAGTTAGAAGCTCGCGTGCTGGGCGCTAAGGATCACGCTGTGGCACTGGAATATCAGTTGTTTACCCAGTTGCGTGAGGCGGTTGCCGCTCAACTGACCCGTATTCAGTCTACCGCCGAGGCGTTGGCACGTTTGGACGTGCTTACCTCCTTAGCTGAGGTTGCTGTACAACAGAACTATTGCCGTCCCGACGTGGACCTCAGCGGTCGCATCGACATTCAGGGTGGCCGTCATCCGGTGGTGGAGTCGCTCTCCAACGTTCCTTTTGTTCCTAA
>JAZNED010000039.1:0-5580 GCA_045588425.1 Acutalibacteraceae bacterium
TAGTGGGTCCGAATGCCGGCGGCATTGATCTTCTCAAAGAAATAGATGGACATACGCAGGTTGACGTCGCCCACGCCCTCGATGGTCAGGCCCACGGCGTTCTCGCCGGGATCGAACACGCCGTCCTTGCCGGTGCAGTCGTCCTTAAACTTCAGCAGGCAGTTGCCGTTGTCCAGTTTGTATACGTCCTTGGTCTTGCCGGTGTAAATCAGTTCCTTGCTCATAATCAATCGCTCCTTCAAAATATATAAATGGGTTTATCTTACAGATTTTCCATCACCTTGGCGTCTTTTTCCAGCACGATGGCGGCGTCGGCGGCACGCTTCGCATCCAATTTCGCCGCCAGGTCGGCATCGGAGACTGCCAAGATCTGTGCCGCCAGCAGGGCGGCGTTGGCGCCGCCGTTAATCGCCACGGTGGCCACGGGGATGCCGGTGGGCATCATCACGGTGGACAAGAGGGCATCCATGCCGTCCAGCACAGAAGATTTGCAGGGGATGCCGATGACCGGCAGGGTGGTGTTGGCGGCGATGGCGCCGGCTAAATGAGCCGCCATACCCGCGGCGCAGATCAGCACGCCGAACTCATTGGCTCTTGCGTTCACCGCAAAGTCGCGGGCCTCCACCGGAGTACGGTGGGCAGAGTAGATATGTACCTCAAAGGGGATGTCCAGCGCCTTTAAGGTGTCGGTGGCCTTTTTGATGATGGGCAGGTCGCTGTCACTACCCATGATAATGCCTACTTTTTTCATTTTTGTACCTCCTTTGGGAATACGCCTCCCTCTCCGAGGGAGGTGGCATTTGCGAAGCAAATGACGGAGGGAGTTTCGGAGTGGCTTTCGGTCTGTGCTTATCGTAGCTTACATTGCCACTCCTCGAGAATGGCTATCGCCATTCTCCCAAGTTTGTGCAAGGATAACTCCCTCAGTCTCGCCGCTATGCGGCTCGACAGCTCCCTCAAAGAGGGAGCCTTTGGCTCTTCTGTTGTCCGCCAAAAAAACAGAAAAGGGCGCAGTTATCTCGCACGAGAAAACTGCGCCCAGACGGTCGGCAAAAAAACGATGATTTTTCGGTCCTCTGTGGTGCTCCACAATTATCCGTCAGTCACGAAAAACCCTTTCCATTTGACCATCAAATTATACCACATTATAGGGTATAGTGTCAAGGCGCAGGCGCGTAATTTACACGTTTCTACACATTACACAATTATTTGATGGAAACACTCTTTTCTTTTTGGATAACATCGTGAGCGCCGCCCTCCACAATGCTGGTGGCGGACACCAAAGTCAGCACCGCCTTCTCCTGCAGCTCGGGAATGGTGAGAGCGCCGCAGTTGCACATGGTGGACTTCACCTTGGATAGGGACAGAGCCACGTTGTCCTTCAGGCTGCCGGCATAAGGCACGTAGGAGTCCACGCCCTCCTCAAAGGACAGCTTCTTATCGCCGCCCAGATCGTAACGCATCCAGTTGCGGGCACGGGCAGAACCCTCGCCCCAATATTCCTTATAGTAAGTACCGCCGATGTTCACCTTGTTGGTGGGGGACTCGTCAAAGCGGGCAAAATAGCGACCCAGCATGACGAAATCGGCACCCATCGCCAGCGCCAGGGTGATGTGGTGATCGTAGACGATACCGCCGTCAGAGCCGACGGGGATATAGATGCCGGTCTCCTCGAAGTAGCGGTCACGCTCGGCGCAGACCTCGATGAGGGCGGTGGCCTGACCGCGGCCGATACCCTTGGTCTCGCGGGTGATGCAGATGGAACCGCCGCCGATGCCCACCTTGATAAAGTCGGCACCAGCCTCCGCCAGGAAGCGGAAACCGGCGGCATCCACCACGTTACCGGCACCCACCTTGACGGTGTCGCCGTAATGCGCGCGGATCCAGTCGATGGTGAGGGACTGCCACTCGGAGAAGCCCTCGGAGGAGTCGATGCACAGCACGTCCGCACCCGCCTCTATCAGAGCGGGCACACGCTGGGCGTAGTCGCGGGTGTTGATGCCGGCACCCACCACGTAACGCTTCTGGGCATCCAGCAGCTCGTTGGGGTTCTGCTTGTGCATATCGTAGTCCTTGCGGAACACGAAATAGACCAGACGACCCTCGCCGTCCACGATGGGCAGGCTATTCAACTTGTGATCCCAGATGATGTCGTAGGCCTCTTTCAGGGTGGTGCCCACAGGAGCGGTGATCAACTTGTCCAGAGGGGTCATAAACTCCTTGACCTTGGTGGCGGGGTCCATACGGGTGACGCGATAGTCGCGACCGGTGACGATACCCACCAATTTGCCGGCGGCGGTACCGTCCTCAGTCACCGCCACAGTGGAGTGACCGGTCCGCTCTTTGAGCGCCACCACATCCGCCAGGGTGTGGTCGGGACGCAGATTGCTGTCGCTGGTGACAAAGCCGGCCTTGTGATCCTTGGCACGCTTGACCATAGCGGCCTCGTCCTCGATGGTCTGGGAGCCGTAGATGAAGGATACACCGCCCTCGGTGGCCAACGCCACCGCCAAGCGGTCGCCGGAGACAGACTGCATGATGGCGGACACCATGGGAATGTTCATCTCGATGGCCGGCTTCTCGCCACGCTTAAACTTGGTGAGGGGGGTCTTCAGCGAGACGTTGGCGGGGATGTGGGTATGATCGGAGTATCCGGGAATCAGCAGGTACTCGTTAAAAGTGTGGGAAGGTTCGTTGATAATCTTAGCCATTTTTCTTCATCCTTTCTCAATTCGCCTTGGTCTCGCAATAAATGCAACGGTACACCTTCTTTTCGCGGTCGGTGAGCCGCACAATATGGTCTAATTCCTGCTCACAGGAGGTGATGCAACGGGGATTCTTGCACTTGATGACGTTGACAAGCTGCAAAGGCATCTCAATGTTGCACTTTTTCACCAATTCGCCGTCGCGGATGATGTTGACGGTAGCGGCAGGGTCCACGTAGCCGATGACGTCCAGATTGAGGGTGACGTCACCGTCCACCTTGATGATGTCCTTGCGCCCCATCTTCTTACTGGGGACGTTGCGGATAAAGGCGACGGTGCAGGTGAGACCGTCCAGCCCCAACAATTCGTACAGACGAGCGCCGTTGCCGGCGGTGATGTGGTCGATGACTACGCCGTTGCGGACGGAATCGATATTCATACACTCGCCTCCTCTAACAATTTCAGAATCAACGCCATGCGCACAAATTTGCCGTACAGCACCTGCTTAAAGTAGCAAGCGCGTGGATCGTCGTCCACCGCCACCGAGATCTCGTTTACACGGGGCAGCGGGTGCATCACACACAGGTCGGGCTTGGCGTTTTCCAGTTTCTTCAGATCGAGGATGTAGCTATCCTTCAGGCGGAGATAATCCTCCTCGTTGAAGAAGCGTTCCCGCTGGACGCGGGTCATATACAGAATATCCAGCTCCGGCAACGCCCCCTCCAAATCGGTGGTCTGGATATAGGGGATGCCCTTCTTCTGCAACACGTCCTTCTTGACGTAGCTGGGCAGTTTCAGCTCCTCGGGGGAGATGAGCACAATCTTGATGCCGGCGTAGCGAGATAGGGCATTGATCAGCGAATGGACGGTGCGTCCAAACTTTAAGTCGCCGCAGAAGCCCACCGTCAGATTTTCAAACCCACCCTTTTCGCGATAGATGGTCAGCAGGTCGGTGAGGGTCTGGGTGGGGTGGCAGTGACCGCCGTCACCGGCGTTGATCACCGGGATGGAGGCGTTGTTGGCCGCCACCAGAGCGGCACCCTCCTTGGGGTGGCGCATGGCGATGATGTCGGCATAGCAGCTGATGGTCTTGGCGGTGTCCGCCACGCTCTCGCCCTTGGCCGCCGAGGAATTGTTGGCGGCGGAGAAGCCAATGACGCTGCCGCCCAGCTCCAGCATCGCCGCCTCAAAGCTCAGGCGGGTGCGGGTGGAGGGCTCGAAGAACAGGGTCGCCAGCTTCTTGCGCTTGCAGGATTCGGCGTATTTGTCGGGGTTGTCGATGATGTCGCAGGCGGTGGCGATGAGCTGGTCGATCTCCTCCACCGTCAGGTCTAAAATGTCAATTAAACTTCTCATACCTTTGCTCCGTTCACAGCCAGATAGTTCTTAATGCGGGTGACGTTCTCCTCGTTGACGGGGTCCTCCTCCAGGTACTCGATGATGTCGTACACGTCCACGATGGAGTAGACGGGGAAGCCGAACTGCTCCTCGATCTCCTGCATAGCACCCTTATCGGTCTGACCCTTTTCCTTACGATCCACCATGATGAAGGTGGCGGCCACCTTGCAGCCATCCAGGTGGCTGAGGATCTCCATGCTCTCGCGAATGGCGGTGCCGGCGGTGATCACGTCCTCGATGATGACGATCTCCTCGCCTGCCTGGGGGACGTAGCCCACAAACACGCCACCCTCGCCGTGATCCTTCACCTCTTTACGGTTGAAGAAGAAGGGGACGTTGAGACCATTCTTGGACAGCGCCACAGCGGCGGAAACGGACAGGGAGATGCCCTTGTAGGCGGGACCGTACAGCACGGAGGGCTTATTGCCCAGCTTCTCGAAATAGGCCTTGGCGTAGAACTCGCCCAGACGAGCGATGTCGTTGCCGGTCTTGATCATACCGGCGTTGATGAAATAGGGGATCTTACGGCCGGACTTGGCGGTGAAATCACCGAATTTCAGCACACCTGCCTCCTGCAGGAACCGGATAAATTCTCTCTTGTACGCTTCCATGGTATTGTCCTCCTTCAAGTTGCGTAGAAATATGAATTGAGCGAAGCCTCCCTCTTGAGGGAGGTGGCATTTGCACAGCAAATGACGGAGGGAGTTCTTCTTGCGCCGCCTATCGGCGGCGACTCCCTCAGTCTCGCCGCAGTGCGGCTCGACAGCTCCCTCGAGGAGGGAGCCTTGGTTCTTTTAAAACTACTGCGTATCAATCGCAGAACTCGGCCACGCAGCGCTCGTAGGCGGCCACGGGGTCCACGGCGGCGGTGATGGGGCGACCCACCACGATGTAGTCGGAGCCGATCTCCTTGGCGGCGGCGGGGGTCATCACCCGCTTCTGGTCGCCGATGTCGCCGTCGGCAAAACGCACACCAGGGGTGACGGTGATAAAGTCGGCGCCGCAGGTGTCATGCACCTTGCCCGCCTCCAGAGGGGAGCAGACCACGCCGTCCAGACCCGCCTTTTTGGCGTTGGCGGCATAGTGCATCACCACCTGATCGATGGGCTCGCGAATGAGCAGATCATTCTCCATCGCCTCCTGATCGGTGGAGGTCAGCTGGGTGACCGCGATCAGCAGAGGACGGGTGCCGTCGGGACGGGTGAGACCCTCGATGGCGGCCTCCATCATACGCACCGTACCGGCGGCATGGAGATTGGTGATGTCCACGTCCAGATTGGACAGCACGCTCATCGCCTTTTTCACGGTGTTGGGGATATCGTGGAGCTTCAGGTCGAGGAAAATCTTGTGACCGCGACGCTTGATCTCCTTGACAATGGCGGGTCCTTCGGCATAGAACAGCTCCATACCGATCTTCACGAAGGGCTTACGCCCCGTGAACTTATCCAAAAAGCCAAACACCTGATCGGCATTGGCA
>JAZNED010000040.1:0-29660 GCA_045588425.1 Acutalibacteraceae bacterium
CCTACTGCGGCATCGGCACCATCGGTCTCATTGCCGCAGGCGGCGCAAAGGAAGTTCTCGGTGTGGAAAAGAATCGGGATGCCGTCCGGGATGCCATCGCAAACGCCAAGCGCAACAAGATCCGCAACGCCTGGTTCTCCGCAGGAGACGCAGGGGTTGCCATGGAGGAGCTCTCCGAGCAGGGCGAAATGCTGGACGTTGTATTCATGGATCCTCCCCGCAGCGGCAGCGACGAGCGGTTTCTCCGCTCTCTTCTCACCGCAAAGCCCCAGAGGATTGTCTATATCTCCTGCGGCCCGGATACCCTTGCAAGGGATCTGGAGGTACTGACGGCGGGTGGTTACCGTGTCCGCCGCATCCAGCCGGTGGATATGTTCCCCCACACCGAGCATGTCGAATGTATTGTTTCTTTACGTCGGCAAAAGGTTGATGAACATATCCACTTTGATGTAGATGTTTCCAACCTGCCGAAGTCCTCTCGTTCTACTGCGACCTATTCCGAAATTAAGGAATATGTGCAAGAAAAATATGGTCTTTCCGTTTCTACTCTCAACATCGCACAAATAAAACAAAAGCACGGAATTAAAGAGAGAGAAAACTATAACAAGGGGCATAACAAATACCGAGTTCCGAACTGCACCCCCGAAAAGGAAAAAGCCATTGTTGATGCTTTCAAGCATTTCGGGATGATATAAAAAGATAGGCAGGAGCAATGTGCTCCTGCCTATCTTTTTGTTTATCTTAACTCGTCAAAAACATCGCTTTCTATGCTCTGTGAGGCGATTTCTTTTTCATCTGCGAATACACCCTCTATCATCTCTCGCAACTCCTTTTCAAGCCGTTCGCACTCGCTTTTGTGCCACTCGTGAAGTGTTTGGTGCTTTGCTCCCGTTTGCTCTTTACTTTTGCCACGAACCAAACCAAATGGAGCCATTGCTCTTGCATAACTGTCTTGCATCTCTACAATCTGCTTTTTCTTGTTGAAGAACCTTGACGAGTTGAACCGTCCATTCTCGTCGGTCATTATCACGTAGCAATGGAGATGTCGACATTGCTCATCTTGGTTGAGTGCGGCCATTATCATTTTCCCTTTGCCAAAGGTATCACGAACCCAAGCGAAGTTCGCTCGCACCCATTCAGGCAATGGGATGTGGTCTTCCATTTCCGGTGAGAAAGTCAAAACCAGCTCGCACAATACATTGGCATCTTTGCGGACTTTTCGCCCAGTTATCTTCTCTTGCTCCTTGATTGCTCTGCGGACGGTTTGTATCATCGTCTCTTCGTATCTCTTCCATATGCGGTTCTCGCTTTCTCGTTCTGGATGTTTGCGGTACTTCAATCGCTCGCGGTGGGTTTGGTGCCGTTCTATGTTCGCCACCGACCCCGCCTTATATTTTGCAAATCGCATTATAGCATAGTTGCTCATTGCAAAACCTCCTTTGCTCTTTTTGATACTTTGGGGAGCAAAGGGGGCGACAACCACGAAAGGGGAATGTTGTCGCCTACCTTACTGTGATGCCCTTGGGAGTGAATGGCATCTCCGTGCGGTCATATCTCTGCTCCTTGATAACAGTATGAAGCAACTGTTTTTATTTCGCAGAAATATGACTTACTACGACTTGTCCCAAGTCAGCAAGGTCTGCCGACGGCTGTTTGCAAACAATATCATTCATATTTATTGCAAAGGAAAACGGAAAGGAGCGATGTAGAATGAACGAAACCTTGGAAGACCTAAGACGAAAAAGGAATGCCGTTGAGCAGGAAGTGCAGGCATTATTTGAAACCTTACAAAGCGAAATGGGTAAAGGAAAAGAGGTGTGAGAGATATTCTCTCGCACCTCTTTCTTTGTTCGTCAAATTGGAATTGGTTAATAATCACCGTTCATAGTTCTAATTTATAATAATAAAAATCTTTCGGTTCCTCGGAGGCGTTTTTTTGCACTTTATAAAATGTTTTTATATATCGAAATCCGAATTTTTCTGCAATATGTTGACTCCGCTTATCCTCTGTCAAGCATAAATAGGATAACTCTTTTGTGATATCGCTTGCGTTATGAATAACACACTCTAAAGCCTCTGACATTAGTCCTCTGTTGCGATATGATTCAAGCAATCTAATTCCTACATTTCTCGTATCGGGATTGTCGTCAGCGTCTTCATTTAAGCCTATTGTTCCAATCACCAGCCCATTTTCTTTTAAAACAACAGCGTAGTTGTTTTGAACTGATATCAAGTATCGTATCGTGTTTTCATCATACACTTCGCTTCCAATATCGCCAAGAGTCCAATCCCGTAATATTAGCCTTTTTGTTTCAAGTGTTTTCATCTTAATTTCAAATCTCCCACTCAGTTAGACAAATTCAAGTTTATCGAACTGATTATATCATAAAAACAGTAATTTTTCTAATCACTTTTAATATATTCACAAAGTTTTGAACGAGCTTCAAGCGACAGAAGCTCATGAGCTTTATAAATTTGCGATTCATTACCAAAAAAATCCTTAACATATCCAAGTGCGTAACTGCCTTTTGAGAAGCTACATTTTGGATAAATCCTCTTTGCCGGATTTAATACCATCGGCACATCGCTCAACGTATATACAGTCCATATATTTTTATCAAAATAGTCTGTAAATTCAGAACGGAAAACTACTATGCAAATTTTCGAAAAAACACCAACAGCATAAATATTTGAATAAAAAGAAAAAGAATCTATACCAACTGGTGAGCAACCAAAATTTTCTTCCGCATCTTCAATTAATGAAACAGCAAGTGATATTCGACTTCGTGGAGGTACAATCCGCGATAAAACGTGTTCTTTTAATGTGATAAAGCCATATTTCCAATGGTCGTTGCATATGGACCAATAAAACATTCCATTAATTTTCCAAATCCATCTTATAAGCAATTCGGCATCATAATCATTAAATCCGTCGCCATTTTCGATTGATTCAAAGATGAGGGAAACCGGCGCCTCTAATTCCGTGCCCAACCTGCTATTGCATTCTTCGCACAAAGGAATCGTTAAAGAAATAGCAGGTATTTTTCCATATGGTGAAGCAAATAAATCTTGCTCAGTGTGTGTCATTTTAAGAAGCCACTGAGGATAAATATGTTCTTTATTCATTTTCTTGCCTGTTTCCTCACAACAAACGCAACGTTTTTTGAAGTTGTGAAAACTCGGTTCACTTGGCAAATTCATTTACTATTCTCACCCCAACAAATTCCAATTTATCGGTCTGCATTCATTGTAGCATTGTGTGTTGGAAAAGTAAAGGTGAAAGTTCTCTCGTTTTTCAAACACAACCATCATACTTACTTCAAACAAAATAAAAAAGACCTAATTCCGAGGAAACGGAATTAAGTCTTAGTTCATTACTTCCGAACAAGCAATGAACTTTGATATAAGTATGATACATAACACTTCAAATCAAAGTCTTGTCGGCAAGTATGCGACAAGGCTTTTTCTTTTGCTGGTATTAGGCGGTGCATAACACCGATAAGCACCTAAAAACAATTCGTGTGTGGGCGAGCATAAGTAATAAATCGCCTCGGCGGTTCGGGTGTGGTTTCTCGGGTTGTCGTCAATGGTAAAGGTTGTCAGTAAATCGCCATATAAAAATAAGAGAACTGTTCGGGTGGAGCCTTCTGAGATGGGACCACTGCATAAAATCAAGGGCGGAGTGAGATTTTCCCGAAAGGGTTGCAGTGGCAGGAATGAAAAAGCCTGACTCTTAAACCACAATGCGAACGGAACGAAGCGAAAGCATACCGTTTACACGACAGAGTATACCCGCTTTTTGCAAGGGTAAACTCTGTCTTCTGCTCACTCCACTCTGCTCTGCACCCGTTTACACTTTTGGAGCAACACGAAAAGACCTGTTCGCCTTATCGGAATACCAAAAACAAGAACAACACTCTGACACCTAACCGCCTTAACGAAGTGCCAAACATAAAAAACATAGTACATTGCGAAACGGAGTTTCGCAACCCTTGGTTCTTCGGGGATGAAGAACCAAAGGGGGTGAATTGGGCGAGGTGCAACCTCGCCCAAGAGGGGGAGATGTACAGGGGTTTCCTGTGCATCTTTTTTTGATTCCTCTTGCAATGTCTATTTGTTTCTTTTATAATATACACGATGGCAACTGTTAGACAAAGGTCGGAAAGGGGAGTCGGGTATGGATAAGATGCCAAAAGCATACATATACACTCGTGTTTCAACAGAGATGCAGGTGGATGGCTTTTCTCTTTCTGCCCAAAAGGAAGACATTGTTCGGTATGCCAATGCGATGGGTTATAAAATCGTGGGAGAGTTCTGCGACGAGGGAAAGTCGGGCAAGCACGACAAGCGTCCCGAGTTTATGAGAATGATTGAAAGCATCAAGGCGAACAAAGATGAAGTTCGCTATGTTTTGGTGTTTAAACTTTCTCGTTTTGCTCGTAATGCTGCGGACACCCTCAAAAATCTTCAATTGATGCAGGATTGTGGAGTAGACCTCATTTGCATCAAGGAGGGGTTAGACAGTTCTACGGCTACGGGCAAACTGATGGTGACCATTATGTCCGCCGTAGCAGAAATGGAATTGGAGAACATCCACACTCAAACAATGGCAGGTCGCATACAGAAAGCCAAAGAGGGAAAATGGAATGGCGGTTTTGCTCCTTACGGTTATGCTTTGGTAAATGGTGCTTTGCAGATTGCTGAAGATGAAGCGAAAACGGTTCGCTACATTTTTCAGTTGTTTGTTGAAGAGTCCCTTGGAGCGATAGGAGTGGCGAAACGGCTGAATGCCGAAGGCATCACAAAGGTTGTGCGACAGAACGGAAGCAACGCCCACTTCACTGCCGCTTTTGTTAAGCAGGTGCTTGACAACCCTGTTTATATGGGTAAGATTGCTTTCGGTCGCAGAAAGACCGAAAAGGTCAAAGGGGAACACGGCAAAACCCATATTGTTGTTGAACAAGACGAGAACAACATCATTCTGTCGGATGGTGTGCACGAGGCGATTGTTTCCGAAGAGATGTGGAACAAAGCACACGCAAAACGGGAGGAAATGGGTGTTCGCAAAGAGAAAGTAGACCAAGACCATCACTATATCCTTTCGGGGTTGGTCAGATGTCCGTATTGCAACCAAACTATGTATGGTGTTCCTAATCGCAAGAAGAAAGCGGACGGCACTTATTACAAACCCTCTTATGCCTACAAATGCCGTAAGACAAAAGGCGAGGGTGGTGTTTCTTGCACTTGCTCCAAGCAATACAACTGCGAGGTCATCGACGGAGAGTTTGCGTCGGCGATTGTTCTTAGTTTCTTGACCCCCGATTTCATTGATGAAGCAATGAAGCGGCTGAACAAAGATTTTGACATTAGTGAGTTGGAGACCAAACTCAGCGACCTGAAAGCACGATTGAAAGAATTGCAGGACAAACAGGGCAAGTATGAACAGGAGCAAAGAGAGTTGTCGGTTGCGGATAAGCATTACGACCGCAAGTTTGAATCGTATGCCCGACAATTGGAGACCATATACGACCAACTGGATGAAGTGGAGAGCCTTATTGACATCACAACAATGAAGATAAACAATGCTACCTCTGCCAAGAAGAATAGAGAAGATGCTATTCATTTGTTGATGACGTTTGGTGCTGAGTTTGATACTCTTCCTCCTCTTCAGCAAAAGCAGTATGCCAATATGATTGTGGATAGCATTGAGATTTTCCCCGAAAAGCGAGATATGGGTTTTCTCAAAGCCATCCATTTCAAAATGCCTGTTTTCCGCAATTACGACGATTTTACCGATGTAATGACCATCTGGGACTATTACCCCGACATTTTGGATGAAGAGGGCAACTTTAACGGCTATGCTCCCGAAGATGAATTGCCTGAAAGGAATATGCTCGCAGAGAGAGCAGATGAAGATGGGAATATCGTTGTTGTAGAAGAAGATAGCGAAGAGGAAAAGGCTCGTTCGTTGGCTTTGCGGAGGGAGAGAATAAATACGATGAGAGCGCACCAAGGTCTCCCACCGATAAGCGAAGAAGAGTATCTTGCTTATTGCCGACGTAAAGATATTACAGACGAATGTGTTGTGAGTTTGGTGAGAAAGTAAGGAGCACACTATGGCAGGACGAATCATCAGTTTTATCTGTTATTTTATGTGTGCGGCGATATTTTGGAGTATTGCCAAGTTCGGCAAGGACGGCAAAGATCCCATTTCTTTTTGGTCGGGGGATACCTCGCTGAAAGGGAAGGTGAAGGACGTTGCCGCCTACAATCGGGAGATGGCGAAGGTGTACACCATCTACGGCTGGGCGTATTTCGCCGCCGCCGTGGGCGGAGCAATCCATCCCATCGCCGGCGTGGCGATTATGGTGTTGGCACTGGTGGGGATTGTCTTTGTCTATCGTGCCTACAAGAAGATTTTAGCGAAATATAGTTAAACTTTGCCCGCAGGGCAAAGTATCACTGTGCGCGGTAGCACACAATATCACGGCACGCTCTGCGTGCCATATCGCTTTTGCAAAGCAAAAATACCACTGTGCGCGTCAGCGCACACAAAGGAGGTGCCCTGCGTGGAGCAGAACGAAAAATACATCCAAATGACTACTACTCCCGTGGGGCGGCTTATCGGCAAGCTGGCGGTGCCCACCGTCATCACCATGCTGATTACCTCCATCTACAATATGGCCGACACCTATTTCGTCGGTTTGCTGGATAACACCTCTGCCACCGGTGCGGTGGGCGTGGTGTTTTCCTTTATGGCGATTATTCAGGCCTGTGGTTTTCTGTTCGGTCAAGGTTCGGGCAATTTTATCTCCCGCGCCTTGGGTCAGCAGCACCGCGAAGAGGCTTCCCACATGGCTTCTTTCGGATTTTTCGCCTCGGTGCTGACCGGTTGTGCCATCACCGTGTTGGGCTTGATTTTTCTGGATCCGCTGGCGCGGTTGTTGGGGTCTACTGACACGATTTTACCCTATGCCAAGGATTATCTGCGCATTATTCTGCTGGGTGCGCCGTGGATGACCGGCGCGCTGACACTGAATAACCAGCTCCGTTTTCAGGGTGCGGCGTTTTACAGCATGATCGGCATTGGCTCGGGTGGTCTTTTGAATATTGCTTTGGATCCGATTTTCATTTTCGCTTTGGATATGGGCATCACCGGTGCGGCTATGGCGACGGTCATCAGTCAGGCGGTGAGTTTCCTCCTGCTCCTTTTCGGCACCACCCGAGGGGACAATTTGCGCCTGTCGGTGGGTCGTGCCTGCCCTAAAAAAGGCGATTTTTCCGAACTTCTCCGCGGCGGTTTTCCGTCCCTTTGCCGTCAAGGTCTGTCCAGCGTGTCCACAATTTCGCTCAACTGGGTGGCAGGCACGTTTGGTCAAGATCCTGCCATTGCGGCAATGGGCATTTCCGCTCGCATTATGCATATGGCCTTCGCCGCCATTCTTGGCTTTGGTCAGGGATTCCAGCCGGTGTGCGGATTCAATTACGGTGCCGGCTTGTACAAGCGGGTGAAAGAGGCGTTTTGGTTCTGTGTTAAGCTTGGCACGGCGCTGCTGCTCACGGCGTCGGTGGCGGGTTTTGTCTTTGCGCCCACCTTGGTGGGGCTGTTCAGCACCGACGCCGACGTCATCGCCATCGGCACGCTGGCTTTGCGCCTGCAGTGTGTCAGCTTCCCGTTGATGGCGTGGACGGTGATGTGTACCATGCTCACCCAGACGATGGGTCTGGTGGTGCCGGCCAGCCTGCTGTCGCTGGCGCGACAGGGTTTGTTCTTTATCCCCGTGGTCATCGGCGTGCCGTATCTGATTGCGTGGACGATGTCTGCGGCAGACCCGTTGTTGGGCGTGCAGATGGCACAGCCTATCGCGGATATTTGCTCGGCGGTGCTGTCGGTGCCGATTTGTGTGCGGGTAATGCGCAAGTATTTGGCAAAAGACGAAAAAACTACTTGACAACGGCAAATTTTATGGTAAAATACTATTCGTGACTGACGAGAGTCTAGCGATTTGGGCCTTTAGCTCAGTTGGTTAGAGCGACCGGCTCATAACCGGTTGGTCCCGGGTTCAAGTCCCTGAAGGCCCACCAGTGCACACTCGGGCAATCGCCCGATTTTACATAGCGGCACCGCGTTTGTGCGGCGCTCGCCCATATAGGGGTATAGCTCAGTTGGTAGAGCAGCGGTCTCCAAAACCGCGTGTCGTGAGTTCGAATCTTACTGCCCCTGCCACCCAAAAAGGCCGTCCGAAAGGACGGGCTTTTTGCGTGGCAGGGGGAACAAGTTCTCAGCGCTCCGCCACGCCGAAATGTGCCGCAGGCACATTTCTTATGGAGTTGCGAGTAGTACCTACGACACGCACAACGTTAGCGCAACTCCGCGTGTCGTGATCTTAGAGCCGTCCGAAAGGACGGCCTTTTTGCGTGGAATTATAAAAATATTCACGTTCATATACGAAAAAACAATTGCTTTTACCTGCGCTATATGCTATAATAACATGGAAAAATGGAAAATGGGGGACTATGCGGCAGGTCTTTAGGAACCGTTCTGTATAGCTTGTGCTTTTTGGCGAAAACCCCCTTTCCGTTTCAACGTCTTCTTCCGCATTCCATAGCCGCTAAAAGGGTAGAGAAGGGAAGAAAATCTTTACGACGAGGTGTAAAAATTATGAGCAACATTGATTTGAGTGTCTACGGCATTACCGGTGCGGTAGAGATCGTGCACAATCCCTCCTATGAGGAGTTGTTCGTTGCCGAGACCGATCCCTCTTTGGAGGGCTTTGAAAGAGGTCAGGTCACCGAACTGGGTGCTGTGAACGTGATGACCGGCATCTACACCGGCCGTTCTCCCAAGGATAAGTTCATCGTTATGGATGAAAACTCCCGTGAGACCGTGTGGTGGACCTCCGACGAGTTCAAGAACGACAACCATCCCTGTAGCGAGGCTACTTGGAACGTGCTGAAAGAGATTGCTGTCAAGCAGCTGTCCAATAAGAAGCTGTATGTGGTGGATGTGTTCTGCGGTGCCAATGCCGACAGCCGTATGGCCATCCGCTTCATCATGGAGGTGGCTTGGCAGGCTCATTTCGTGAAGAATATGTTCATCAACCCCACCGCTGAGGAGTTGGAGAACTTCGTGCCCGATTTCGTGTGCTACAACGCCTCTAAGGCAAAGGTGGAGAACTATGCCGAGCTGGGTCTCAACAGCGAGACTGCTTCTGTGTTCAACATCACCTCTCGTGAGCAGGTTATCCTGAACACTTGGTACGGCGGCGAGATGAAGAAGGGTATGTTCTCTATGATGAACTACTACCTGCCTCTGGCCGGCATGGCTTCCATGCACTGCTCCGCCAACACCGATATGAACGGCGAGAATACTGCCCTGTTCTTCGGTCTGTCCGGCACCGGTAAGACCACCCTGTCCACCGATCCCAAGCGTCTGCTCATCGGTGACGACGAGCATGGCTGGGACGACAACGGCGTCTTCAACTTCGAGGGCGGCTGCTACGCCAAGGTTATCCACTTGGATGCTGAGTCCGAGCCCGACATTTACGCCGCTATTCGCCGCAACGCTCTGCTGGAGAACGTAACCGTGGATGAGAACGGCGTGTGCGATTTCGACGACGATTCCGTCACCGAGAACACCCGCGTGTCCTATCCCATCGACCACATCGAGAAGATTGTGCGACCTGTGTCCGCCGCTCCTGATGCTAAGAACGTGATTTTCCTGTCCGCCGACGCCTTCGGTGTGCTGCCTCCCGTGTCTATCTTGACCGCTGAGCAGGCTCAGTACTATTTCCTGTCCGGTTTCACCTCTAAGCTGGCCGGCACCGAGCGCGGTATCACCGAGCCCACTCCCACCTTCTCCGCTTGCTTTGGCCAGGCTTTCCTGGAGTTGCATCCCACCAAGTACGCCGAGGAATTGGTGAAGAAGATGGAGAAGAGCGGTGCCAAGGCTTATTTGGTCAACACCGGTTGGAACGGCACCGGTAAGCGTATCTCCATTAAGGATACCCGCGGCATTATCGACGCCATTCTGGATGGCTCCATTCTGGAGGCTGACACCAAGACCATTCCTTATTTCAATCTGGCTGTGCCCACCGCTCTGCCCGGTGTGGACCCCTCTATCTTGGATCCTCGCGACACCTACGCTGACGCCGCTGAGTGGGACGCTAAGGCCAAGGATTTGGCCTCTCGCTTCGTGAAGAACTTCGCCAAGTACACCGGAAATGACGCCGGCAAGGCTCTGATGGAGGCCGGCCCCGAAATTTAATTTTTGGTCAATAATCCTATCTAATCAACAAAAAACGGCTCTCTTTTGAGAGCCGTTTTTTTGTGTTTTTTAGGGAAAAAAGAGCCTTTATAAGCAGTAAATGGAGTCGGCGAATGTTTGGCTTTTGCAAAAAAACAGCCGATGTTTTGTCGATTCTCGTGGTTTATATATGCAACAATTATCCTTTTCCGAATTCTGCGATTATATCGACTGAACGGATAGATTGTAACCGCTTACAATATGATAAAACAAAAATCACACCTCTTGTTCACAAGAGGTGTGATTTGCTGCTGTTTTTGTTATATTTGCAACATTATTCCAGACCCTCACGATAGAGGTGAGCGGTGCCGGAGTGGCAGGTGATCTGGGGGACAACCATGCCGTCACCGTGATGGTGGAAATTAATTTCTGTCACGCCGGTCAAGGCAAAATTGAACCGCGGGCAGAATACGTTATAGGGGATGTCCATAATGCTGCTGAGGATGGCAAGGCCGGCACCGTAGTGGGCAAACAGGGCGATGCGCTTGGGGGTATCGCCAATGATGTGGTAGCAGTGGTTCTCGCGGTCGTGGCGCAGACCCTGCTCCTCCAGCCAAGCGTCCACGGCGGCGTTGACGCGATGCACGCCGGCCTCATAGCCGGTGTCCTTGAAATAGGGGTGTGTGTACCACTTGTCGCCCAGTGCGGTTACCTCGGGGGAGATAAACTGACGGATGGTGGTGGGTACCTCTAAAATCCACTGTTTGTTGCCGTTTTCATCGATGGCGTGGAAGTCCTCAAAGGCGTGCATCTCGTGGGCCCAATCGCAGAGGATCGGTTCCTTGCCCAGCAACTTGCAGGTGGGCATGGAGGTCTGCACCGCACGGTTAGAGGAGGAGGCGTAAATCTTATCGGGGGCACGATGCAGGAACCATTTAGACAACGCTTCGGCCTGGGCGTGACCCAGGGGGGTGAGGCTGTCAGGGTCGTAGATGGGCTGACCGTGGCGAATGAAATACAGTTTCATTTTGAACGCTCCTTTGCGACGTTTTTTTCATTGTACCAAGTTCTGCCGCCAAATGCAACCGCTTTTTGTTCTGTGAACGCCGAAAAACCGCATTTTTTGGGCAATTTCCACAGAATTTGCGGTGAAAATGGCGAGAGAGAGGAGAAAGGGCAATCTTAGGTTCTTTTTATCACTTTTGACGGATAAAGTGCCCGAAAAAAGGGCATATGTTCCAAAATAATCGCCCATTTTACCAAAAAAATATGTCGCAACGGAGATATGCCGTTAAATTTTTATATCAAAAACGGAGATATGCCCTTGCCATAAATGGTGATTATTAGTAAAATAAGTGTGACTATGAAAAAGTGTGGAAAAATCTACCCGAAAAGAAGGTGAGTTGCTTATGCGTTTCTACGAAAATCTTGCGAGGACGTCCGCGGGACGGATGGCTCCTCGCAGTTATTACATCCCCGAGGGGGCGGCGAGCTATACGCTGCTCAACGGCGAGTGGCAGTTCGCTTACTTCGAGAATGGCGATGCCGCTACCGAGCCGGTGCAGTGGGACACCATTCCGGTGCCTTCCTGCTGGCAGATGCAGGGCTACGGCAACCCGAACTACACCAACGTGTGTTACCCCTTCCCCTTCGACCCGCCGTACGTGCCGGATATCAACCCCTGTGGTTGGTACCGACGCACCTTTACTATCGTCGATACTGCACAGCGCCACTACTTGGTGCTGGAGGGCGTTTCCTCTTGTGCGATGGTGATGCTCAACGGTCGGGAGGTGGGCTTCACACAGGGCAGTCGCCTGCAGGCCGAGTTTGACCTGACGCCGTACATACAGGCAGGGGAGAACACCTTGCTGGTCAAGGTGTGGAAATGGTGCGTGGGCAGTTACTTGGAGGATCAGGATCAGTTCCGTTGCAACGGTATCTTCCGTGACGTGTATCTGCTGTCCCGTCCTGAGGGCCATTTGCACGACCTGTCCATCACCTCGGTGGACAACGCCGCCTTCCGCATCGTGGGCGACAAACCCTTTGCCGTTCGTCTGTTAGACGGCGGCCGACTGATCGGCGAGAGCGCCGGCACCGACGTGACCATTCTGGTGACCGACCCCATTCTGTGGAACGCCGAAAAGCCGTATCTTTACGATATCGAGATTTCCTGTGCCGGCGAGATCATTCGTCGCCGTGCCGGTTTGCGCAGTATCGCTGTCAGCGATAAACGAGAGGTGCTGATTAATGGTCAGCCGGTTAAGTTCCGTGGTGTCAACCATCACGACACCTCCGCTACCGGCGGCTGGACCATGACGGACGAGGAGTTGCTTCGCGACCTTCAGCTAATGAAATCGCTGAATATGAACACCGTTCGCACCTCCCACTATCCGCCCCATCCCAAGTTCCTGGATTGGTGCGACGAGTTGGGACTGTACGTGGTGCTGGAGACGGACATCGAGGCTCACGGTTCCATCCACCGCTTCCCCTGGCAGCAGGGTGGCTTCTTCGAGCATCAGGAGGGGTCGCTGACCAACCTGCCTGAGTGGGAAGGTGCCTTTGTAGAGCGTATGATCCGCGCCGTGGAGCGGGATAAGAACCACCCCTCCATCGTGATGTGGTCACTGGGTAACGAGAGCGACTACGGTGACAACCACCGCGCGATGCTCAGATGGCTTCACAGCCGTGAGGACGACCGCCTGACCCATTACGAGGGCGCTTCGGCGGGCAACGTCTTTGAGTTGGACGTGTACTCCCGCATGTATCCCTCCATCGCCGAGATGGACCGTCTGGCTGCCGAAGGCACTCAGGGTGAGCCCATCTTCCTGTGTGAATATTCCCACTCCATGGGCAACAGCCCCGGCGACGTGTGGCAGTATTGGGAGCACATCCTGGAGAATCCCTCCATGGTGGGCGGCTGTATCTGGGAGTGGACGGATCACACCGTATTGGTGGACGGCGTCCCCAAATACGGCGGCGACTTTGAGGGTGAACTTACCCACTCCGGCAACTTCTGTTGTGACGGTATGACCTTCTACGATCGTTCGTTTAAGGCAGGTACTCGCGAGATCGCGGCTACTTACTCGCCTTTCCGCTTCACCTATGCGGACGGCAAGATCACCATCAAAAACTGGTACGCCTTCACCGACCTGAGCGAAAAGCTGGTGCGCTACACCTTGCGTGCCGACGGTGAGGTGATCGAGGAGAAGACGCTGACGGTGGCTTGTGCCCCGTACGATACGGCAGTGATCGTCCCCGATACGGCGTTCCCGCTGTTCTGTCGGTTGGGTTGTTCGGTGACGGTGGCTTTGTGCGAGCCGGACGGAACCCCCTTCGCTCAGTTGGAGCAGGAGGTGGAGGTGCCGCTGGCACCCCGTGTGCCGATGGGCACGCCCGCCGTCCTGACGGAGGATGACCACCACATTTATGCAAAGGGTGCTCGCTTCACCTACGCGTTCTCCAAACAACACGGTATGTTCGACAGCCTCATTGTGGATGGGCGTGAGCGGCTGAACGGTCCGGTGACCTTGTCCGCGTACCGCGCTATCATCGACAACGAGATGTTTGTCTATGAGAACTGGAAGTACACCGACCAGTTCAAGGCGGAGAATCTGGACCGCGCCTTCACCAAGGTGTATGAGACGATGGCTGCGGCCGGTCGCATTACGGCCAAATGCAGTTTGGCGGGCGTATCCCGCGTACCGATGATCCGTTATACCCTGCAGATCGACGTGTTCGACGACGGCAGTATGGATTGGTCGGTACAGGCGGACGTTCGCGATTGGGCCAGTTGGATTCCGCGGTTCGGATTTGTCTTCCCGCTTAAGGAGAAGGATCTGCCTTTCCGCTATTTCGGACGCGGTCCGTGGGAGAATTATTGCGATATGAGCCACCACGTTACGCTGGATTGGTTCGACAGCACCGCCTCCCAAGAGTACGTACCCTATATTATGCCTCAGGAACACGGCAATCACGCCGGTGTTCGGAACCTGTCGATTGACGGGCTCACCTTTGAGGCTGACCGCCCCTTCGAGGCGAATGTATCTCTTTATTCCATCCGCCAGTTAGATACGGCACGACACGTCGATGAGATCGGTGAGTCGGAGGCCACCTACCTGCGGATCGACTATCGCAATGCCGGCGTTGGTTCCCAGTCTTGCGGACCGGAGCTGGCTCCCCAATTCCGCATTACGGAAAAGCAGATCGGTTTTGCTTTCCGTGTCCACATCTAACTCCTTACCAAAGAATATACCTCATCCGCTGAAGGCGGAAATTTTTCAAGAAAGCGAGTTGTAGACCATGAGACGTATAGCAATGGCCTTGTGTGCATTGGCGTTGTTGTGTCAGATGTTGGTTCTGCCGGTTATGGCAGCTCCTGCGGATACGACCACAACGACCGGTGACGCGACGTCTAACCTCTCCACCGAGTTGGAAGACCTGGGCGGCTACAAAGATTACGTAGCCTCCAAGCCTACCGGCTCCGCCGAGAAGGAGATCATCCTGAATGCGGTGGACGGTGTCAACACCACTCCCGCGGCGAAGCCGGAAGCCCCTGAGGCAGACGCTCCCGAGACAGTGGACCTTGAGAACGAAGGTATCGTGGAGGGAACTCCCGATGCTGAGGCTCCCGAGGTTGAAACCCCTGATGCCGAAACTCCCGAAGTTGAGACTCCTGAGGTGGAAGAGCCCGAAGTGGAGGCTCCCGTCGTTTACGACGATACCGCCGTTACCAAGAACGAAGAGGGTGACGCCCTGATCTTCGAGACTATAGGTGCTCAGGTTACCTGGAAGGTGCCTGTGGCTAAGGCCGGTTGGTACAAGGTGTTCTTCACCTACTCCGGTGTTAAGAGACAGGGCAGTAGCGCTGATATGGAGCTGGGCCTGATGCTCAACGGCGAGTATCCTTACTATGAGGCACAGCGTTTTGTTCTGCCTCGTACTTGGGTGGATTCCGGCCCTATCCGTGAATCCAACGGCAACCAGTTTGCTCCCGAGCAGGAGGAGAACTTCGAGTATCACAAAGTGGCTATGCGCGACGTTAACGGTTTCGTGACCGAGGACCTGTGCATCTACTTGGAGGCCGGTGAGCAGGAGCTGACCATCGCTTCCTTCGGTGAGCCGATTCAGCTGAAGACCATTCATCTGGAGATTCCCTCCACTCTGAAGTCCTACGAGGAGCAGGTCAAGGAGTGGGAGAAGGACGGCGTCAAGAAGTATGATGGCAAAGAGTTGACCATCGAAGCGGAGAAATCGGTCAGCAAGACCGACCGTACCGTTATCGGTCTGTCCGATAACAGTAACCCCGCTGTGCAGCCTGCCGACGCCTTCCACCAGAAGGTGAACTATATTGGCGGTGCCAACTGGTCTATGCCCGATGAGGAGATTGTCTGGACCGTCAACGCTCCCGAAGCCGGTCTGTACAAGGTTGGTTTCCACTATCGTCAAAACTATCTGGTCAACGCTTCCTCTTTCCGTAGCATGAAGATCAACGGCGTGCATCAGTACGCCGAGATGGCCGCTATCGGTTTTGAGTATAAGAACAACTGGAAGTTTATGGAGTCCTTCGCCAACGGCGATCCCATCCTGGTCTATTTGGATGAGGGCCCCAACACGATTTCTCTGGCGGTTACGCTGGGCGATATGAGCGATTTCAGCGCCCAGATGGAGCAGTTGTCCGAGGATCTGGCTAAGATGTATCGTGACATCGTGGCCATCATCAGTGAAACTCCCGATAAGAACACCGACTACGATCTGTTTATCCGCGTTCCCGATTTGGAGGAGCGTATGGAAGAGATGCGTGACCGCATTGCCGCTATGATCGCTTCTCGCCGTGAGGGTGGCAAGGATCTGGATGACAACGCCGCCATGCTGCAGAAGATGGACGTGGTGTTGGAGCGTATGCTGATCAAGCAGTACGAGGCCCAGAACTATAAGTCTAATTTCTATGATTGCTATGCTTCTTTGACTGCTCAGCTGCAGGATATGAAGAACATGGCTTTGGATCTGGACGTTATCGTGTTCGCCAGCCCCGAGACCGAAGAGTTTGAGCGCGATGCCGCCAACTTCTGGGAGAAGTCTTGGTTCGCCATTCAGCGTTTTATCGCTTCCTTTATGTTGGATTACAACACCTCCAGCGGCGAGAACGGTGACGCCTCCGCCGACCTGACCATTTGGGTCAACTGGTCTCGCGATCAGACGTTGGTTTTGAACTCTTTGATCAACAGTCGTTTCAAGGAGGAGCACCCCGACATCAACGTGACGGTGCGTATGACCAACGCCTCGTTGTTGCAGGGTATTATGTCCGGTAACGGACCGGATTGTTGCCTATCCGACTCACGAACGACGCCGGTCAACCTGGCCATGCGTGGAGCCTTGGTTGACCTGACGAAGTATGATGACTACGATTCGCTGTTCTACGGTGAGGGCGAGGAGTATGACATCTACAACCCCGATAACACTAAGTGCTTTGCCTATGGCGCCGACGAGCCGTATAAGTATGGTAAGGGCGTCTACGGCCTGCCTTCCACCCAGCAGTTCTACATGATGTTCTACCGTACCGATATCTTTGAGCAGTACGGTTTGGAGGTTCCCAAGACTTGGGACGAGTTCCTGACGGTTGCCGGCATCCTGATGCTGAACAACATGCAGGTTGGTTTGCCCTACGTTGCTCTGACCGATATTTATCAGACCAACGGCGGTGTCGCCTCTCTGAACATCTTCCCCACGCTTCTGATGCAGCAGGGTCTGTCCCTCTATAATGAGGATCAGACCGGTACCTCCTTCTCCGACCCCGATACCATGCGGGTGTTCGAGGAGTGGACCGACTTCTATACCAAATATAATCTGCCCAAGGAATACAGCTTCTTCAACCGTTTCCGCGTGGGTATGGTTCCTTTGGCTATTCAGACCTACGGTCAGTATAGCGCTCTGTCTGCCGCTGCCCCCGAAATCAAGGGCAAGTGGGCAATGGCCGAGATTCCCGGCTACGTGCAGGAGGATGGCACCATCAACAATTCTCAGGCCGCTTTCGGTAGTGCTTGTATGATCCTGAAGGACGCCGAAGAGAGAGGCACCGACAAGGCTGCTTGGGAGCTGATCAAGTGGTGGATGAGCACCGAGACCCAGTACCGTTATGCTCTGGATATCGAGTCCATCCTGGGCGTTGCCGGTCGTTACACCTCCGCCAACGTCAATGCTACCCTGCGTCTGGATTGGGGTAAGGGTGCTGAGGACATCATTGCCGGTCAGTGGTACAAGGTGCAGGAGATTGCCGAGATTCCCGGCGGTTACTACGTCTCCCGTGCTATCGACCAGGCGTTCTGGAACGTTCTGTCCATGAACGAGAACCCCAAGGATATGATGAGAAAGTGGGGCGAGATCGCGGACGTGGAGATCACGACCAAGATCGAGCAGTACAAAAAAGATGAGGAGGATGAGAGCTAATGAGTGCAAAAGCCGTTTCCGAGCGTCGTCTCGGTAAAAAGCGAGTCAGTTTCTCGCAGGATGCATTGCGCACTCCCTTTGTGGTGATGCTCCTCCCGTTCCTGATTCTGTTTGTTGTTTTTACCTTGATTCCCATTTGCGCTTCCGTGGTGCTCAGCTTCTTTGACTACGACGTGGTCAACACCCCTCAGTGGGTGGGCTTGGGCAACTACCTGAAGATGTTCGTCAAGGATTACGAGTTTGGCCCCGCCGTGGGTAACACCCTGAAATTCGCTATCGTCACCGGCCCCATCAGCTTTATTTTGGCTTTCTTGTTGGCCTGGATGATCAACGAGTTTGGCCCCAGAACCCGTAGTTTGTTGTCCTTCCTGTTCTACTCTCCCGCTCTGGTGGGTAACGGTTACTTCATCTGGCAGATCATGTTCTCCGGTGATAGCTATGGTTACGTCAACAGCTTGCTGATTTCCATGGGTATCATCACCGACCCCATCGTGTGGTTCCGCGATCCCAACTACGCCTTCACCATCGTTATGATCGTGCAGTTGTGGATGAGTATGGGTATCTCCTTCCTGGCCAACATCGCCGGTCTGAACAACGTGGACGAGGCGATGTATGAGGCGGGCGCTATCGACGGTATCCGCAACCGCTGGGCCGAGTTGTGGTACATCACCGTTCCCTCGATGAAGAGTATCTTGCTGTTCTCTGCGGTTATGCAGGTGCAGTCCACCTTCTCCATCAGTGCGGTAGCTACCACTCTGACCGGCTTCCCCAGCGTTAACCACTCCACCGAGACCATTCTGACCCACATTACTGACGTGGGTACGGTACGTTTCGATATGGGCTATGCATCGGCCTTGTCCGTGTTCCTGTTCGCATTGATGATGATCGTGCGTCTGGTGCTTGGTCGCTTGCTGATCACGAAGGATTAAGGGGGGTGAGCGTTGTATGAAAGAGAAACAGAGAAAGCTGAAACTCACTGCTCATAAGAAAAAGCAGTACAAACGCTTCACCCGTTCCAGAGCTGCTAACTTCATGTTCGTGACCATTCTGTTGGTCTTCGGTCTCTTTATGGTGTTGCCGTTGATCTACTCCATCGTCACCTCCTTCAAGCCTCTGGATGAGTTGCTGGCGTTCCCGCCCAAGTTCTTCGTTACCCGTCCTACCCTGCAAAACTATGCGGTGCTGCCCAGTCTGTTGGATAACCTGCAGGTGCCTTTCTCCCGCTATGCGTTCAACAGCTTGTTCATCTCCGTGGTCATCACCGTGGGACACGTGATTGTGGCCGGTATGGCTGCTTTCACCCTGTCCAATTGTAAGCACAAGTTCATTTCCACCGTGTTCTGGGCTGTTCAGGTCGCGTTGCTGTTTAACGGCTACACACTGGGTATTCCCCAGTACCTGATCTTCTCCAAGCTGGGCATCATCGATACCTATTGGGTATACATCCTGCCCGCTCTGCAGTCCACCACCGGTGTCTTCCTGATGAAGCAGTATATGGACGTCAGTGTGCCTAAGGCTTTGATGGAGGCCGCCCTGCTGGACGGTGCCGGTTACTACCGCATCTTCTGGACCTTGGTTATGCCTCTGGTTAAGCCCGCGTGGCTGACCCTGTCTTTGTTTGCTTTCCGTGACGCGTGGGCCATTCAGCCCAGCGGCACCATCTTCAGCGAAAACCTGAAGACCCTGCCCGTGGCTATGAACCAGATTGCCGCCAGCGGTATTGCCCGTTCCGGTAGCGTGATGGCCGCCACGGTGATTCTGATGATCCCCCCGATCCTCGTTTACCTGGTTTCCCAGTCCAACGTTATGGAGACCATGAGCTCGGCGGGTATGAAGGATTAATGTATGAATTATAAATGTGCAAATAAAGAAAGGGGGACCGCAGGATGATACGACACAAGAAAACAGCCAAGATGTGGCTGCGTGTGATCGCGTTGGTGATCGCTTTGCTGATGCTGGGCAGCAGCACGGTGTTTGCCGCAGATCTGGACGACGTTCCGTATTATTCCTATTGTTATTGGGAAGGCCCCAGTCGTAATGTGGCTGTTCCCATGCGTGCCATGTATGAGGCAACCCACCAGATCGACACCGATTCTCTGAATCTGTTCGGTCTGCGTGCAAACGGCGAGTTTGGTTTTGGTGAGTCTGAGAAAGTTACCCTTGGTTTGACTCACGCGACCCTATCTCCGGATCAGAAAGAACTGTATATGTTGGATAGCGGCAACAGCCGTATCTTGGTGGTGAGCACCGAGACGCTGGAGCTGCAACGCGTCATCCGTACCATTCCGTTGACCGGTGAAAAGTACGGTATCGCCGCTAAGCGTACCGTTAAGCTGGAGGCCAACACCGAGTATAAGTTGACCTTCTACACTCGCCGCAACGGTGACATGAGTTCCGGCGACAATGTGTTCAGCCTGAGTCTGTGGAACGGCGATGAGCGTCTGTCCAATGTGACCTCCACCACCGAGGTGGACGTTTCCTACCTGTTGGATAACGTGGTTGACAGCACTTACTACTTCAACCACGAGTACGACAACAGCAAATGGGAGCCCCACGAGATTATCTTCAACACCGGCGACGCCACGGATGTGCGCTTGCAGTTCGCATCCGAGTCTGCCACGGTTGGCGGCTATTACGTGGATGCTCTGTCGCTGAAAAAGGTGGAGAACGGTGAGACTGTCGGCGACGAGCTGATGACCAACCGCCACTTTGATAAGGAACTGGATGGTTGGGAGACCAACTTGGGTGCCAGCGTCGGCGGCGAGGAGAGATATCCCCAGAAGATGGATGAGAACAACATCGCTACCGGTAATACCGAGCTGAAGTGTATGTTGTTGGCCAATGCGTTGAGCTACACTAAGGCTGAGGGCGTCTACGTGGGTAACTGCAAGGACGACAATGGCAACGAGACGCTGGAGATTATCATCTCCGATACCGTCAACGAGCGCATTTTGGTGCTGGATCAGGATGGTATGCTCAAGCGCATCATCGAGCGTCCCAGCTCCGAAGAGCATCCCGAAATCCCCGCCGAGTTGGTGTTCAACCCCAAGCGTGTGGTGAAGGATCAGAAGGGCTATATGTACGTGGTCAGCAACTCCTGCTACTATGGTTTGCTGGTGTACGATGATCAGTACAACTTCAAGGGCTTCCACGGCGCCTACAAGGCATCTACTACCGTGTTGGAGAACCTGAAGGGCTGGATTACCGGTCTGTTCATGACCAATGAAAAAGCGGAGAGTTCTTACAGTAACTACTCTACCGATATTCTGGATATGGCCATCGACGGCGAGGGTATGCTGTATACCCTGTCCGACCCCAAGAGCAACATGGGCCAGATCAAGCGTCTGGGCTTGAGCGGTACTCAGACCCTGAACTTCAAGTCCGGTTTTATCACCCAGAGCGGTGATAACCTCAACTTTGTGGAGCAGCCCAAGCAGTACTACGCTAAGGGCGAATCCTTCGTGATCAGCGCCAACCTGAATAGCTTGGCTGTGGATCAAAACGGCTTTATCTATGCGGCGGACTCCAACCGTGGTCGTATGTACGTGTACGATGAGGAGTGCCGTATGCTGTGTGGCTTCTCCTTGAGTAAGGATGGCGCCGGTGACCAGGTGGGTACCTTCCACACTCCCTGTGCCGTTGCTGTCAGCGACGACAAGCTGTTTGTGGTAGACTCCGGTAACGCCAACGTCACCGTGTTCGAGCTCACCACCTACGGCGCGCTGTACAAGCAGGCCGACCGTCTCACCATCAACGGTGAATATAACGCGGCTATGCCTCTGTGGGAGCAGATTCTGGAGATGGATGCCAACAACCAGCGCGCTTACGAGGGCCTGGCTAAGGCACATCTGGCTCTGGAGAACTACAACGAGGCTATGTACTACGCCGAGTTGGGTCGCGATCAGCAGACCTACTCTCTGGCTTTTGAAGAGGTGCAGAAGGTTTGGCTGTCCAACAACTTCTGGTGGCTGTTTATCGTCTGCATCCTGGCGGTTGCCGCCATTGCCGCTCTGTTGGTGGTTTCTAAGAAGCGTAAGGTCTTCCACATCAAGAACGACAATTTGCGCACGGCTCTGTCTATTCCGATTCATCCCTTCCAGGCTTTCCAGGCAATGAAATCTCAGAAGTTCGTTTCTGTAGGTCTGGCTTGCATCTTTGTGGTGCTGTTCTATTTGGCTCGCGTTTCCCGCGATCTGTATGGCGGCTTTATGTACGTCATCGTGGATAAGGCGAACTACAATGCCCTGATCACCCTGGTTGGCTCCGTTGGCCTCTTGTTGCTGTGGGTGATTACCAACTGGGGCGTGTGTATGCTGAAGGATGGTAAAGGCTCGCTGAAAGAAGTGTTTGCCATGTCCGCCTACAGTATGACTCCCCTGATTCTCTATTCCGTGATCTTCACGGTGGGTTCTCATATGATTCCTGCCTCCAGCACCAACAGCTTTGGTATCATCAGCACCATTATGGTGATTTATACCGTGTTGTTGTTGCTCATTGGTATGACGATCATCCATGAGTACTCCTTCTTCAAGGCCATGGTGATGGCCATTGTGACCGTGATTTGTATGTTGTTGGCTGCCTTCGTGATTTGCGCGGTGATCCTGCTGTCTCAGCAGTTCATCGTCTTCATTGTGGGTATCTTCAACGAAATGCGTCTAAGATAAGCCGTCGGCAGAAAGGAAGAGTGACATGACAATGAAAAAATTAACTTGTCTGTGTTTAGCTGTATTGCTCTTGCTGCCGATGCTGTTGACCGGTTGTGGAAAAAAGGATGAAAAAGCCTTGGGTTCCTACACCGAGAATGCAGGCATTCTCTGCGAGACGGAGACGGTTAAACTGGATGGCTCGCAATACGAGCTGACCTGGGTGAAGGATCGTGAGCGCTTCGTGTTGAAAGACACGGTCAGTGGCAACGAGTACTACAGCACCCCTGAGTGGAAAGAGGACCGCGAGACTTGTTCTCCTCTGATCGTGGACTATTACAAGCCCAACGCACAGAATCTTTCCACCTTGGATGGTTTGGACAACTGTATCGATTATTATCGCGCCATCGACCCGAATGATGAGCGTACCGCTTATTCGGTGGAGCGTATCGAAAACGGTTTCCGTGCCACCTATTCTTTCCCCGAGGCACAGATTGCTGTGGCGGTGGAGTACGTTCTGACTACCGATGGTATGCTGATGCGTATTCCCGTGGAGCGTCTGCAAGAGAGCGAGAATAAGATTTTTGAAATCAAGCTGGCTCCCTACTTCGTTTCCGCCACCAACGATTTGATTGGGGAAGAGTCTTATCTGATGGTTCCCTCCGGCGGCGGTGCTTTGATTCAGGCAAAGCGCAGCGGCAAGGTGAAGGAATATTACGAGGCGGTATACGGCGACGACAAGAGTGAGCCGATCACCCTGCAGAGCCGTATCCAGAGTCAGATTTACCTGCCTGTGTTCGGTGCTACCACCGTCACTACCCGCGACGATGATTTGGGCGACGGTTCTTATGCCGACCAGAAGATCGGTCTAATGGGTATCATCGAGGAAGGCGTCGACTGCGCTATGGTGTACGCAAAGACCGGCGGTGAGGACTCTATTGTTAATCAGTTCTCCTGTGCTTATGCCTCTTTCTGCATCCGCTCTAAGGAGAAGGTTATTTACAACTCCCAGGGCGCACAGAAGTCTACCGGTACCCGTTACAGCGACGCCGTAACCTCCGCCAAAAACCTGACGGTACGTTACATCCCGCTGGGCGAGGATACCACCTACGTTGGCATGGCCCAGCGTTATCGCAAGTATTTGCAGGACCGCGGTTATCTGCAGAGCACCGTACAGAACGCTCCCGCTCTGTCGGTCAACCTGCTGGGTGGTACCCAGATTACCGAGTCTTTGTTCGGCGTACCTTATCAGTCTGACGTGGCCACCACCACGCTGTCTCAGGCTCAGGACATCGTAACTGAGCTCAAGGCGCTGGTAGGGGATAAGAATATGTTGGTCAGCTTGGATGGTTTCGGTCAGGGCGGTTTGGCCCTTACCGAGGTGGGCGGTGGCTTTAAGCTATCCTCCACGGTGGGCAAGCAGAAGGATCTGGATGCCCTGCTGTCCTACGCTGAGGAAAATAACATCGTTCTGTCTATGAACTACGAGCTGGCTCAGTTCCAGGGTGCCGGTAGCGGTGTGCAGTTGGGTAAGGATACCGCTATGTGTATCTCTACGCTGAAGGCGAAGATCAGCACCTATCAGATGAACACCGGTCTGGAAGATGACAAGGGCCTCTCTTGGTATCTGTTGACCCGCAGTCAGCTGACCCCCATGATGGATAAGGCGATTATCTCTGCCCAGGATTACAATGTGGGCGCCATGTCTATTGGCTCTCTGAGTCACATTCAGTATTCCGATTTCCGTGAAGAGGGTTATGCGGCTATGTCCGGCTTCTCCGATGCGGTGGTCGGTCTGTTCCAGCAGGGCGCCGAATGTGGTATGCAGATGGTAGCCGCCGATGCCAACGCTTATGCGGCGATTCACGCCGACTACGTCACCGAGGTACCTATGAAGTCCACTCGCTTCAATGTGCTGAGCGAGGATATTCCCTTCTACACCTTGGTGTTCCAGGGCTACAAGCCGCTGACTTCTTCTTCCATCAACCTGGCTGTGAACGTGGAAAAGACCTATTTGCAGGCAATTTCCACCGGTATGGCTCCTCAGTTCACTCTGTGTGACACGCTGCACGAGTCCATCCAGTTCGATCAGGATACCGCATTTGTTTCCAGCTGTTATGAGGATTGGTCCGACCGTATCGCCAATATGGTCAACCACAGCTCGGATTTGCTGGCTAAGGTTGGCAACCAGCCCATCAAGAACTACACCGTGGATGGCAATCTGACCATCACCGAGTTCGAGAATGGCGTGAAGGTTTATGCCAACTACTCCAACGATGTTATGACCGTGGATGGCGTTGAGATTCCTTCCATGGACTTCCATTACGTTGAAGGTTAAGGGAGGTGATTGTAACAATGAAAAGATCTTTGAAAGACTTTACTCGGAAGAAGCAGATGTACGGTCGTATGTTCATTCTTCCTTGGGAGATCGGTTTTGTGCTGTTCTTCCTGCAACCGTTGGTGCAATCGCTGGTGTTTGTGTTCTCCGACGTTACGGTTAACTTCGACGAGGGCGTTTTTGAGACCAAGTGGGCCGGATTGAAAAACATTCGCTACTTCCTGTATGAGGATACGGTGTATGTGGACAATTTGGTGGAGTCTCTGACCTCCTTCGTTTACACCATCCCTCTGATTGTGGCATTGAGCCTTATCGTGGGCGTTTTGCTGAATCAGAAGTTTAAGGGTCGTATCGTGTTCCGTTCCATCTTCTTCCTGCCCGTTATCATCGCCACCGGTGTGGTTATGACCTACCTGCAGGGCGATGCTACGGCTCAGTCGATGCGTAGCGGTACCGGCAATGGTATCGACATTTCCAACATCCTGATGAGTATGAATCTGAGCGAGAGTGTTTCCAGCACCTTGTTGAGCTTTGTCAACCAGATCTTCGACCTGTTCTGGGATTGCGGTGTGCAGATTGTTCTGTTTATCTCCGGTCTGCAGTCCATCCCCGAGCAGCTGTACGAGGTGTGCCGTGTTGAGGGCGCTAACAAGTGGGAGGAGTTCTGGTATGTGACCTTCCCCATGCTCAGTGGTACGACGATGTTGATTATCGTGTTTACTGCCATCGAGATCTTTACCGATTCCGGCAACAAGGTGATGACCTATGGCTTCAACGCCATGCGTCAGAACATGTGGTGGCAGGGTCCCACGATTCTGTGGGTCTATTTCGCATTGGTCGGTCTGATTCTGGCTTTGTCCGTGTTGCTCATCCAGAAGAAGATCTTTGCCAAGTGGGCGAACTGATAGGGTGGAGGTGTAACGAGTTATGTTTAAGTTTAAAAACAAAGCGAGTTTCTTTACCCCTGAGCGTAAGCTGCTATACAAGAAGCGCACCGCGAGTATCATTGTGAACGTAGTGCGATATTTCTTCCTGTTGGCATTGAGCTACGTGGTGTTGTTCCAGTTGTTCTTTATGATCAGTTACGCCGTTCGTCCGAAGGGCGATATGTACAACCCCAGCATTGTGTGGATTCCTTCCGAGCTCACTATGGAAAACTTCAAGTTGGCCTTTGAGAAACTGGATTATCTGAAAACCGGTTTCGTTTCTCTGTGGTTGATGGAGATCAGTGCCTTTATTGAGGTTATGGTGTGCGCGGTCATTGCCTACGGCTTTGCCCGTTTCGAGTTCAAGGAGAAGAACATTGTGTTCTTCCTGGTGCTGGTGACCATCATCGTTCCCTCGCAGATGTTGATTATACCCATGTATCTGAATTATGCTCACTTTGATATTCTGGGTATCTTCAAATGGTTTATTGACCTGACAGGCATCAAGGATTTCCGTCCCCAGTTGCTGAACACGGGCCTTACCTTCTGGTTGCCCTCCTTGTTCGGCGTGGGTGTGCGTTCCGGTCTGTTTATCTTCATCTACCGCAAATTCTTTGAGGGCTTGCCTCGCGAGTTGGAAGAGGCCGCCTACGTGGACGGCGCCGGTCCCCTGCGCACCTTCGTGTCGGTCATTCTGCCTTCCTCCGGCGTGGTGTTCCTGACGGTTACCATCTTCTCTACCATCTGGCACTGGAACGAGAGCTACCTGTCGGATATGTACAACAAGGCGAATCCCCCCTTGGCGGTTAAGCTGGACTACGTCCGTAATGAGCTGCTGAAGGATTCTCGTGCCGCCGGTATGGCCGCCTGCTTGCTGTTCATCGCACCTATGCTGATTATGTACATGATTCTGCAGCGCAAGTTTGTGCAGAGTATTGATCGCGTCGGTATTGTTGGTTAATCGAACATAGCCGCTGAGACAATCTCAGATGAATTTCTCAGCGGCTACATAACCTGTCTTTTTAAAAATTAAAAGGAGTGTTTTACAATGGCTAAGATTATCAATGGCGTCTCTCTGCCCAACATCCCCTGGCAGGATCGTCCCGAAGGCTGCGATAACGTGGTATGGCGTTACAGCCAGAACCCCATTATCAAGCGCAACCCCGCTAAGAACTGCCAGCGCGTGTTCAACAGCGCTGTTGTGCCGTGGGGCGATGAGTTCATCGGCGTGTTCCGCGCCGATACCACCATCACCACCCCCAACCTGCACGTTGGCCATTCCAAGGATGGTATCAACTGGGAGATTGAGCCTGAGGCTATTGATTGGCGCGATGAGAACGGTGAGCCTTTCACCTCCACCTACTATTACGATCCCCGCGTGACCTGGATCGAGGACGCTTACTACGTGATGTGGTGCACCGAGCAGGGTGGCCCCGTGCTGGGTCTGGGCAAGACCACCGATTTCAAGAACTTCACCCGTCTGCCCAATTGCACTCTGCCCTTCAACCGTAACGGCGTTCCCTTCCCCCGTAAGGTGAACGGCAAGTACCTGATGTTCAACCGTCCCTCTGACGATGGCCACACCCCCTTCGGTGACATTTGGCTGTCCGAGTCTCCCGACCTGGTGTACTGGGGCAATCACAAGCACGTGATGGCTCGTGGTACCAACGTGTGGTGGGAGTCCACCAAGATCGGTGCCGGTAACGTGCCCATCGAGACCGATGAGGGCTGGCTGGTGTTCTACCACGGTGTTATCAACACCTGCAACGGCTTTGTGTACTCCTTCGGCGCTATGTTGTGCGATCTGGACGATCCCTCTAAGGTCATCTATCGCGGCCGTGAGTACCTGATCACCCCCGAAGAGGATTACGAGACTGTCGGCTTTGTGCCCAACGTCTGCTTCCCCTGTGCTTGCCTGGCTGACGCCGATACCGGCCGTATCGCCATCTATTACGGTGCTGCCGATACCTACGTTGCTCTGGCTTTCACCACTGTGGACGAGGTTCTGGACTACCTGAAGAACAATCATCAGTAATGTGCAAAAGCCCCTGCTTCGGCAGGGGCTTTTTTGCGTTTTTACCGCTGAAAATCGTTGAATTTTAATATAAATTAAAGGAAATAACCTAATGCGCGCGCGTGGGATGTGCGGTATACTTAAGAAAAGTCTGGCGGAACTAACAAGGAGGAAATAGTATGATTTTTTTCTATGTTCGACACGGTGACCCCATCTATAATCCCGATAGTTTGACCCCTCTGGGCGAGCGTCAGGCGGAGGCGGTAGCCAAGCGCCTGTGTATGTTTGGCGTGAACAAGGTGTACTCTTCCACCTCCAACCGCGCTTTCCTGACCGGCAAACCTACCGCCGATATTTTGGGCAAGGAAATTACCCGGTTGGAGTTCTGCAACGAAGCAAACGTCGCCAAAGATTTTATGATTGGCGAGTGGCCTCACCCCGATCAGGACTGGGCTTGGCGGCATAAGGACGTGCGCCCGCTGTTCCTCGACCCCGAGGTGATCGCGATGGGTCATGAGTGGTATAAACACCCCAAATTGGCGGAGTATACCTTCGAACACGGCATCGCCGAGATGTACGAGGGTGTGGACAAGCTGTTTGCCGAATTGGGCTATGAGCACAACCGCTACACCGGCACCTATACCCCGGTCAATGACAACGACAAGCGGGTGGCTCTGTTTGCCCATCAGGGCTGTTCTACCGTGTTTTTGAGCTGTTTGTTGGACATTCCGTATCCCATTTTTGCCACCCGGTTTGATATGTGCCACAGCGGCTTCACCGCTATCGATTTCCACCCTGACAAAAACGGCGTGGTGGTACCTCGCGTGATGACCCTGTCCAACGATTCGCACCTGTATCGTGAGGGCTTGCCGCTGAAATATAACCACGACGATCGTTGCCGTTTCTGATGGGGGAGAAGGTATGGATACATTAACGATTACCCGCTATGACATCCCCGTTAAGGGTGTGAAAAAGAAGACGATTTGCCATTTTTCCGACGTGCATCTCACTGCTTATGACGACCTTTCCACCCCTGAGGAGAGGAAACAGGCGTTGGAGGACACGCAAGGGTGGATGGATACCCGCCGCTTCTTTGCCGAGAAGTACGGATGCCCTACGGGAGAGGCGCAGATGGCGGATAGTCGGGTGCAGTTTTCCCGCCTGCTTTCGCTGGCAAATACCACCGATGGGGTGGTGATCACCGGCGACGTTATGAACAACGTTACCCCTGCCGACATCCGTGTCACTGAGGCGGGTTTGGCCTCGTTGCAGGTGCCCTTTGTTGCCGTCTGCGGCAACCATGAATCGGCGTCAAAAATCCCCGACGGCATGCTCTTGTCGATGATGAAACAACCGATTTCGGTGGTGGATTTGGGGGATTTGCAGCTGGTGGGTGTGGACAATGCCGATCGCATCATCACCCCCACCCAGTTGGCGCAGGTAGAGGCGCTTTTGGCGGGCGGGAAACCCACGATTATTGCCCTTCACGTGCCTATGCTCACCCCGGATAATTACGCCGCCGTCTACGGTTGCGGCGAGTATTTTCGCATGAACGATTTTGAGGGTTGCCCACCGGAAAACGACCGTTTTCGCACCCTGGTTTCCGCCGCTCCTGTGGTGGCGGTGCTGTCGGGACACCTGCATTTTCAGTGTGTCACCGAGCTGGCGAATGGTGTCTTCCAATACGGCGTTTCGCAGGGCATCACCGGCAATGTACACCTTTATATGATCGGCGAATGACACAAAAAAGGCCGCTGTGCGCATGCACGGCGGCCTTTCTTTTTGGGGGAGGGGAGAGGGATGGTGGGTTGGTCATTTTTGCTGATTTTTTCAATCAAAACTTGTTACATTGTACAATTTGATGCAAAATCCTATTATAGTAAATAAAAAAGGGTTGCTTTTTTCTGCCACTTTTGGTATAGTTAATAATGTGTAAATGGTGGAATGGCATAACTATGCCCATTTCATCATGACAGCAAGTTATTTTTTCGAGAGGAAGAGTGAAACACATGCGTAAGTTTACTAAGATTCTGCTTCCCATGCTGTGCGT
>JAZNED010000041.1:0-2154 GCA_045588425.1 Acutalibacteraceae bacterium
TCATCGCGCCCATCGGAATGAGGGTGCACAGCATCAGCAGAGAGATCACCAGTGCCAACGCTTTGCGAAAATGAGTACGCATAAGATTTTCCTCCTTGAGAGTAAAAAATTGGTGTTTTTCGTGAGCCGTTTGCGAAAGGGATGGTCCCTTTGTGTAGATGTCACGAAAAAACACCCACCTAGGTTGTATTTTACTATATATTGTCAAAATCGTCAATAGTTATATATATAAAATATATAGGGGTTTTTCTGTCTATTTTGCCTATATCCTTGTAGAAAAGTTCGTACAAAACAACAAAAAGCAGTCTGTGACATGCATCACAGACTGCTTCAAAAATCGTTATGAATTAGGTCCAACCCAGCTCGCCATCGTTCCAAGGCTTGCTGTTGTCAGTGACCTCTTCCTCTAACCACTCACCGGCACCGATGGGGGAGAGAGAGCAATACGCCAAAAGCTCCAGAGAGGGTGCGCTATATAATTTTTTCATATCAAAAACGCTCCTTCCGTCTGCTTTGGCAGACCAATAGTCGATAGTAACCAACGTTCTAGTTCAGTATACCGCATCCGACGAAAAATGTCAATAGATATTTTTCGTTTTTTTAAAAATCATCATATACACACACTATATCTAGTGGAGTTGACAGTGGTTTTATGTGTTGTTTGCCAGCTCGTTATAGGTGGTGGCAACAACGTCGCCGTACACCACGATTTCCTCTTTTCCATCGCTGTATACGTAGTAAGGACGGGCTTTGATCAAGGTGTTTTTGCCTTGCGCCGGGATGTTAACGATACGCACGGCAAAAGCGAGAGAATCTTCCTCCATAGCGCACAAATACCCGGCTCTGATATCAATGGTGCGGGGGGTCAAGTGCTCCAAATCCATATGGGGACTGTTTTCATTGGACAGCACCGCACCCACGCGGATGACTTTGTATCCGACGCCGTTATTAAAGCGTTCGACCAATGCCGATTTGGACACATAGGAGTTGTCGGGTTTGGTTTTGCCGTCATGCGCATCCAGGAAGAAACGGAAAGACACGCCGTTGACGTCCTCGGAATACGCCTTACCACCGGATGCGAGGCGGTTCATCGGCTTGGGGGTGGGGATGCGCACATGATCGCAACGGTTGCAATCACCGTCGTAGATATCGTCATAGGTGTGTGCATCCTCGCTGATGTCTACGCGGACAGCGCCGCAGCGGCTGCAGGAGGGATCGCAGGGGAAATCATAGAAGTGGGGAACCTCGCGGATTTCATCGCAGAAATCGCAAGATACGTCGCAGATATCGCTATAGGAGTGTTCGCCGGTGGCGACGCGAGATGCGCCGCAATAAGAACACATGGTGGCGCAGGGATAATCATAGGTATGTTTGCCGCTGGCGGGACGCTCAAGTCCGCAGCTATTACAGTAGATGTCGCAGTCGTGGTCATAGACATGGTCGCCCACTTGACGCACAAAGTCGCAGACGTTACAAACGGTGTCACAATCGTTGTCGTAGGTATGGACGTTGCAGGGGTTGAGGGAGACCTGCACGTTATCTAAATACACGCGTTCAGCCACGTGGCTGCCGCTACCGCGGAATAACAGGGTCACCGTGTCGACAGAGGGAGTGAACTCCACCTCTACTTTGGTCCAGGTGGTTTGTCCTGCCCAACCGCGGTGCAGGCGGATGTTGTCTGCACCTTCGGACAGATACCAGCTCACACCCATGGGCAGTGCCTTGTACCAAAAGCTGAGAGTGTATGTATATTCGGGAAGTACCGTGAAGGTCTGGCTCAGCAAATCGTCCCAGTCGCCGTCTCCGGTCAGCAAACAGCCGTATTTGCCTGCGTATTTGGCGACGGTGGATACTGAAACACCATCCGCAGCGTTCCACCCTGTCATTGTGCCGGTTTCAAAGTTTCCGTTTTGCAGAGGGTATTTGTCGGCGGCAGCAACGCCGGAAGGGAACACACTGCACAGCAGTACGCATACGAAAAGGAATGCAAAACATCGACGCAATTTCATATACAGATTCTCCTCAGTCTATATATTAGGAAATATCTTAATAGATATATATACTACACCAATTATATATCCATTGTACAACTTCGCGCCCCAAAATGCAAGCCCTTTTCGCCGATTTCACATAAAGAAAGACACCCCCACGGTT
>JAZNED010000042.1:0-4989 GCA_045588425.1 Acutalibacteraceae bacterium
ATTACTGAGCATTTTGGACGATGTTGGCGGAAAAATAGCCACCGAGAACGGCAAACAAGATTTCATCAGTGGTTACTATACCATAAGCATTGTCCTATTTTCAACCCAATCAGTATAGCACACCCACAACGAAAAAGGAAGAGGGAATTGTGAATTTTTCTGCAATATTCAAATAAAGATTGCATATTGGGGTAAAATATGGTAAAATAAAGGGTAGTTTAGTATAAGGGAGAGTATGTCATATGCGAATAGGCATCATCGGTGCCATGGATTCCGAGGTCACCAACCTCATCGCCGGAATGGAAAAGGTCACCTACCGTGAAAAAGCGGGTCGCCGCTTTGCCGTCGGCACATTGGCCGGCAAAGAAGCCATTGTGGTGCAAAGCGGCATCGGCAAAGTCGCCGCCGCCATCACCGCCCAGATTCTCATTGACGATTTCGGCGTGGATGCCCTGCTGAACACCGGCATGGCGGGTGGACTGGACAGCCGCTTAGCGGTGAAGGATCTGGTGATCGCCACCGCCGCTCTCCAACACGACTTCGACATCACCGCCTTTGGTCACGCCCGTGGCTTTCTCTACGGCGAGGACGACACGAAACCCACCCTGTTCGTAGCAGACAAGGCGCTGTGCGAAAAGGCAAAAATTGTTGCCGAACAGGTGCTCCCTGCCGGTAGCAAGGCCATCGACGGCATTATCGCCAGCGGCGACATCTTTGTGGACGACAGCGCACTGAAAGCCACCCTGCGCGACGAATTTGGTGCCGCCGCCGCCGAGATGGAGGGTGCCGCCATCGCCCAAACCGCCGTGGCCAACGGCGTGCCCTTTGTGATACTGCGGACCATCTCCGACTTGGCGGAGCATCAGGCCAACGTATCCTTTGACGAATTGGAACAATACGCAGGTAAGTTGGCGGGAGATATCACCGTCGCCCTGTTGGAAAACCTGTAAAGGAGGATTTGATATGCCCCATCCCATCGAATTACCCCATAACATGACCCTGCTCCATCTGTCGGAGCAGTCCTTTCGCACCGATCGCTTGACCGGTGTGTTCGCGGTGCCGCTGCACCGCGAAACGGCGGCAGAGTACGCCATTCTGCCCAGCCTGCTCACCCGCAGCTGTGCCGCCTACCCCACCCTGGCTCAGTTCAGCCGTCGCTTGGACGAACTGTACGGTGCCACCGTGCAGGGCGAGATTTTCCGTCTGGGTGGCTGGCAGCTGCTGGCCTTCTCCATCAGCTACCTCAACCGCCGCTACACCTTGGACGGCAGTGATCTGACCGCCGCCTGCACCAATCTGCTGCTGGATATGCTGTTTCAACCGGCTCTGTCCGACGGTGTATTCCCCGCCGATGTGTTCGGTCAGGAGAAGCGCTGTCTGTTGGAACGTCTGCAGGGTGAGGTGAACAACAAGCGCCTGTACGCCCGTCAGCGCTGTGAGGAACTGCTGTGTCCCGACCATCCCTTCAGTTACAATCCCAACGGCACCGAGGAGACGGTGAACGCGCTGACCCCCGCCATGGCAGAGACCGCTCGCAAGCGTATGCTGGCGGAAGCGAACATCCACTGGTTGTATCAGAGTGCCGACGATACCGCCGCCCTCACCCGCGAACTGGACACTCGCTTTGCCACCCTGCCTCAGCGCACCAAGGCCACCATCCACGCCGACACCTCCTTCGCCATGAAGGAGAGCGAGCTGACCGAGCAGATGCAGGTCAGCCAGGCCAAGCTGGTGCTGGGCTTCCGCATCGCGGTGACCGAGCCGGACGGCGACATCGTGGCCGCCCAACTGATGAACACCCTGTGGGGCGGCTGTGCCACCTCTCTGCTGTTCACCCACGTGCGTGAGGAAAAGAGCCTGTGTTACTATTGCGCCTCCACCTACGACCGCTATGCGGGTATCATCTTGGTGGACAGCGGCATCCAAACGAAAGACGCCGACGACGCCCGCGAGGAGATTCTCAAACAGTTGGACGCCATCCGCGAGGGCAACTTCTCCGACGACGAGTTGGAGGCCGCTCGCCGCTGCCTGATTCAGCGGTATTCCTCCGCCTGCGACAACGCGGATGCGCTGGAAAACTTCTATATCGGCCAGACCATCTACGACAATTATCTCACCCCCGACCAGATGCGTGCCAAGGCACTGGAGGTCACCCGTGACGACGTGTGCCGTGCCGCTCGCCTGACCCATTTTGATTCCCTGTATATCCTGAAGCCCGAGAACGAGGAGGTGACAGAATGAACGCATTGAAACATCCCCTGCTGGGAGATACCCTCTATACCGACACCCATAAGACCGGTCTGCGGGTGGTCGTGTGGCCCATGCCGGAGGCTTCCTCCGTGTATGCGGTGTTCGCCACCAAGTACGGCTCGGTGTATAACGTTCTGCCCACCGCCGACGGCGGTACCGAAGAAGTACCCGAGGGTATCGCTCACTACTTAGAGCACAAGCTGTTTGAGAGTGAGCAGGGCGACGCCTTCCGCGACTTTGCCCAGACCGGTGCCAGCGCCAACGCCTACACCACCTTTGACCGCACCGCCTATCTGTTCCATGCCAGCGAGAACATCCTGCCCAGCCTGGACATCCTGCTGAACTTTGTGCAGGATCCCTACTTCACCCCCGAAACGGTGCAGAAGGAGCAGGGTATCATCGGTCAGGAGATCCGCATGGGCGAGGATATGCCCGGTCGCCGGGTGCTGTTCAATATGCTGAAGGGTTTGTTCCACACCCATCCTGTTCGCGTGGACATCGCCGGCACGGTGGAGTCCATTGCCAAGATCACTCCCGAACTGCTGTATCGTTGCTACTACCGCTATTACAACCTGCACAACATGGTGTTGGTAGTGGCCGGCCGCATCACCCCCGACGAGGTGATGGACGCCTGTAACCGCCTGCTGAAGCCTGCTGAGGAATGGGTCCCCGACAACTACGTCATCGACGAGCCTGCCACCGCCGCGCAGGAGTACGTGGAGGACAAGATGGCGGTTTCCGCCCCCCTGTTCTACATTGGCTTTAAGGAGCCGGTGGTCAGCCACACCCCCAAGACGCTGGCGGGTGCGCGTCTGCTCATTGATCTCATCACCGGCAAGTCCTCTCCCCTCTACTCTCGTCTGCTGGAGGAGGGTCTGATCAACGACCAGTTTGAGGTGGAGTATTTCGGCGGTCCCGACTACGGCATTTGGCTGTTCGGCGGCGAAAGCTCCGATCCCAAGCGGGTGAAAGAGCTGATTGCCAACGAAATCGTCCGCCTGCAACAGGAGGGCTTGGATCCCGCCGCCTTTGAGGCGGTGCGTCGCGGTGCCTACGGCCGTTTGGTGGCGGGTCTGGACGACCCCTCCGACTGTGCCGAGCTGATCCTCTCCCACCTGGTGGACGGCGTGGACCCTCTGTCCGAGCTGGACGCTTTGGCTGAGATTACTATTGAGGAGTTGACCGAACAGCTGGTCACCCGCTTTAACGTGGAGGCCTGTACCTTGTCCGTGGTCAACCCCGTGTAAGAAAGGGGAATTGGTATGACGTTTACGACCCTGTCTTCTTTTATTGAGTTTCCCAATTTGGGATGGAAATTCTCTGTGGACAACGCCATTCATATCGGTTCGTTCACCATCCAGTGGTACGGTCTGCTGATTGCCGTGGGCTTCCTGCTGGCCATCCTCTACGGCATGAAACGTTCCGAGTTTTTTGGCATTAACCCCGACAGCATGATTGACGTGGCGCTGCTCACCGTGCCGGTGGCGTTCATCGGCGCCCGTCTGTACTACGTATTCTTCAGCGACCATCTGGCAGATTATTTGGCCGACCCCATCTCCATCATCAAGGTGTGGGAAGGCGGTCTCGGCATTTACGGTGGCATCATCGTGGCCTTCACCTTCGGTCCGCTGATGTGCAAACTGAAAAAAGTGAAAATCTGGGCTATGTTCGACCTGACCGCACTGGGCTTTCTCATCGGTCAGAGCATCGGTCGCTGGGGCAATTTCTTCAACCAAGAAGCCTTCGGTGGTAACACCGACCTGCCCTGGGCGATGACCGGTGACGTGATTCAAGCCGGTCACAACGGCAATGGCTTTGATCCCTCCCTGCCTGTCCACCCCACCTTCCTGTACGAATCCCTCTGGAATCTTGTCGGCTTCGTGATTTTGGCCTCTGTCTGCAGCAAGCGGAAGTACGACGGTCAGATTGCGCTCTGCTATGCAGCCTGGTATGGTCTGGGCCGCAGCATGATCGAAGGCCTCCGGGTGGACAGCCTCTGGTGGGGCCCCTTCCGGGTCAGCCAGGTTTTGGCGGCAGTGACCTGCATTACCGCCGTATCCGTTCTGGTGTGGCAGCACTTTAAGCCCCATGATCCTGCCAGACTTTGGGTCAACCAAAAGGCTGCGCCGGAAGCACAGAAAACAGAAGAATAGAAGACACCCCGCATCTGATGATGCGGGGTGAATCAGTTTATTCGGCACTGAACAGGATCCGGTCATTGGACATGCCCTGTTCGTGGAATTTGTGCAGCAGTTTTTCCGCGGTCATGGTGGCACGCTCTTCTCCGGCCAGTTCCATGACGATCTGACCGTTGTTCATCATAATGGTCTTGTTGCCCAGAGCCAGAGCGGAGGGGATATTGTGGGTGATCATCAGACAGGTGATGCTGTTGTCTGCCACGATCTGTTTGGTCAGTTCCAGTACCTTCTCAGCGGTGGCGGGGTCCAGAGCGGCGGTGTGTTCGTCCAGAAGCAGCAGTTTGGGGGTCACCAGAGTAGCCATCAGCAGGGTCAGTGCCTGACGCTGGCCGCCGGACAGCAGACCTACGGGGTTGCTCATCCGGTCTTCCAGTCCCAGTCCCAGCTGGGCAAGTCTTTCACGGAACTCTGCCCGGTCCCGCTTGCTGATCATGGAGAAGGGGGATGTATGAGAGGATGCGCGCATATAGGCCAGGGCCAGATTTTCTTCAATGGTCATATTGGGAGCAGTGCCCTTCAGAGGATCCTGGAACATGCGGCC
>JAZNED010000043.1:0-10598 GCA_045588425.1 Acutalibacteraceae bacterium
GGCAATGAATGACAGTCCGGTGGACTGTCAGAACCGCGAGTGGACCGAGCCGCAGCGAGACCCTCGACCGCCCGCAAGCCTCCCTCATGGAGGGAGCCTTTTCTCCCCTCACAAAAACAGCCACCGCCGAGTTGGCGGTGGCTGTTTTCGGTTACTCTCAATCCGCAGGCGGCGCTTTCATTGAGTGCCGTGTGGTGAGCGGCGGCTGGGCAGGGGAGGTCATGGTGGTGCCGCTGACAGCGTTGGTATCGCCGGGCATAGGAATTAACTCATCGTCCTTTTGCAGGCGGCAGTTTTCCTCCACGTACGCCATAAAGGCGTCCACTTTATCTTTGCCGATGTGGAATAATTTTTCCGTGTCCAGCAGGTTGGTGCGCAGATACCCATCCTCCGACAAGGAAATACTGATGTTGTTGTATCCCAACAGCGGCATATCGATGCGGATGGAAATCTTGGTGTTCCATTGTCTCTGCCAATTCTCCTCGTCGTATTCGTTGCTCAGAGCATCGTCGCAGAGCAACATCTCCCACACCTTTTCCACCGTCAGACCGGCATACTCCTTGTCGTGGAAGGTGCCGTCCGCATCGCGGTAAGAGTGATATACCGTACCCACACGCAGATGCTCACGAAGATTCAGGTCGGTGATAAATTGTCCTAATGTTTCGGGAGTATAGGCGCTGTTCACCGCAGGGAAATAATCGTTTCGTCCCTCATATTGCAGAGCCACGGCACAGATAGGGTTGATACCCTTAATGCGGTACACCTTGCCCACTACGTCGTAGGCGGTTTCGGTGTAGATGTCATAGCCGTGTAGATTCACATCCTCCAGATATTCCTCTACCATCGTCTTGTCGATGTTCGTGTCGTGGACGGTGTAGTACATTTTGCCGTCATAGCCCTCGGGAATCTTCCGCTCAAAATCGCGGAATTTCTGCCAAATTGGCTTTTCGTCCCATTTCGGCTCGTACCACACGCCGCTTTCAGTAGGGGCGGTGGTGGTGGGGGTGCCGGCTGTGGGTATGGGCGGAGCCACGTCGATGGGGTCGTCTAAAGCGGGTTCGGTACCTATGGGAGTGCCGATGGGGACGTTGCCATCGGGGTCGTTCCTATCTTCTCCGCTGTTGCTTTGCGGCGTGGTGGTGACGGTGGTACCACCGTTGGAAATGGGCGGCTTCTCATTTGCCCACGGTTGGGCGAGCACCACGCCCACCGTCAGTGCCACCGCCGCCACGGCGGCGGTGACACGGGGCAGCCATACCTTGAGGGGAATCGGCTTGGCGGCGGCGTCCGCCACCAGATCGTCGTCAATGTCGCCCATGAGGCGATGCAATCTTTCTTCTTTCTTCATAGGGCAATACCCTCTTTCTCCAAAAATGTTTTCAGCTCGTCACGGGTGCGGGAGAGGGTCATCTTGACCGCACTCTCGGTGGCGTGGCTGTGGGCGGCGATGGCGGCGATGGTGTCGCCGTACCAATAGCGGCGGATGAACGTGCGCCGTTTGTCCGCAGGCAACTGCCGCAGAAAGCGGTTTAGCGCATCCCGCACCGCCATATCGTCGGCAGGGTCACCATCCACGTTGGGCAGAGCGTCCCGCCACTCCTCTAAGATGGCGGCTTGGGTGCCGCCGCCCCGCTTGTCAGCGGTGAGGGCGGCATAGCGGTCCAGCGCCAAATGGCGGGTGATCTTGCCGAGATACACGCTCAGCCGCGAGGGGCGGTGGGGCGGGATGGCGTTCCACGCCCGCAGATAGGTGTCGTTGACGCACTCTTCTGCATCCTGCGGATTTTGCAGGATGTTATGCGCCACCCGATGCAGATAGCGGCTGTATTTTTCTTTCGTTTCGGTCAGCGCTTGCTCGTCCCGTTCAAAAAACAGCGCCACAATGCGTTTGTCGTCCATCACTCCACCTCCTTACGATTTACCGGAAAGGCCTTTCACCTCTATACACGGTTTTTGATATGCCTAGGTCACATTTTTGGAAAAAGTTTCTACCCACATTATACCAAACTCACGTTAAAATGTAAACGTTCCGTCTTGTTATCCCTTTTTCTCTGTGCTATAATGGCAAAAAAAGGAGGTGGTACGGTGAAATTTCTAAAAAACAAGTGGCCGTGGTTGACGCTTGCCGCTGTGTGTCTTGCAGCGTTGCTGGTGGTGACGCGGATGATGGATAGTTGGCCTGCACAGCCGGTTAAAGAACAGACTTCTGCCACCTCTGCGGTGAACACCACCTCGGATACCACCATCGCCACCTCCGCCGCCGTGACCACCACGACCGCTACCCAAACAACGACCGCCACGACCACCACGACCACCTCTGCCACCACCACGACCACCACACGTCCCACGACTACCGCCACCAAAGCACCCAAAAAGGAGCTCACGGTTACCTCCCACAAAAAGACGTCGGTGACCACCACCGAGCCGATTACCACCTTTGCCGGCTCCTCCGACCCACAGTATCCGCTCCTGCTGAATGGCGCACAGGTCACGCGGGATAAATACGGCTCGTTCTCCATCGAGCAAGAACTGACCCCCGGCAAAAACACCTTTACCTTCTCGCATAAAGACGAAACCAAGACCTACACCGTCACCTACAATTACGTGGTGATGCGTTCCCACAGTCCCGACAGCGATCGCCGTTTTGAGAGCGGTGCCTCCTTCTCGGTGGTGGTGTCCGCCCGTGTAGGCAGCACGGTCACCGCCACCTTTAATGGCAAAACCATTACCCTCAAGCAGACGTCGGGGCAGGAAGATGAGGACGAAATCGAGAGCAATACCTTTGTGAATTTCACCGGCAGTTTCACTCTGCCATCTGATAATACCACTGAGCGGAATCTGGGCAAGGTCACCTTCCGTGCCACCCACGCAGGGGTCACCGATACCGCCGCCTCCGGCACCATCGTGTGCAAAAAGGCGGTGCTCCCTGTCATTGGCGAGATCGTCACCTTTACCGCCGAGACCTTTGATGGTGACAAGGCGGATGACGACTCCCGCCCCACCAACAATTACCTGCCCCAGGGCACGGTGGACTACGTGGTGGGTCACTCCTACTTTGGAGATAAGGAATACCTCAATCTGCGGTGCGGACGCCGTGTGTATGTCAGCAAGGCCAATAGCCCCTCCGCCCAAATCGTACAGGTGGCTAAGGAATACGAGGGCAAGCTACCCGACACCAATCAGCTTTCGGTGGCGGGTTTTGCCGTGGACCAACACGCCACCTACCTCACCCTCGACACGGCGTGGAAAGCACCCTTCTTGTTGGATTTGCTGCCGCAGAAATACACCAACCCCAAAGAGCAGGATTACACCGTGGACGCGGTGACCTGCGAGTATGTGCAGATTACCTTCTGCTACGCCGATTCCCTTAAAGGGGTTCCTGTCTTTGGGGAGAATCACCCCTTGTTCACCCACGCCACCGTCGACAAGACGAAGAACGGGTGCGTCCTGCGGCTGTATCTGCGCCGTGTGGGCGGATTTTACGGCTGGGACGCCTCGTATAACGATAAGGGACAGCTGGTCTTTTACTTCCTCCATCCTGCCCAAGTGACCGTAGCGGACAACGCCTATGGCGCTGACCTGACGGGGGTCACCATTATGCTGGACGCAGGACACGGCGGCAAAAGTGAGGGCGCCTACGGTCTGGATGAGGATCATCCCGAGGCAGAGCGTAATTTTAATCTGGCGATGCTGCTCAAGGCTGAATTGGAGAGTATGGGTGCCACTGTGGTGATTAATCGCGGCGCCGATGAAGATCTCAACGCCGATGAACGGTGCCAACAGCTTAAGGCATTAAAGCCCGATCTGTGTATCGCCATCCACCACGACGCCAATACGTCCTCCCGCCCTCACGGTTTTGGCGCGTTCCACTCCACCCTGTTTTCGGCAGATGCGGCGCGGTATATCTACGACGCCACCATAGGTGCCGGCATCTACGACACTATCTCTGGGGGACACCGCAGTCTGTTTGAGTGGCATTATTATTTCGTGGCGCGGATGAGCGATTGCCCCGTGGTGCTCACCGAGAATGGGTTTATGACCAGCCCCATCGATCACATCGGCATTGTGGATCACGATACCAATGTGCGTAAGGCGCAGGCCATCGCGCAGGGCACGGCACAGTATTTCCTGTCCATCCGCCTGCCACGGCCCGACCCCGAACCGCCCATTGCTCCTGTGGAGTCCACCGACCCCACGGAAAGCACCGCAACCACCACAACCCTCCCCGATGCTACCCTACCTACGGATAACGAAACATCAAAAACAGCCTGACCGATTTCGGTCAGGCTGTTTTTAATATATATCCTTATTTCAGCGCATCTATTTTTATTATTTCACAATCTTGTAGAAGACTAATTTCTCCTGTTGCAGACAAGCGATATACTCGTTGCAAATCAAAGGACAGATGGGGTTAACAGGATCGTCGACTTCGATTTGCGGCTCGACCACCACCGTGCCGTCGGCAGCAATCAACCCCATTTTGTTGCCCACCGTGACCACAGCCAACCCATCGGAGAAAGAGCTGATGGAACTGAAAACGGTGGAATTCAACACGTTGCCCTGCCTATCCAATAGGCGATAGGAGCCATCCTGATACCGGCATACAATGTGCGTGTCCATAGCGTAAGCGTCCTTTGCCCCGTCGGGCAAGGTCACCAACACCTCGCCGCGGGGCGAAATCATTACCTTTCGATGCTCGCCCTCTGCCAAGGTGGCGTAATTCATCGGGCTGTGCAAGCCGCTGATCCATTCGAAGATGGGCTGGGTGATGTAATCGCCGGTGGCGGCATCTTTGACGCCGAACAGAAGCTCACCGCCTGCCGTCTCAGAGACATCGTATATCACGGTGGCGCTATACACAGGGGGAGCCTCTGCCTCGCCTACCACGGCGCCGGTGGTGTCGATCCACACCCAGTCGCTGTCGCGCTCCAACAGAGCTCTTGCTCGACCATCCTCTCCGAAACTATACAGTACGTTATAGCTGTCTTGGCCGATCTGCTTGCCCTCGGTATCGATCAGCACAAATCCATCGGACGTAGCAACGGTGACGATATTGTAATCAAAATAGTAAAGATCGTAAGGCGTATGATCAGTTGCCAAGTGGGGTTGAATGCTAACGGACTTTTTGTCTTGGGTAGTGGTTGTCGTTGGTTTTTCACGGTTGTTATCGGATGTGTCGGGCTTAGCGCCGCAAGCAGTCACACACACCAGCATGGCGAGTGCCATCATCAAAGATAACCATTTTTTCATAACCTTTCCTCCTTGTGCTCTTATTCTTTTTAAAGTCTACCACAGTAGACGGACAATGTCAATAGCCCTATAAAAATATTGCCGGGGCGGGCGGGGGCTTGCTCCCGCCGCTTCTTTTACGGGACGTCGAGGGCGCCGACCCCTACGGTGTTTATCTCATGTCGGTACGTGGTTGTAGGGGCGGGCGTCCCCGACCGCCCGAAAGCCTCCCTCTTGAGGGAGGTGGCATTTGCAAAGCAAATGACGGAGGGAGTTAATAAGCAGAAAATCCCTCAGTCTCGCCGCTTTGCGGCTCCACAGCTCCCTCATGGAGGGACCCTTTTTCTATGCGCAAAAACAAAAAACAGCCTGTCCGAACATGGTCAGGCTGTTTCTAATATATATCCTTATTTCAACGCGTCCATGGACTGGGTCAGCAGGTTGAGCTTCTCCTGCATCTGGGCGGCCTGCTCGCGGGCGCCGTTGACAACGGCCTCGGGAGCTTTGTCGGTGAAGGCGGGGTTGTTCAGTCTCGCCATCACGCCGTCCAACTGCTTCTTCACGTTGTTATACTCGCGCTCCAGACGAGCCAGCTCGGCGGCCTTGTCCACCAGAGCGTCCATGGGGATCTTGATGGTGGCAGCGCCGGTGACGATGCTGACGGCACCGGGCACCTCAAAGCTCTCGCCGATATGCACCTCGGCGGCGGAGGCCAGTCTCTGCAGGAAGGGCACGCCGGCGGCAAAGGTGTCGGCAAAAGCGGTCTCGATGTACAGGTCCGCCTTCTTGGAGGGGGGCACGTTCATCTCGGCGCGGCGGTTACGGATGCCGCGGATGGCCTCCATGATGCGCTCCATCTCCTTCTCTTCGGCGGCGAAGGACAGGCTCTCGTCATAGACGGGCCACTCAGAAATCATCAGGCTGTCGCCCTCGTGGGGCAGGGTCTGCCAGATCTCCTCGGTGATGAAGGGCATAAAGGGATGCAGTAGTTTCAGCATACCGGTCATCACGTACAGCAGCACACGGCGGGCGCTGTCGGCGTCCTCGCCCTGCAGGCGGGACTTGCACAATTCGATGTACCAGTCGCAGAAGTTATCCCAAATGAAGTCGTACAGCTTATTCACCGCGATACCCAGCTCGAACTTCTCCAGGTTGTCGGTGACCGCCTGCACCAGCTCATTGTAGCGGGACAGAATCCACTTGTCCTCCAACTTGAGGTCGGCGGGCAGGGTCAGGGCGATGTCGTGGTCGGCAAAGTTCATCAGCAGGAAGCGGGCGGCGTTCCACAGCTTGTTAGCGAAGTTACGGGAGGCCTCCACCTTGTCGGTCATATAGCGCATATCGTTTCCGGGGCTGTTACCCGTCGCCAGCATAAAGCGCAGGGCGTCGGCACCGTACTTGTCGATCTCCTCCAGAGGATCCACGCCGTTGCCCAGGGATTTGGACATCTTGCGGCCCTGGCTGTCACGGACCAGGCCGTGAATCAGCACCGTCTTGAAGGGGCTCTTGCCGGTGTAGTGCAGACCGGAGAAGATCATACGGCTCACCCAGAAGCCGATGATGTCGTAGCCGGTGACCAACGTATCGGTGGGATAGAAATAATCCAGCTCCTCGGTCTGGTTGGGCCAACCCAAGGTGGAGAAGGGCCACAGAGCAGAGGAGAACCAGGTATCCAGCGTGTCGGGGTCCTGTGCCAGATGCACGCCGCCGCACTTGGGGCAGACGGCAGGGGCGTCTTTGGCCACCACCGTCTCGCCGCAGTCGTCGCAGTACCAAGCGGGAATGCGGTGACCCCACCACAGCTGACGGGAGATACACCAGTCACGGGTGGCACGCATCCAGTTGAGGTAGTTCTTGGTGAAGCGCTCGGGGACAAAGGTGATCTCACCCTTCTCCACCGCCTCGATGGCGGGGCCGGCCAGAGGCTCCATCTTGACAAACCACTGCTTACTCACCATAGGCTCGATGGTCTGATGGCAACGGTAGCAGGTACCCACGTCGTGCTTGAGATCCTCCACCTCTTTCAGATAGCCGCCGGCGGTCAAATCCTCCAGGATGGCCTTGCGGCACTCGGCGGTGGTCATGCCGGCGTACTTGCCGCAATCCAGCACGGCAGGCTCGTCGGCGGCAGCCTTACCGCTGGCGATGTACTCGTCGGCGGCAGCCTTGTCTGCCGCACCGGTCATGTGACCGTCGTAAGTAAAGCAGCGCACCATGGGCAGATCGTGACGGCGACCCACCTCGAAGTCGTTGGGGTCGTGGGCGGGGGTGATCTTCACCACACCGGTACCCTTGGTCATATCCGCGTGCTCGTCGCACACGATGGGAATTTCCTTATTCAGCAGGGGCAGGATCACGTGGCAACCGTGGAGGTGCTTGTAGCGCTCGTCCTCGGCGTTGATGGCCACGGCGGTATCGCCCAGCATGGTCTCGGGACGGGTGGTGGCCAGCTCCAGCTGCTCACCGGTCTCCTTGACGGTGTACAGCAGGTGCCAGAAGTGGCCGTCCTTCTCCTCGTATTCCACCTCGGCGTCGGAGATGGAGGTCTTGCAGGTGGGACACCAGTTGACCATACGGTTGCCGCGGTAGATGAGACCCTGCTCGTACAGACGAACGAAGACCTCCTTCACCGCCATGGAGCAACCCTCGTCCATGGTGAAGCGCTCCCGCTCCCAGTCACAGCTGGAGCCGATGGTCTTCAGCTGGCTGACGATACGGTTGCCGTATTTTTCTTTCCATGCCCAAGCACGCTCCAGGAAGCCGTCGCGACCCAGCATCTCCTTGGTCAGACCTTCGGCACGCATGGCCTCGACCACCTTCGCCTCGGTGGCGATGGAGGCGTGGTCGGTACCGGGCATCCACAGTGCCTCATAGCCCTGCATACGACGCCAGCGGATGAGGGTGTCCTGCAGGGTGTTGTCCAGAGCGTGACCCATGTGCAGCTGACCGGTGATGTTGGGAGGGGGCATCATCACGGTATAGGGCTTTTTCTCATTGCCGTTTTTATCCTTGGCGTGAGCGGTGGCGTGGAAATAGTTGCCATCGATCCAGAATTGATAGATGCGCTTTTCCACCTCTTGCGGCTCATACACCTTTGCCAGTTCTTTTGCCATTGGTAATCAATCCTTTCGCGGCGCTTTTTTCAGCACCTTGGTAATCTCACCGGTATAGATGCGGTGATAGTCGTTGTGGTAATGTTTCTCCACCGAGGTGTCGACAAATCCTGCGGGATCCATGTCCTGTGCGGCGATCTTGCGGCAGATCATCACGGTCTCGGCCTCGTCGAAGTAGGGCGCCTCGGCATCATACCGCAGGGTCAGCCCCGCCTCGGCGATCTTGTCGCGGTCACGACCCGATACGGTGCCGCAGAGTTTTAATGCTTCGCGGTACTCCTCGCCGAAAAAGCAGAGGGAGTAGTACTCCTCTCGCTCGGTGAACGCGTAGGTGTAGCGGGTGGGACGGATAAAGGCGAAACTCACCGGCTTGTGCCACAGGATACCCAAACCGCCCCAACTGGCGGTCATGGTGTTGGCGGCACTCTCGTCACCGGCGGTGATCAGCATCCATTGCTTGTCGATCATCTGGAAGGGGTTACCCTCCATCTCATAGGGAGAAATGGCGATAAACTCGTTCATATCGCTCACCTTAGTGGATGGCGCTGCCGGGGGTCATGCCGTCCACAAACAGCACCTTCACGTCCTCTTCGCCCTCGGCGGTGTGATCGGTGGCGGCGAGGATCATGCCCTGGCTCTCCACGCCGCACAGCACGGCGGGCTTCAGGTTGGCCACCAGCACCACGCGGCGACCGATCAGGTCCTCGGGCTTGTACCATTTGGCGATACCCGATGCCACGGTGCGGGGCTCCTTGGTGCCGTCGTTGAGGGTGAGCTTCAGCAGTTTCTTCGCCTTCTTAATCGGCTCGCAGGCGGTGACTTCCGCCACACGCAGGTCTACCTTGAAGAAGTCGTCGATGGTGATCTCGGGCAGAAACACGATGCCCTCCTTCTCCTCTTCCGCTTCAGCGGCTTTGGCGGCGGCCTCCTGCTCGGCGGCAATCTCCTCCAACATCTTTACTGCGTCGATACGAGCGAAGAGGGGAGAGGGAGCCCCCACGGCGTAGCCGTCAGCCGCACCGTACTTGGCGGCGTCCATATCGGTGACATTCTCCGCCACCTGCAGCTGGGCGTGGATGGCGGCGCCGGTATCGGGCATGAAGGGGGTCAGCAGGATGCCCAGTACGCGGATGCAGTCCAGCAGGTTATACAGCACACCCTCCAACTGCTCGCGGTTGGCCTCGTCCTTGGCCAGTGCCCAAGGTGCGGTCTCGTCGATGTACTTGTTGCAACGCTTGGCCAGATTCATGATGGTCTCGGCGGCATCGGCGTTGTGCCAGGTGTCCATCTGCTCATAGAACTTCTTGACGGTGTCGTTGCAGGCATCCGCCAACTCCTGACCCAGCGCGTCCAGAGCGGCAGGCTTATTCACCTTGCCGTCAAAGTACTTGTTGGTCATGGCGATGGAGCGGTTGACCAGGTTACCCAGGGTGTTGGCTAAGTCCGCGTTGTAGCGATTGATCACCATTTCGTAGGTGATGGTGCCGTCCTGGGCAAAGGGCATCTCGCTGAGCAGATACCAGCGGATGGCATCGGTGCCAAAGCGCTGTGCCAGCTCGTCGGCGTACAGCACGTTGCCCTTGGATTTACTCATCTTGTCCTCACCGCTCAGCAGCCAGGGGTGACCCAACACCTGCTTGGGCAGGGGCTCACCCAGCGCCATCAGAATGATGGGCCAGTAGATGGTGTGGAAACGGACGATGTCCTTGCCGATGACGTGCAGGTCGGCAGGCCAGTTCTTCTTATACAGGTCGCTGCTGCCGTCGGGGTCGTAGCCACAGCCGGTGATGTAGTTGGACAGCGCGTCGATCCACACGTAGGCTACGTGGTCGGGATCAAAGTCCACGGGAATACCCCACTTGAAAGAGGAGCGGGATACGCACAGGTCGTTCAGGCCGGGCTTGAGGAAGTTGTTGATCATCTCGTTGCGGCGGGACACCGGTGCAAAGAAGTCGGGGTTGTCGTTGTAGTACTGCAGCAAGCGGTCCTGATACTTGCCGAGTTTCAGGAAGTAGGCTTCCTCCTTGGCGTCCACGCAGTCGCGGCCGCAGTCGGGGCACTTGCCGTCCTCGGTGAGCTGGCTGGGGGTGTAGAAGCTCTCGCAGCGCACGCAGTACTTGCCCTCGTAACTGCTCTTATAGATGTCACCCTGCTCGTACAGCTTGCGGAAAATCTTTTGCACCACAGCCACGTGGTCGGCATCGGTGGTGCGAATGAAGCGGTCGTAGGTGACGTTCATGCTGTCCCACACAGCCT
>JAZNED010000044.1:0-24163 GCA_045588425.1 Acutalibacteraceae bacterium
AGTCGCGTGGTTGGGAAGAGCTTTAGCGATGAAAAGCCCGCCGCAGCGGCAAGGCCCCCTCCGGGAGGGGGCTGGATTTTCGCCGCAGGCGAAAAGACTGGGGGAGAATGCGACACAAAAACGGCTCGTCAGGCTCCCTCCGTCACCGCGCACAACCGTGGGAATATGGTGGAACGCCATATTCGAGGAGTGGCAACGAAAGCTACGATACGCACAACCTGAAAGCCACTCCGCACCTCCCTCCGTCACCGCGCACAACCATGGGAATATGGCGGAACGCCATATTCGAGGAGTGGCAACGAAAGCTACGATACGCACAACCTGAAAGCCACTCCGCACCTCCCTCCGTCACCGCGCACAACCGTGGGAATATGGCGGAACGCCATATTCGAGGAGTGGCAACGAAAGCTACGATACGCACAACCTGAAAGCCACTCCGCACCTCCCTCCCGGAGGGAGGCTTTGTTAGGCACTACATTTACCCATTTATGGGTAGCCGGTAATCTATGGCTGATAGGCCAACAAAAAGCGCACTTGTGCCCGAAAATGAAATACCCCCCGCTATGCGGGGGGATATTTATTGCTTTTGTGGGATAAAACCGAAATTTGTATAGCCAAGCGGTCGCTTTTGTGATATAATAATTGGCAAAGATTACTTAAAAAGGAGAAAACGCATGAAACATCGCTTTTTCCGCACGGTTTTAACTCTGTTGTGTACGGTTATTCTGCTGTGTGCGGTTGTCCCGCCTGTATCGGCGGCGGCTCCCGGCGGCGACTTTGCTTGGACCAAATCGGACAAGCCCATGCTCATCGAGCAGATTTTGCAGCGGGACGGTCTCATCGACGGTATTTGGTTTCCTTGGTTTGACGGTGGCAACGTGGGTCACAGCCTCACCGGCAACGAGGTGATGGTGCGCTATTACGGCAACGGCTGGTCCAAGCCGGCATTGGACACCGTGGGCGCGGACAAGATCTACCGCGAGATTTACAACCTCAAGGCCATGGGCTATAACCTGCTGGGCTATGGCGGCTCCATCTACGACGAAGGTGTCATTCACGACGAGTACGGCGACGTCCTTGGCGTCAAGCAGGAGTTTCTGGATAACGCCCGCCGTCTATTGGATATGTGCCGTGAGATTGGTATGCCGGTGATGTGGACCATCTGTTTCCACTCCTCCTCCAGCCCTAACTATCACGGCATGGACGCCTACAATATCTTTAGTCAAAAGTACGCCAACCCCACCATCGCCAAGCATTATGCCGAGCGCTTCGCCCGACCGGTGTGCGAGATGTTGGCGGAGTATCCCGACGTGGTGGCGCTGGTGGCGGTTACCGATGAGATCGAAAACGAGATCAACGATTCCCAAGAGGGCAATCAATTTGGTGGTGCCCGTGACCACTATGGCGTCACCGAGGCAGACATGGTCTACTTTATGAAGCAGGTCACCAAGGTGGCCCGCGAGGAGTTGCCGAACACCGCCCTCACCATGGCTTCTAATGATAAGAACAAAGCGATGTACAACGGCTTTGATATGGACATAATGGGTCATAACCTGTACGACAACAACGTGGGTGTTGCCGAGGCGGACACCTTCTTCTCGGATGCGCCGATGATTCTTAGCGAGTACAACATCGGTCACGACGGCAAATTTACCCCCGAGCAGTTTGCCGACAAGCTCATACTGTATCGTCAGCGGATGATGGAGCGCGGTTACAAGGGCGGTATCCAGTGGGCGTGGATGAGCAACGGTATGCACTGGTCTACCGCCTATTATCTGCTGGATGATTACGCCGGAAAAGGCCCTAACACCAACTTTTTGGAGACGGTGACGATTCTTCGTCATTACATGGACGATTATCGCGCCGAATATCAGGGCAAGACGGTGGTGCTGGACAAGCCTGTTCTCTATTGCAACGAGGGCGGTGGCTATGTGGAGTGGATTCCCTCCCGTCAGGCGGAGAAGATGGATATTCTCCGCTCCACCGACGGTGGCAAGAGTTGGCAGACCATTCTTTCCAACGTCAACCAAGCCGACTACGTGGATAAAGGCAAGGGTCGCTACAAGGATACTGCCACCCCTAACTCGATGTACAAGATCGTGGTGCGTGACGGCAAGGGCAACACCGCCGCGAGCGAGCCCAACAACGTGGCGGGTATAGAGGCAAAGTACAAGAAGGCTGCCACCACCGTCAAACTGGACGGTGCCATCAACATCGGCAGGGATTACAGTTCCACGGGCGCCTATTCGTTGTACGATTTCACCACCGCCCGCAACCGCCCGGTCAAAGAGAGCTATAACCTGCTTAAAAACGGTGGTTTCGAGTCTACCGACGGTGCCGCGTGGAACGTGGGCACCTTCTTAGGTAGTGCGGTCAAGGTGGTCAGCGACTCCACCGCTCCCGATGGCGGCAAGAGCCTGTATTTCAACACCTCCGGCACTACTACCGAGCAGTGGTACACCTTCACCGTAGCGGTGGAGAAAAACACCGACTACATCTTTTCTGCATGGGTGAAGGGCACCTTCCTCTCCGCATCCAACCGTGGTCACGCCTCCATCGGTGTGGTGGATCCCTCCACCGGTAAGTTTATGATTTACCCCTCCTATCGCACCCGTTGCTCCCGCGCCAACCGCCAGATCGTTCCCACCGCGTGGGATGATGAGTGGCACCTACGATCGGTGGCATTTAATTCTGCTGATCTGACTGAGGTCACCATTGCCCTGTGCGGCGAGAACAGCAAGCTGTGGGTGGACGGTATGGCCCTCTACCAAAACGGTAACGGTGTCAAATACACGGGCGCGCGCAACGGTAGCCGTTTGGTGCCGGATTTGGGCGCCGAGGCGCTGACCTGCAAGGACAGCGTCTGCGTGACCAAGAACAGCGGATTTTCCTCCGGCAGCCAGTATTGGGCAGACGGTGCCGGTTGGCGCAACGGCTTTTTGGCGGTCACCGACAGCGACAAAGCCCACGGCAAGGTCTTGCACTACACCGCAGGGGATGCCGAAGGCGTGTATTACATTCAATGGGTGCCTGTGAAGCCCAACACCGACTATTCGTTGGCCTTCGACGTCAAGGTGGTCAAGAGCGGCGGCGGAAAACTGATGCTGCTGGACGACGCCATGTCTTTGCCCCAGTCGCTGATGGGCTTTGAGTTTGATAAAGATATTTACGGCGCAGATTGGAATTCGTATTACCTCAAGTTTAACACCGGTGCCTTCACCCGCATTGGTATCGCGGTGTGCGATTTGGGCGGCGAGGCGCTGATGGATAATCTGCGGCTGTTTAAGACCGCCGACGGCACCAAGCTCGCTGACGGTGGTACGGTGGGCACCGTCGCCACGATCAAGCCTACGACTACCGCCAAACCCACCACCCAGCCCTCCGCTTCCGGTGCGGTTACCGAGTCCACCACTATCCCTACTGAGGAAAGCGCCTCTGCCACCGTCACCGACACCACCGTGGCAACAGTGACTCTTCCCACCCCCTCTGCGGCTACCACCCAAACGCAGGGCATCGCGCACGAAGAGGCGGTAACCAAGCCGCGGAAAAACGCGTTGGTGTCGGTGCTGACCCTGCAGGACGACTATAAGACGATGGGCATTATCCTGTACGCGACGCTGGCGGCGGTGTTGATCGCTGTGGCGTTGGTGGTACTGCTGATACGACGTAAAAAGAAAAATCCCCCCACCACATAAAACAAAAAGAAAGCACTCTCACCGAGAGTGCTTTCTTTTTTGATTCTTTATCCGTTGAGAATACGCTGCAGGGTGCCCAGATCACGGTTGTTTATCTTGCCGTTACCGTCCACGTCGGCGGCTACGGGGTCTACCGTTACCTCCCATTCGTTGAGGTACTGTTGCAACACGCCCAGGTCACGGTTGTTTACCTTGCCGTTACCATCCAGGTCACCGGGGAGAACAGGGATCTCTTTGACGTGACCGCAGTTTTTGCAGACGTTGTCGCTACCGTAGTTGTGGGGGTTGGTCGGCACCAAGTTGATGATGATTTCGTGGCCCAGATAACCGGTGCTGCAGGAATAGCCGGAATAGGGGCAGGCGATCTGATCGACCGTTTCGCTCAATGCGCTGCTCAGGGCGTTGATAAAGGCGTTTTGATTGCCGGTCATAAACAGACGGATGGTCAACCCCGCCTCGTACAGCTCCGCCATCTTCTCCGCGCTGGGCATATCCATGGCGGTGCCGTGGACGGTGTGATAGTTGGCGGCGGTGGCGGTGGTTTTGGGCAGATAGTCCGCAAAGCTTTCGATGATATGGTCCTCGCTCATCTGTGCGTAGGTCACGTTGAGATAGGCGTAGTAGATATGGCCGCCGTTGTCGTTTTGGTCATCCCAAGTGACGTCGGTGTAGTATTGCTCACCGTCCAGCTGCACCAGATTCCAGGCGTGACCTTGCCCTTTGGAGTGGCCGGTGACCACGTAGGCAGGGATGCCTACGGATTGCAGCAGCAGCTGATAGGCGCGGGCATAGCCGGCGCATACCGCCTGTCCCATCACCAGCGAGCCGATCACATTTTGGTCGTAAGCGGAGCCGCGGTATACCACCGCTTCGCACACCCGGTCGTGGAGAATGAGACTTTTTTCGTAGTCGCTCTTACCTTCCAAGCCGGCGGTCAATTCCGCTACGCGGGCATTCAGTTGGGCCTGTTCTGCCGCAATGCCGTCATAGATGTAGGGGGCAAAGGCGGAAATCTGTGCGCCGGAGCCCCACAGGCTCATGCCGTCGGACAACCAGAAATATTCGGGGTGGTCGTTGGTAGCCGCCTCCCACACGAGGAAGGCTTCGTCCGAGTTGATGCGGTGGGTGCGGTGGGCAATGTCTACGTAGTCGGATAGGGTTTCACACCCTGCCACCAGCCTGTCGTAGGCGTAGCACAACGCTTCACCGTTTTTCATCTTTGCCAGTATGGAGCGGCCGAAGTAGATCGTTTCCTCAGCCTGCGGCTGCGTCGCTACAGGGGCGGGGGCTTCGGCGGATACGGCTATCGGTGTCCACAGGGAACACAGCAGGGTGAGTACCGCCAGCAGGGCGGTGATTTTTCGTGTCAATTTCATAAGAGCACCTCCGTTATTCCACTTGTCCCAGTATATTCATGCCCGCCGCGCGATATTTGCGGGGGGACATATGGTACTTATCCTTAAATAATTTGTTAAAGTGACTGGTATTCTGAAATCCTACGTCCAGCATGATGTCAAAGATGGGGCGGTCGGTGGAGGTGAGTGCCTCCGCCACCCGTTCCAGCCGTATGGCATTGATAAAGGTGGAGGGGGTTTGGTGCATATATTTGCGCATGCTGCGGGTGACGTGTTCCTGCGTCTTGCCGGAGAGTTCCACCAAGCGGGGAATGCCTGCCGCCAAGTTTTCGGATAGATACATACAGTCGCAGGCCTTGCGCAGCCAGAAGGGGACGATATGGGCATCGCCGCTACCCACGGTGAACAGCACCAGCAGTTCCGCCAGCAGGGTGACACCTTCCGCCTCCTGCACCGCCAGCGGCACCCACTTGTTTACGTCCCGCAACCACTTCATACGGCGTAAAAGCAGACGGCTCAATTCATGGGGGAGCACCACCTTGTCGGTCAGCGGCAGATTCTCCACCTGTGGTGTGCACTGTTTTGCCAGCTCCATCGCCCGTAGAAATTGATCCTCCGCAAAAGCGAGGTTGAAGAATTGCACTGTACCCTTATCCTTGCGGGCGAAAAAGTGCTGATCTTCGGGGCGGACGAACACCATGGTGTCGGGATACAGGGTCTCGCATTCACCATTGATGTGGTGCAGCAGCGGACCCTCTTCCACCAAAAATATTTCGTAATAGTCGTGATAATGGGGGATGGAGTTTCCCAATACGTCCGACAGCCGCGTGCGGCGGGAGTGGAACTGCAGATAGGGAAACACCTCTTGTTTGAGCAGTTGTTTCATTGGCAACCCTCCTAAATATCAACATACCACATATAATATCAATAGTCAAGGAGAAATTGTCAATATAGAGCCGTATACTAAATTTGTAAAGTAACGTTTTTGGGAGGTGACCGCCGTGACCGGTAAAGAATTGTTTGTCTACGCCGCCGATTTTACGCGGCGGTATCAATCTGCTCCCGACATCTATGCCCGCGAGGCGGATTGCCTGCGCTGTCAGCTGGTGTATCATCTCCTACCTTTACGGCAGGGGGATTTAGTGGCCGGTCGTGCTGAGCGCCTGCCCCTCGGCGTGCGACCTCAGTCCCACGGTGGCGTGGGCTATTATCTCCACGAGCCCTCTTGGCTTGCCGCCGTGGAGGACGGCACTCTCACCGCTACGGAGAGGGAAGAGGCGGACAAGTTGTTTGCCTTTTGGCGGGCGGAAAACACCGCGGCGAAGATCGCCGCACAGTATCCCGCCGCATGGTTGGACGTTTTCGTCCATAACGAGCCCTACTACGTGCCTACCGCCGCTCATGCGCTGTATCGCATCAGCGGTATTCAGATGGATCCCACCCGCTTGCTTACTTTAGGTGTGGACGGGATGATTTCCCTTTGTCAAGATAAGCAAGCGGCCAATCCCGCTTTTTATCACGGCCTGATTCAGGCGTTGGAGATTCTCTCCGCGGTGTGTCTGCGCTACGCCGCCGAAGCTGTGGCACTGGGCGAGGAGTCCCTTGCCGCCGATTTTACACATATTGCTCACCATCCTGCTGCCACCTTTACGCAGGCGTTGCAGCTGTCTTATCTCTTCTTCGTGCTGTCGGGCACCTGGAATTACGGTCGGATGGATAAGTATCTGGGCCGTTACCTTGCCGCCGATCTGTCCGCCGCCCGCCTCACCGAGTCCGAAGCCTTGCGATGGATAGAGGATTTGTGGCGTCGGATGGAGGAGTGGAATGAATATTTTGACTCTCGCGTGATATTGGGTGGCGCCGACCGTCCCGAGGGCGCGGATACCTTCGCCCGCTTGGCGATGGAGGCTACCTACCGCTGCGGCGGTGTGGTGCCGCAGCTCACCCTCCGCCTCTACGAGGGGATGGATCCCGCTCTCTACGAGCAGGCGCTGGACATCATTGGGGAGGGGACGACCTTCCCCATGCTGTACAACGACGCGGTGAATATCCCCGCCGTGATGGAAGCCTTTGGGGTGGATCGTGCCACGGCACAGAACTACGTGCCCTACGGTTGCGGCGAATACGTGCTGTGCAATCGGAGTATCGGCACTCCCAGCGGCACCATCAACACCTTGTTCGTGCTGAACGAGGCGATGTACGGCAAAAACAAGCACCTGTTCTTGGACGCCCCCGATTTTGAGACGTTTTACACCGCCTATTTGGGCGAGGTGGAAAAGATTGCCGCTTGCCTTTCTTTGCAGGAAAAATTAGAATATGACGTGATGGGACAGGAGTGCCCTTTGCTGTTTTACAGCCTACTGTTTGAGGATTGCATCGCCCGCGGCAGGGCCGTTTTAGAGGGTGGCTTGTGCCATTTGGGGGGTACGGTGGAGAATTACGGAAACGTCAATACCGCCGACGCTCTCACTGCCATCAAGGCGGTGGTATACGACCAAAAACTGGTGACGGCCGAGGAGTTGTCTGCCGCCCTTGCCACCGATTTTGGCGGCAACGAGCGCCTGCGCCAATTACTGCTTGCCCAACCCAAATACGGCAACGACCACCCCGACGCGGATGGTATGTTTTGCCGTCTGCACCGCGACGTCTGCACCCGCATACGAGATTGTGCCACCACGGCAGGGCTGGATTCCTACCTGGCGGTGCTGATTAACAACGAGTTAAACGCCGTCTTCGGTCAGGGGACGGGCGCTTCTGCCGACGGCAGACGGGCAGGGGAGTATATGGCCAACGGCAACAATCCCATGAGTGGTCGGGACACCTGCGGTGTCACCGCCATGCTCAATTCGTTGGCAAAACCTGCCACCCACGTCCATGCCGGTGCGGTGCAGAACCTGCGGTTTTCTCGCGGGATGTTCACCGAGCATCGCGACCGCCTGAAGCGGCTTCTGCGCACGTACTTCGAGCAGGGTGGCGCTCAGGCGATGATTACCGTCCTCAACCGCGGTGATTTGGAGGCCGCTATGGCCGAACCTGAGAGATACCGCCATTTGATCGTCCGTGTGGGCGGTTTTTCCGCCCGTTTTGTGGATCTCAACCCCGTGGTCCGGCGGGAGCTGCTGGCCCGCACCTTGTATTGAGGTGGCGCTATGGCTATGATATTTGATATTCAGCGGAGTGGTATACAGGATGGTCCCGGTATCCGCACCGTGGTGTTTTTCAAGGGGTGTCCTTTACGCTGCCGATGGTGTCACAACCCCGAGAGCTGGGCAATGACGCCCCAAACCCTCCATTATCCCGATAAATGTATTGCCTGCGGCGGTTGCGCCGACGGTTGTTACACCGGTGCACGCACCCTGTGCGGTGGCGAGATGACGGTGGAGGAGGTAATGAAGCCGATTTTGGCGGACAAACCATATTACGGCACCGACGGCGGCGTCACCCTGACGGGCGGCGAGCCGCAGATGCAGCCGGATTTTGCCGCCGCCCTCACCGATGCTTGCCGTGAACAGGGCATCTCCGTGGCCATCGAGACCTCTATGGCCCTCTACCGCCCCGATTTACTGGCGAAGATGCGTCTCATTATGGTGGATATCAAGATGTGGGACGACACCCGCCATCGGGAATATACCGGTGTGGGCAACGCCGCTATTTTGGAGAATATCCGCAAAGCGGACACGCTGGGTGTGCCTATCTTGGTGCGCACCCCGGTGATTCCCACCGTCAACGATAGGGTGGAGGAGATAGCCGCCATCCGCGACTTTGTGAAAACCCTTAAACACGCCGTAGGTTACGAATTGCTCCCGTATCACCCCTTCGGGTTGGATAAAGCGGCGGCTATGGGGCTGGATATGCCCCGTTTCCCCGAGCCTACGAAAGAACAAATGGAAACCTTGCGCGCTGTGGCGTGCTTAGAGAAAGGATGAACCCCTATGCGTAAATTGAGCATGAAATTGTTGCCCCTGCTGTGTGCGGTGGCGCTGTTGGCGGTGCTGGTACCGGCAGGCGTTTTGCCTGTGGCGGCGGCCAAGGACAAGGCGTTGCCCCACCGTAGCGAAACCACCCTGATGGAGAAAATCATTGAACGGGACGGTTTCCTCGACGGTATTTGGTACCCTTGGTTTACCCATACCTATCTGGGTTGCAGTTTGACCAGTAACGAGATGGCACATCAGTACCTCAACGGTCGTGCCAACGCCACCAACTGCTGGTACGATTTCTCTAAGGTAGGCCTTGACGAGTACGGACCCGACAAGATTTATCAGGAGATTTACAATCTCAAATCCCTGGGCTATAACCTGTTGGGTTACGAAGGCTCCATTTACAGCGAGGGCGTTATTTTTGACGACAACGGCGACGTCATCGGCATTAAGGACGAGTATCTGTACAACGTCCGCCGTTTCCTCGACATCTGCCGCGCTGTGGATATGCCGGTGTTGTGGACGGTGACCTGCCACTCCTCCTCCGTCAACAGCTACTACACCAACGGCAAGAATTTCTGGGACCGTGCCTGCCGCTACTATGCGGATAAGACGGTGGCGGACCACTACGCCGAGCGGTTTGTACGCCCGCTGGCCAAGGTGTTGGCAGAGTACCCCGACGTAGTGGCAATGGTCGCCTCCACCTCCGAGGCGGAGAACGAGATGAACGACTCCTTGGTCGGCAATTACGCCGAGGGTGACCGTTCCTTCTACGGCGTGGATCAGGAGCATATGCTCTACTTTGTTAACGCCGTCACCGAGGCGGTGAAAAAGGAGTTTCCTGCCGTTCCCCGTACCATCTGTTGCCAGTTGGGGGATATGTCTCTCTATTCCGAGGTGGATTTTGACATTTTGGGCGACCAAAACTACAACTATCTCGGTCGCGCCGATAAGCTGGAGGGTTTCCGTCCCACTGTGCCCATGTTCGGCTCTGAGTACGGATGGGGTGACAGCGTCACCTGCACCGATGCGGAATTGACCAAGTTGCAGATTGCTTTCCGCACCAACTATCGCAACGAGGGTTACAAGGGTTGCGTGATGTGGTGCTGGCAGCCGGACAGTCGCTCGGACAGCGCCTACGACCTGCTGAAAAAGGGTAGTACGAGCATCACCGACTTCCGTCAGACGGCGTATGACCTGTATTATTTTATCGAGGAACAGCAGAATACGCATCGCGGTGACAAGACGGTGTTGGATACCCCCAGTCTGTTCTATCAGACCGGCAACGGTCTGGTGGAGTGGATTGCTCCTCGCCAGACCGCCTATTATGATTTCCTGCGCTCGGACGACGGTGGCAAGACGTGGGTGAAAGAGGTGTCTAACAAAAAGATTTCTTCCACCGATGCCGGTCGTAAAGCCCAGTGCCTCAGCACGGAAACCCCCACCGCCGACACGGTGTACAAGGTGGTGGTACGTGACGGCAAGGGTAACGAACGTTCCTCCCAGGTGTCCAACAAAGCGGCTGACCGCACCAAGTTCGGTAAAAAATACAGCGGTAGCACAGAGGACAACAAGACCTATAATTTGGGCAATTTCCCCTTCAACCAGCCCAAGAAAAATGCGGCCATCCCCGTGGTGTTGAGCCAGATTGGCTACGATAAAAACCGCCCCGCATCTTCCTCTGCCAACCTGCTGACGGACGGCAGTTTTGAATCTTCTTTGGGTGGTTTCTCCTCCGCCTCCGTGCTGAAGCAGGTGTCGGATTCCACCGCTCCCGAGGGCAAGAAGAGCCTGTATTTCGACACTTCCGTCACCACGGATGCGGCGTGGCACACTTTCTACGTGGACGTGCAGAAAAACACCGATTACGTTTTCTCGGTGTGGGTCAAGGGTGCCCACCTGTCCTCCTCCAACCGCGGCTACGCCTCTATCGGCGTGGCGGACAAGGAAACCGGTCGCTTTATCCCTTACACCAGTCGCTTGCCCTTCTTTACCCAGACCCAGCAGATCGTGCCGACCGGTTGGGATAACGCCTGGCATCTGCGTGCGGTGTCCTTCAACAGCGGCAATCGCACCAAGGTGGGCATTGCCCTGTATGGTTGCTCCTCCAAGATGTGGGTGGACGGCATGGCACTGTACAAGAATGGCGATGGCGTGAAATATCAGAGCGACAACATGAAGCAAACCATCTCCCCCCGCTTTGACGTGGAGAAGACCTATTGTACCGAGAAGAACAGCCTGTTTAAGAACCCCACCTTTGACAGTGCCTCCTTCTGGCAGAAGGGTAACGGCTGGAACAGCGGCTTTTTGAGCATTGCCAACAACAAGTACGAGTACGGCAAATCTCTCAAATATACCGCCACCGCCCAGCCGATGGGTGCCCATTATCTGCGGTGGGTGGACGTTCAACCCAATACGTGGTACACCTTCTCAATGAATATGAAGGTGTTGAAAAACGGTGACGGTCGTTTGATTTTGTTGGATGGCAAAATGCGGGATCCTGCGGAGATTTATGCCATCACGTTTGACGGCGACAGCTTCGGCTACGACTGGTGTACCATTCAGTTCCGTCTGAACACCGGCGCTCACACCCGCCTTGCGGTGGGCGTGGTGGATGGCGGCGGTTCTGCCCTCATTGACAACCTGCGGTTGTTTAAGACGGCCGACGGCATCGACGGCCAAGACACCTATACGGATCCCGATACCGGTAGCACGGTGGCACCTCCTACCGCCACCGTCAAGCCCACCGTGAGCGGCACCACCGCAACCCAGCCTAACGATGGCGAAACGACCACCACCCCACCCGTGGCTCCCACCGAGGGCAGCGATACCGTCACCACCGCCCCCATCGAGCCGACGGTGACCCAACCCGTCACCCCCTCTCACCCGGCGAGCACGGCTCCCACCACCTCTGCCCAAGAGCAGCAGACGTCCGGCGGCCATACGACCAAATCGGACGTCCCGTGGCTGTGGATTGCCATCGGCGGCGCTGTTCTGCTGATTGGCGGCGGCGTGGTGTTGTTCCTGCTGCTACGCAAGAAGAAATCGGTGTAACATATCCCCGTGATGCCGCCGTTATTACGACGGCATCATTTGTTTGAAAAAGAGGACTATACAAGATCCCCAAAACATGGTACAATTATTTGACAATTGTGTTTTAGAAACCGAAAGGAAGTGGACGTGTGCAGAAAAAACGCACTATTATCGTATCCCTGCTGTGTGCGATGGCGTTGCTGGTCGGCGCGGTGGGTTCGTTGTTGGCACAGGGTGCCGAAATCGAGCCGGAACCGCAGACGGTTCCTCTTAGCAATCCGCAGGCACAGTATTCCTCTAATTATCCCACCGCCTTGGCGGTGTCGGATATTTTAGAGCGTGACGGCTATCTGGAAGGTATTTGGTTCCCTTGGTTGACCCACGACAATTTAGGTCACGGCTTCACCGCAAATGAAACTATGGTGCAGTACGTGGGCAACAACTGGTCCACCGTGGGCATCGACCAATACAGCGACAAATATTTGCTGGAGCAAATCTATAATTTGAAAGCGTTAGGCTTTAACATTATGGGCTACGAGGGCTCCATCTACGCCGAGGGCGTTATCTTTGACGACAACGGCGACGTGGTTGGCATCAAGCAGGACTATTTGGACAACGCTCGCCGCTTTTTGGATATCTGTCGCGAGGCGCAGATGCCGGTGCTGTGGACGGTGTGCTGTCACTCCACCTCTGCGGTGTCCTACTATAATCTTGAGGTCTGGTATCGCATGACCCAGATGTACGCGGTCAAGGAGGTAGCCGACCACTATGCCGAGCGGTTTGTCAAACCCCTTTGCGAGATGCTGGCGGAGTACCCTGACGTGGTGGTGATGTGCGCCACCACCTCCGAGGTGGAGAATGAGATGCATGACCCCGATATGGGCAACTTCACCGAGCATCGCGAGACCTACGGCGTCACCCGCGAGAGCATGCTGTATTTCATCAATACGGTGGCGGACACGCTGGCAGAGTATCTGCCGAACGTGGATCGCACCCTCTGCGGCAGCACCGATAATATGACTATGTACTCCGAGACCAACCTGACTTTTATCGGCCATCAGGAGTATAACGCTCACGCCAATGCCGACGATATTTCCCAGTTCCGCTCGCCTCTGCCCATGCTGGCCACCGAGTTTGGCTTGGGCGATGGCAAATACCCCTCCGAGGACGAGATGGTGCGCACCCAGCTCTTATTCCGCGACAATTTCCGTCAAAAGGGTTGGAGCGGCTGGTTTATGTGGTGCTGGCAGCCGGATGCCGGCGGCAGCGCCTACGATTTGATTGCGAAAAACGGTGCGCTCACCGATTTCCGTCTGGTGGCGTACAGGTTGCACGATTACATCGAGGACTATCGCGCCGCCCATCGCGGCGAAAACCTCGTCCTCAACACCCCCACCATGTTCTTCAATAAGGGCAACGGCACGGTGGAGTGGGTGAAACCCACCCAATCCCACACTTACAAACTGGAGCGCTCGGTGAACGGCGGTGCTTGGGTCACCATCACCACCAATGGCGCGGCGGTGGACGGCGTTGGCCGCAAATACACCTACAAGGACACCACTCTGCCTGTTTCCGGCACGGTGCAGTATCGTGTCACCGCCACCTCCGGCAGCAACACCGCTGTGTCCTATTCCAACGTAGTGGATATTCTGCCGCCGGCCGTCAATCTGGCGAAAAACGGTGGATTTGAAAACGGATTAAACGGCTGGACTCTGTTCGGCACGGACGGCAATTATCGGGTCACTACCGCCACCGCCCACAGCGGCAGTTCCAGCCTGGAGATGGACTACGGCAGCGGCGAGTGGCAGGGCGTGTATCAGGTGCTGTATACAGTCAAGCCCAACACCAACTACACGCTGACCTATTGGTATAAGCACGCCGCCGATGATACCGCCAACAACACCTATTGCTTCGTGCGTGAGGGTGACATCAACGGTACAAACATCATCGGACAGGCGTATATGAACGGTGGCAATACTGCTGAGTGGAAGCAGGAAACGATTTCCTTCCGCACCGGCGATACCACCACCCTATGCATCGACTTCCGCGTGATCGCAGGTTCTCACACCTACATCGATGACGTGGAACTGTACGAAGCGCAGTAAGGAGGGATGACAATGAAACTGAAATACGTTCTGCTTGCCATTGTGTCCCTCGGTCTGCTGTGCGTTTTGATGATTCCCGCCCCCGCCGCCGTCATCGCCGCCGACAATCTGGCGGCCAATGGTGATCTGGAGTTGGGCAACACCAACAGCTGGGACATTTCCTCTGCCGCCATCGACTCGTCGGTGGTATACCGCGGCAACTATTCTCTGAAGCTCACCGCCACCTCCGCCTACAGCGGTGCGGCGTACAAGACTATCCCCGTGCGCAAAAACGCCACCGTGACGGTGTCCTTCTACTATCGCTACGCCTCCGACCCCGGCAGCAAGCTGTACCACGTGTACACCTATCAGGGGGCAGACACCGACGTCGGCCCGTACAGCAACGCCGACGAATCCTTTGCCGCGCCGTCGGGTTGCGACGGTATTTCCACCTGGCAACAGGTGTCCTACACCTTCAACAGCGGCAATTATACCGCCATTACCCTGAAATTCTGCCCTAACGGCAGCGGCGGTACCATCTGCTACATTGACGATTTGGTGGTCACCACCGAAGGTGGCGACACCACCGAGATGGCACCCTATCTCACTTCTTTCGGCACCAAGATGGGTCGCCCCAAGGATGTTGCCTCCAACGTGATTCAGAACGGCAGCTTTGAGACGAATGCCGCCGCCCAGTGGAACAATAGCAATTTCCTTAGCGGTGGCGTGCAGGTGGTGGAGGATTCCACCGCTCCCGAAGGCAGCCACAGCCTCTATTTTAACGGCTCCGACCTGCAGACACCCGCGTGGCACGTGTTTTCGGCGACGGTGGAGCCGTACACCCAATACACCTTCTCTGCGTGGGTGAAATCCCCCCGCTTGAGCGATCAAAACGATGCCACCATCACCTTTGGTGTGGTGAATGGTCGCATCGGCGAATTTTTGGTGTACGAGCCGTACAACGGCAACGGCTATGGCTCGGCCACCATCTCTACGCCTAAGATGCAGTTGATGGCTACCGCCCCTGACGATGAATGGCACCTGCGTTCGGTGACCTTTTACTCCGGCTCTCACACTACGATAGGCATCGCCCTGTACGGCGCCAAGAGCCGGCTGTATCTGGACGACATCGCCCTATTCAAATCCTCCAACGGCGTGGAATATATCAGCCCCCTGCGCACCGAAACGCTGACCGCCGGCAACAACACCGGCAACAAATATTGCGCTGATGCTGACTCTCTCATCAAGGGCATCTATATGACCACCAACGATGCCAAGCTGTCTTGGAGCGAAAACCCCGCTTGGCGTAACGGTTTTCTCTCCTTCACAACCGTAGGCGATGCCCACGGCACCGTCCTGCAATACACCGCCTCTGCCCATACGGCGCGTCAGTTGCATTACATCGACTGGATTGACGTGACCCCCAATACCTCTTATACTCTGACGTTGGATGTAAAGCGGCAGGTGACCGGTGGCGGTCGCATTGCTCTGCTGGATGACGATTACGACTCTCCCAAGGAGTATTACACCATCTCGTTTAACACGATCGACAGCGACTGGGTGACCTATTCCATTACCTTTAACTCCGGTGCCTATTCCCGCGTTGGTTTTGCTATTGTGGATGGTGGCGGTCAGGTGCAGATGGATAATGTGCGTCTGTTCGAGTCCGCCAAGGGTATTGCCGTTGCGCCGCAGGAGAATCAGCCTACCCTCAAGCCGCAGGGTGGACTCACCAGCACCATGGAGATGAGCAGCGGCGTGACGCCGATGACCAACGGTGAGTTTGAGGTCGGCACATTGGCTGGATGGGACGTCTATCAGCAGACGACAATCTCCGGCGATGCCGCCTACAGTGGCGATTACGGCGCCCACCTCAAGGGCGACGGCTCTTGGGGTGCTATGCTGGAGCAGACCGCTATCCCCGTGGTGGACGGCAAGACCTACACCCTCTCGTATTGGTATAAGGCCAATCACAGCGGTGCCAACGTAACGCTAAAGGGCAGCACCACCGGTACCCAGTATACCTACGCTTGGGTCGATGGTACTGCGTGGACTCACGTCACCCAAACCTTTACGGTGGAGGGGGATACCTCTCTGGTGTTTAACGCCTGCGGCGGCGGTAACGGTGTGGCGGAGGATCTCTATGTGGATAATATTCGCCTTATTCCCGAGGACAGTACCGCTCTGTTGGGCGTTGCGTTCCTGATGGAACTTAAGGGCAATCGTATCTATATGGATACGCAACATCGCGTGAATCTGTCCTCGGCCACCGTCAACCCCTATGAGGATGAGCGTTCCTATCGCCTGTTGCGGATGGGTGCGGTGATGACCAACCAAACCGCCATCGCCGCAGGTGTCGGCGAGCTGACTCTGGCCAACGTGGACGGCTATATGGTGGTGGATGTCCCTGCGGTGTATCTGACGAACACTTCGGAGGATGGTTGTCAGTTTGCGGTGCGTGTTATCAACGTGCCGCCGACCCACACCGCCACCCAAATCTATGCCCGTCCCTATTACGTCTTTAGGAAGGACGGCAAGGAGATCGTGGTCTACGGCGACGTTTACAGCCGATGTTACGATGAGTAAGCGGAGCTAATACAAAACACCGCCACCTGCATTAGCAGGTGGCGGTGTCTTTTGTATATTACCAACGGCAGGTTTCGTCCTCAAATTGGCAGCGCAGATCTTCTTTGGCACAGGCGAACCAGCGATTGTGCGGCTCCACCTGCAGGACGTAGTTGAGCTTGCCGTTCAGGTGGTTGTAATAGCGGTGCACATCGGGGTTGTTGCCGATGGTGCGGAAGGGCTTGCCGCCCTGACGGATGCTGTCGGCGAGGCCGAAGCGGACGGCGTAGTACACCTCCTGCCGCAGCTGCCGCTTGTAGTCGGCGGGGATGGCTACCTTGTTGTTGACCGTCAGCCCCGTCACCGTCTGCCGCGAGGCGGCGGTGACAAAGTGGGTTTTGCGTTCGTTGACCGCAAAACCCATGCCTTCCAGCTTATCTTTCACCTTTTCATACACGAGATACAGCGGTGTGTCGGCGGAGAAGGTCAGGTCGTCACAGTAGCGGGTATAGACGATACCTCGCTTTTTGCACCAGCCGCCGATGGCGTTGTCAAAGCGGCACATCACGATGTTGGAGAGGGTAGGGGAGGTGGAGGCCCCCTGCGGCAATGCTTCCTGGTAGCAGCACAGGTCGGTGAGCATGGCGCCGATCTGGGGCGGGTAGAGGGTGGAGGGGAAGGCGGCAGACAGCACCTGCAGATAGGTGATGCTGCCGAAAAAGTCGGTGATATCCATCTTCAGCAGGTACTTGTGTCCCACGTGGGGTGCGGCGTTATCCACCAGCCCTTTGTCACGGATATAGGCGGTGGCGTAGGGGGACACCGGCAGATGGGGGAGAATGCGCTTCAGGATGCGCTGTTGCACCTGCTTCATCTGGTATAGGGGGGCGTGGAGCACCCGCAGACCGCCGTTTCGCTTGCGCAGGGTGAGGATGCGGTAGTGGTATTCGGGGTGGCGCGTCAGCCCGAACAGCTCCCGCCGGCGGATACCCAATTCGTGCGCCAACTGATAGGTGTCGGCGATAAAAGGGGCATGGTGTGCTTTGGCGTGGGTGCGCACCATCCGCGCCGCCCGGAAAAATCCGTGCTTGGCCACAAAATGCATATCCTGTTTTTCAAATCGGGTGATAAAGCGTCTGACCATCATAGCCGTCCCTCCTGATAAAAAGACAATCCCCCCACAGTACAAAAAGACACGATAAAGACGAAGGTGGGTGGTGATTTTCCTTAGAAAATTTGAACCCATCGAGGATTTATCGTGGATGGCCGGAACGGCCGGATCCCTCAGGGACCTCAGACAGCGACTCGCTGCCCGCCTTGAAAATCGGTTTTTCAAGCTGTACGCTACTGTGGGGGGATTGCTGGGTTATGTGATTATTATAGCAGGGGATATGCACCAAAAACGGGACGCGAACACGAAAAATGAAGAGTTTTTGCAAATTTTTGTTGCCCGCTCCGTTGCGGTAGGGCAACTATACCACAAGGTCGGCAAAAAAGTCAACTAAAAACGGAAGGGAATTTTTGCGGGGTGATGGTCAAGCCCAAAATCGGTTCATCATCACGGGCGTTACAAGAAAAAAGAAAGGGTAGGCAAATGCCTACCCTTTCTTTTTGAATTATAACGCAATTTTTGATACCAAAGTGTCTTGGTGCAAAGTTTTGCACCATTACAGGGATTTTGGTGCATTTTATGGTAGCGGTGCAACTAATTCTTATGTTCATGTAAATTGTGAGAAACATTTGCTTTTTTGCGTTTTTCTTTGGCACATTGAGGACAACCGCGACCTCTACTTCTGTCAGCTATACGTGCTTGCCATTCGTGTCCGCTTTGACATTTCCACCAAACCTTTTTGTTGCTATTGGGAGCCACATCGACAGGAGTTAATCCATTGTTTTTGGTATAATGCCATTCTTTTGCTAAAGCTGGATTAACTGTTTCCAAATCAGTTTCTCCTTTAACAATAGTTCGTCCCGAACAATACGGACACCCGCGGCCGTGATTTCTGCTCGATATTGTTGCTTGCCATTCGTGCCCATATTGGCATTTCCACCAAACTTTTTTGTTGCTGTTGGGGGCTACATCGACAGGAGTTAATCCATTGTTTTTGGCATAATGCCATTCTTTTGCTAACATAGGATTAACCGTTTGCAAATCACTTTCACCTTTAATAGTATATCTTCCCGAGCAGTATGGACATCCGTGGCCCTTGTTTCTGTCTACTATTTTTACTTGCCACTCATGCCCGTTTTGACATTTCCACCAAACTTTTCGCCCACTGTTTGCCGTAACGTTTTCTGGCTTCAAGTCGCCATTCTTTTCATAGTTCCATTCTTTGGCTAATGCAGGATTGGTTGTTTGTAAATCATTGTACTCTTTTAATACTTTTTTGCCTGTACAGTATGGGCATCCTTTCCCATTATTTCTATGAGCTATTGTTGCTTGCCATTCGTGCCCGTTTTGACATTTCCACCAAACTTTTTTGTTGCTATTGGGTGCTACAACCGTAGGTTCTAATCTAATGTTTTTGATATGATTCCACTCTCTTGCTAAAGTGGGATTAATTGTTTGCAAATCGTTATATCCTTGTAAAACTTTGACACTTGAACAGTATGGACATCCTTTTCCATGATTTCTATGAGCTATTGTTGCTTGCCATTCGTGCCCGTTTTGGCATTTCCACCAAACTTTTTTATGGCTATTTGCTGCAAAATGTTCGGGTTTTAAATTACCGTTCTTTTGGTAATTCCACTCTTTTGCCATTTCAGGATTAGTAAATAAAAGAGAATTTTCCTTTTCTGTATATTCCCTCAGGTTTTCTATATCAATAGCATCTCTTTTCAAATCGACATCTACGACGGTTTCGATGATTTCACTTAAAAGAAGTTTGAGTATTTTTGAGAGATCTTCTTGATTTCTTTGAACAATATAATCTATAGAACTATCTTTTAGGAGTGGTAAACCTTCTCTTATTCGATATAGTTTAATTCCATCTTTCGCACAGCTATAGTTTTTTCTCAAATCCTGTTTCGTTTTGCTTTTGTGCCAATGATACCCATCATATTCAATGGCTGTTTTTTTGGAGGGAATATAGATATCTAATTCGTATCCCAGTTTCTTATATGAATGAATTACTTCTAAACCATATTTTTCAAGATAATATACAATTGCGTATTCTGGAAAAGAAGTGTGTCGTTCAGAAACGCAAACAGGGCATCCGCTACCTCTGTTACGGCAATCTATTGTTGCCTCCCACTCATGCCCTTTATTACATTTCCACCAAACTTTTCGTCCGCTGTTTGCTGTAACGTTTTCTGGCTTTAAGTTGCCATTCTTTTCATAGTTCCATTCATTTGCTAAAGTGGGATTAACTGTTTGTAAATCGTTATATCCTTGTAAAACTTTTTGACCGGCACAATATGGACATCCATGCCCCTTATTTCTGCCTGATACTGCCACTTGCCACTCATGCCCTTTATTACATTTCCACCAAACTTTTTTGCCACTATTAGCTGTTACTTCATCAGGCGTTAGCCCATTGTTTTTTTCATAATGCCATTCTTCAGCTAATGTCGGATTAATTGTTTGTAGGTCATTATAGCCTTTTATGGCTTTTTTACCTGCACAATATGGGCATTTATTTCCATTATTTCTACTTGCTATTGTTGCTTGCCACTCGTGACCTTTGCTACACTTCCACCAAACCTTTTTACCGCTACCAGGTGTTATATCGTCAGGAGTTAAGCCATTGTTTTTTTCGTAATGCCATTCTTTAGCTAAAGTAGGATTAAGAGTTTGTAAATCATTGAATCCTTTTAAGGCTTTTTGGTTGGAACAGTATGGACACCCTAATCTTTTGTTTCTGTCGTAAATTATTGCTTGCCATTCGTGTCCATGTTGGCATTTCCACCAAACTTTTTTGCTACTTCCAAGTGTTAATTGTGTTGGGGCAAAATCCGTATTTCTTTCCCAATACCATTCTGCCATCAGTTCGGCATTATCACTCACATATCGTCTTTCTTTCTTGTCGGCCATGATGTTCACCACATTTCTTTGAAGTTTGTTCTTGATTTGCTACATTATATCACTAAATAGCCAATTTTTCAATGACAATGACACTAATCTTAATCACGATGACACTTTTCTATTTACAATGACACGAAACTTAAAAGATTAGTGTCATTGTGATTTGCTCTGGTGCAAAAGTATGTGGGTTTGAGGCACTCAACTTCGACTTTGGCATGATCGATTTTGATACAATGAAACGAATTTCAGTTGCAAAAGTGACGAAAAGCCTTGTGTTAAGCGGATTTTGACAAAAAGAAAAAGAACGCAAGTATCGTATCCATACTTGCGTTCCAATATGGTCGAGATGACAGGATTCTGAACCTCGGTTTTGCGCCGAGTGGGTGCGTGTCATAGTGTGTGCGAGCGCAAAACCTAAGAAAATGCCTTGCGACATTTTCGAGGTTCTTCATTTCCAAGTATTACAACGAAAAAGAAAGGGTAGGCAAATGCCTACCCTTTCTTTTTGGTCGAGATGACAGGATTCGAACCTGCGGCCTCTTCGTCCCGAACGAAGCGCGCTACCAAACTGCGCTACATCTCGATATGAAATTGTACTGGTGGCAAAAGGTGCTCGCTGTGTGGGGCGGTGCTGACCGTCAGGGCGGTACAATCCCCAGCTTGCGGTGCCCGAAACGCGTAAGCTCGCTGTTCGCTTCGCCGCATTTCGACCGCTACGCCTTTGCCTCCTCGCTGTATCCGCCACCGGCGGCGCTCGGATGCAAAGCCCGAACGAAGCGCGCCCAACGGTATGCACCTGCTTGGGAGAATGGCTTTGCCATTCTCGTGGGGGCGGCAACGTAAGGTGGGAGATGCAGAGATGAAGGCCGCCCCGCTGCGCTACATCTCGATATACAGCCCATTCATTATAATATGCCCCTATCGGTTTGTCAATGCTTTTTTCGGGCAAAACCTGTCCTATGGGGCAATTCTCCATTGACAAAACCGCCTTTTTGGCGGTATACTGGTGGGTAATAATGGAGCCATATATACTTTGACTTCAAAACCAAAGGAGTGATGTGAAATGAAGGATATCCCTGAGTTGTTCGGCAGTATGGTGTTTAATGACCAAGTGATGCAGCAGCGCCTGCCCGCCGACATCTATCAGGCCCTGATGCGCACCATCGAGAACGGTCGCCGTCTGGATTCTTCCGTCGCCGCCGTGGTGGCCTCTGCCATGAAGGACTGGGCCATCGAAAAGGGCGCCACCCATTTCACCCACTGGTTCCAGCCCATGACCGGCATCACTGCTGAAAAGCACGATAGCTTTCTGTCCCCTGTGGCGGGCGGCAAGGTGATGATGGAGTTCTCCGGCAAGGAGCTGATTATGGGCGAGAGCGACGCCTCCTCCTTCCCCTCGGGCGGTCTGCGTGCCACCTTTGAGGCCCGCGGCTACACCGCCTGGGACGCCACCTCCTACGCGTTTATCAAGGACAATACCCTCTGCATCCCCACCGCTTTCTGCTCCTACGGTGGTGAGGCTTTGGATAAGAAAACCCCTCTGCTCCGCTCCATGGAGGTGCTGGGCAAGCAGGCACTCCGCGTGTTGCGCCTGTTTGGTAACGAGGACGTGAGCCTGGTGCGCACCACCGTCGGTCCCGAGCAGGAGTATTTCCTCATTGACCGTGCGATGTACGATCGTCGCAAGGATCTGATCAATTCCGGCCGCACCCTGTTCGGTGCCAAGCCCTCCAAGGGTCAGGAGTTGGACGACCACTACTATGGTGCGATCAAGGACCGTGTGGCCGCTTTTATGCGCGATTTGGACGAGGAATTGTGGAAACTGGGTGTCCTCTGTAAGACCGAGCACAACGAGGGTGCCCCCTCTCAGCACGAGATGGCTCCCTTCTTCACCACCGCCAACATTGCCGCCGACCACAACCAGCTCACCATGGAGATGATGAAAAAGGTGGCGGCACGGCACAATCTTGTGTGTCTGCTCCACGAAAAGCCCTTTGCCGGCGTCAGCGGCAGCGGCAAGCACAACAACTGGTCGCTGCAGACCGATACCGGTGTCAACCTGCTCAATCCCGGTGACACCCCCCACGAGAACGCCCAGTTCCTGCTGTTCCTCTGCGCTGTGATCAAGGCGGTGGACGAGTATCAGGATATGCTGCGCGTCTCCATCGCGTCGGCGGGCAACGATCACCGTCTGGGTGCCGCCGAGGCCCCCCCTGCCGTGGTGTCTATGTTCTTAGGCGACGAGTTGACCGCCATCCTCGAGTCCATCGAGAACGGCACCGCCTATGACGCCAAGGAAAAGGTGCAGATGAAGGTGGGCGTTCACACCCTGCCTCGTATCCCCAAGGATACCACCGACCGCAACCGCACCTCTCCCTTCGCTTTTACGGGTAACAAGTTCGAGTTCCGTATGCTGGGTTCGTCCCAGGCGGTGTCCGAGCCTAACGTGGTGCTGAATACCGCGGTGGCGGCGGCTCTGGACGAGTTCGCCACCGTTTTGGAGGCGGCGGAGGATTTCCACGCCGCCTTGGGCAACCTCATCCGCGACGTTATCCGCACCCATAAGCGCATCATCTTCAACGGCAACGGCTACGACGAGGCGTGGATCCGCGAGGCGGAATCCCGCGGCCTGAGCAACTATCCCACCACCGCCGATTGCTTGCCCTGCTACGTTGCCCCCAAGAATATCGCCTTGTTTGAGAAATACGGTGTCTATTCTGAGGCGGAGATGCGCTCTCGCTACGAGATTTATCTGCAGAATTACGCCAAGGTGTTGCACATTGAGGCACACACCATGGTGAGTATGGCCCAGAAGGACATTCTTCCCGCCGCCCTGCGCTATGGTCGCGAACTGGCGGACACCATTATCGCTAAGCGTACGGCGTTGGGTGCTTTCTGCGCGGTCACGGAGGAAAATTTGCTCTGCGAGGTCAACAGTCTCACCGACAGTTTGGCAGGTCGCTTGACCGCCCTGCGCACCGCCTTGGACAAGGCGGAAAACGTCGCTCTCACTGCTCAGGAGCGGGCGGACTTCTACCGCGATACCGTCATCCCCGCCATGGAGGCTTTGCGCGAGTCTGCCGATGGCTTGGAGGTGTTGGTGGCCAAGGATTTGTGGCCCTTGCCCTCTTACGGCGATATGCTGTTCTCCGTGCGATAATATCCATCCCACGACCCTCTCGTTGCGAGAGGGTCGTGTTTTTTGTAAACGAAAACCACGGGATTCGCGTGGTTGGAAAGCGCTTTAGCGATGAAAAGCCCGCCGCAGCGGCAAGGCCCCCTCCGGGAGGGGGCTGGATTTTCGCCGCAGGCGAAAAGACTGGGGGAGAATGCGTAACAAAAACGGCTCGTCAGGCTCCCTCCCGGAGGGAGGCTTTGTTAGGCATTACATTTACCCATTTATGGGTAGCCGGTAATCTATGCGTGGCTGATAGGCCAACAAAAAGCGCACTTGTGCGCCGCCGGTAGTATTAGGGCTATGCCCGAA
>JAZNED010000045.1:0-40270 GCA_045588425.1 Acutalibacteraceae bacterium
TCCCTGTTGTTCCGCGGCTTCTCCAAGGGCCTGAAGGGCAAAAAGACGGTCAGCGGCGGCGATTTGGCGTTGGCGCTGTCCTATGGTGTCGACGCAGCGTACAAGGCGGTTATGAAGCCCACCGAGGGCACCATTCTGACCGTCTCCCGCGAGGCCGCTGAGGCGGGCAAAAAGTTTGCGAAGAAGAATAACGATCCCATCGCCGTGTGGGAGACGATCTGTAAAGAGGCGGAGGCCTCGCTGGAGCGTACCCCCGACCTGTTGCCTCAGCTGAAAAAGGCGGGTGTGGTGGATGCCGGCGGTAAGGGCTTCTGTGTGATCATTGAGGCGATGCTGGATGTGTTCAATGGCGGCGAGATCGTTGCCGGTGACACCCCCACCGCCGCTGCGGCTCCCGTGATGCAGAAGAGCACCGTGGGCAGCTTCGATCAGAATATCGAGTTTGCCTATTGCACCGAGTTTATTGTGGGTCGCAACCCCAAGTGCAAGAAGGATCCTTTGAGCCTGCGCGCGTATTTGGAGAGCATCGGTGACTGTGTCGTGGTGGTGGACGATGAAGAGATCATCAAGGTGCACGTGCACACCAATCACCCCGGCAAGGCACTGGAAGAGGCACTCAAATACGGTCAGTTCGAGACCGTCAAGATCGAGAATATGCGTATCCAGCATCAGAACGCCGGCTGGGTGGGCGAGGCGGATGCCGATGCCGACGCCGCCGTGCCCAAGCTGGAGCGTGTGGAGCCTGAGAACGACTACGGCTTTGTGGCGGTGGCGGCCGGTGACGGTCTGCATAGTCTGTTTAAGGACGACTTAGCCTGTGATCAGGTGGTGTCCGGCGGTCAGACCATGAACCCCTCTACCGACGACATTCTGTCTGCTATCGAGGCAACTCCCGCCAAGACGGTGTTCGTGTTGCCAAATAATAAGAATATCATCCTCGCCGCCGAGCAGGCGGTGCCGCTGGCCGACCGCAAGGTGTGCGTGTTGCCTACCCGCACCATTCCTCAGGGCATTGCGGCAATGCTGGCCTTCAACCCTGATGAGAAGACGGATGATAACCTGGTGGCGATGCAGAAGGCGGCGGACAATGTGTCCACCGGCTCTGTGACCTTTGCCGCTCGCAACAGCGACTTCGAGGGCCATAAGATTAAGCAGGGCCAGATTTTGGCGCTGGATAACGGTAAGCTGTCTTTTGTGGACACCGACGTGATGGTGGCGGCTCCCCGTTTGGCTCGCCGTCTGGTGCGCGGTCGTCTGGCATCGGATAAGGAGGTCAACTTCATTACCGTGATCTACGGTGAGGGTGTCAGCGAGCGGGATGCCGACGCGGTGTGTGAGAATATCCGCGGCAAGATGTCCCGTATGGGTGTCGAGGTGGATGTTTCCGCTATTCCCGGCGGTCAGCCCGTCTACTACTATTTAATTTCTGTGGAATAAGAAAAAACAGCGGAGCGGATTATCCGCTCCGCATTTTTCATTACGAGCCGAAAAGCTCATAGAAAGAGGAAAATCAATGAACATACTGTGTATCGGTGACGTGGTGGGTTTGGTCGGCTGTCGCCATCTGCAGGCCACCTTGCCCCGCGTTAAGCGGGAGCTGTCTGTGGACGTCTGCATCGTCAACGGCGAAAACAGTGCCGACGGCAACGGTATCACCCCCGTGTCCGCCAAGCATATTTTCGACGCCGGCGCCGACGTTATCACCGGCGGCAATCATACCTTCCGCCGCCATGAGGTCTACGACCTGCTGGAGGAGAACCAGTGCTTGCTTCGCCCTGCCAATCTGCCTGCCGGCACCCCCGGTCGGGGTGTGACGGTGGTGGATCGCGGTCGCTATCAGGTGGCGGTGATCAATCTGCAGGGTACGGTGTATATGGAGTCGCTGGCCTCTCCCTTTGAGGTGTTGGATTCCTTGTTGAAAGACGCCGGAAACCCGAAGTTCTGCATCGTGGATTTCCACGCCGAAGCTACCGCGGAAAAGCGGGCGTTGGCGGGCTATGCCGACGGCCGCATCTCCGCTCTGTTCGGCACCCACACCCACGTGGCCACCGCTGACGAGCAGATATTGGCGGGTGGTACCGGCTTTATCACCGACGTGGGTATGACCGGTCCCATCAATTCCTGCCTGGGTGTGCGCACCGAGCTGTCGATTGAGAAGATGCGCACCAAACTCCCCGTGCGGTTTGCCACTGCCGAGGGGCCTTGTGCTATGGATGGCGTGCTGTTTACCTTGGACGATGCCACCGGTAAGTGCGTGGCTGTGAAACGAATCAAAGTGTAAAAGAGGTGCCGTTATGCGTTACGATATTACCAATATCCCTGTTGCGGAAGTGTTCGAGGAGGGGGATGGCTGTCCCATCTGCCGTCTGCGCAACATGCTGGAAAAGCGGGCGGTGGAGTACATCACCGGCGCGGCTATGATGGAGCCGGACATCCGCATCGAAACCAATAAAAAAGGCTTCTGCCTGACCCATTATCGGCAGGTGCTGGGTCAGCGCAACCGCCTGTCGGTGGCGCTGACGATGGAGAGCCGTCTGGAGGAACTGGAAAAACAGATTTTCAGCGGCTCCTTCATCGGCAAGGCCGCCAAAAAGCAGGCCAAGGACGCGGCGGATGCCCTGTCCACCTGCTACGTCTGCGAGCAGATGGAGGACGCCATGGCGAAGATGCTGGCCACCGTCTGCCGCACCTGGGAGGGACAAAAGGAGTTCCGCGACCTGTTCGAGCGGCAGGATAGCCTTTGCTTACCTCACTTTGCCGCCTTGGTGGAGTCTTCCGCCGGTGCCATGAGCAAAAAGGCACAGCCCGACTTTGCCAAAGCAGCGTCCAAATTGGCAAAGAATTATCTCACCACTCTGCGAGAGGACGTACACCATTTCTGTGGTATGTACGACCACTCCAACGCCGGCAACAACGACTGGGGCAATTCTAAAGACTCCATCGAGCGTTCGGTGTGGTATCTCACCTCTCGGGAACCATAAATTTACATATTCAAAAAGGAGGCATTTTCTATGAAAAAAGCGTTATCCTTACTTTTGGCAATGTGTATGTTCCTGTGTCTGTTGTGTTCCTGCGGCACCACCGACAAAAAAGAGGAGGGCGGTAGCTCCGATGGTGACAAAACCGCCGATCAGAATCCGTCCATCATCGTCGATCCCACCGCCAAAGAGCTGTTGGGCGGCTATCACTATTACTCTGTCGATCGAAATGGCGATGACACTTATACCGAAGATGTGATTACCTCTATCGAGTGGACGGCAAACGGCGCGGTGATGACCGGCTATGAAGAGCAAAGTGATGGCGACCGTTCCGATATGCGGATGGAGATTACCTTTGACGAGCAGAAGCGTCCCGCTACCTTGGAGCGTACCGTCACCGATGCGGATGGTGAGGTAGAGGAGAGCCGCATGCGGTTTGAGTACCCTGCCGAGCGCACCGTCAAGATGATCAATTCCGGCTTTGGCGACGGTGAGAGCTATTGCATCTACGAATACGACGAAAAGGGTAACCGCATCCGTGAGGAATACCCCACCTACACCCACTTCTACGAGTACGATTCTCACGGCAACTGTGTGCTGGAAAAGACCGACTACGTCGATGCCGAACAGCCGGATCGGGAGGACAAGACCACCTATACCTACGATGCTGACGGCAAGATTGTCACCGCGGTGGAGATCAACTCCGCCGGCAAGGAGACGCAAACCCGCTATTTCTACTACCCCAACGGCAACGTGATGATGAAGATGTCCATTTCCGACAGCGGTAACGTCAATCACAATTTCTGCCCCTACAACCCCAAGGATATGCTGGCGTGGAGTTATGGTATGTCCGCCACCGGCGGTATGGAATATACCTCTGAAAAGGATGCCGAGGGTCGCATCGTCAAGGTGACAAGCACCGGTATGGATGGCAAGCAGAGAACCGCCACCTTCACCTACGACGAGCAAGGCCGTTTGACGGCATCTACCTCTCTCTATGGTGATCAGAAGACGTGGGAGTACGATGACCAAAACCGCTTGGTGAAATACGTATCCGTCTCCGACACCTCCACCAGCGAAAGATTCTACACCTACGACGATCAGGGTCGCCTCGTGAAGGATCAAAACGTCAACTCCAGAGGCTATCTCTATACCACCATCCGTGAATACAACGACGCGGGTATGGTGATCAAGATGACCGATGAAAATGTTTCCCCCGCTGACGAGATCTATCCTCAGGGACAGACCTCTACCGAAACCGTGGACATCACCTACGTGGAAAACGCCAAGTGTCAGGTCAACGACCTGTGGGCAGAGCTGATCTTAATGAGCCTTTACGGCGGCGTGTATTGATAGTAAAAAACAAAACAGCCGACCCTTTTCGGGTCGGCTGTTTTCTTGTTCACATAATTTTTATCCTTTGCGGTTGCCAACGGCGAAATAATATGTTATAATAAACTTTAATCTGTGTTTCTATATACTTTTTTAGGAAAGGTTTGACCATATATGTCTTTGCTCAAAAAGATTTTCGGCGATTACAGCCAAAAGGAAATCAAGAAAATTCGCCCCATCGCCGACAAGGTGCTGGCGCTGGAGGAGACCTACGCCGCTATGGACGAGGCCACTCTGAAGGCACAGACCCAGCTGCTGCGCGACCGCTTAGCAGCGGGCGAAACACTGGATGACATCCTCCCCGACGCCTACGCCGTCTGCCGCGAGGCTTCTTGGCGTGTGCTGGGGATGAAGCACTTCCCCGTGCAGGTCATCGGCGGTATCATCCTGCATCAAGGTCGCATTGCCGAGATGCGCACCGGTGAGGGTAAAACCTTGGTGGCTACCCTGCCTGCCTATCTGAATGCCTTGACCGGTAAGGGTGTGCACATCGTCACCGTCAACGATTATCTGGCTCGCCGCGATAGTGAGTGGATGGGCAAGGTGTATCGTTATCTGGGCTTGTCTGTGGGTCTGATTGCCCACGACCTAGAAAAGGCGGAGCGCCGTGCCGCCTATGCTGCCGACATCACCTACGGTACCAACAACGAGTTGGGCTTCGACTACCTGCGTGACAACATGGTGGTGCATCAGGAGAATAAGGTGCAGCGCGGTCACCACTTTGCCATCGTGGACGAGGTGGACTCCATCCTCATCGACGAGGCGCGTACCCCTCTGATCATCTCCGGTCAGGGTGACAAGTCCACCGAACTCTACAACGTGGCGGACGAGTTTGCTAAGAAGCTGAAGGTCTTCCGCATCAAGGAGATGAACGAAAAAGAGGAGCAGGACACCGTCGACGGCGACTACATCGTGGACGAAAAGGCCCGCACCGCCACCCTCACTCAGTCCGGTGTGGCTAAGGCGGAGGCCTATTTCAAGGTGGAGAACCTGATGGACTCCGACAACGTCACCCTCCTGCACCACATCAATCAGGCCATCAAGGCCCGCGGTATTATGCAGCGTGACGTGGACTACGTGGTCAAGGACGGTCAGGTGCTCATCGTGGACGAGTTCACCGGCCGTATTATGTTCGGCCGCCGTTACAACGAGGGTCTGCATCAGGCCATCGAGGCAAAGGAAGGCGTCAAGGTGGAGCGTGAGAGCAAGACGTTGGCCACCATCACCTTCCAGAATTTCTTCCGTCTGTACTCTAAGCTGTCCGGTATGACCGGTACCGCTATGACCGAGGAGATGGAATTTAACCAGATCTATCATCTGGACGTGGTGGAGATTCCTACCAATAAGCCGGTCATCCGTGTGGATAATCCCGACGTGATTTATAAGACCGAGGCGGGCAAGTTCCGCGCCATCATTGAGCAGATTCAGGAGTGCTATGCCCGCAAGCAGCCGGTGCTGGTGGGTACCATTTCGATCGAGAAATCTGAACTCTTGTCCAAATTGCTTAAGCGTACCGGTGTGCCTCATGAGGTGTTGAACGCCAAGTACCACGAGAAAGAGGCGGAGATCGTCGCTCAGGCAGGTAAGCTGGGTGCGGTCACCATCGCCACCAACATGGCCGGTCGTGGTACCGATATTATGCTGGGCGGTAACTCCGAGTTCCTGGCCAAGGCGGAGATGCGCCGTATGGGCATCCCCGAGGAACTGATTGCCGAGTCCACCGCCTACGGCGAGACCGACGACGCTGAGATTTTGGATGCTCGCAAGCTGTTTGGCGAACTCAACGAGAAGTATAAAGAGCAGATTCGTCCCGAGGCGGATGCCGTGCGCGAGGCCGGCGGCCTGTATATTTTGGGCACCGAGCGTCACGAATCCCGCCGTATCGACAACCAGCTCCGTGGTCGTGCCGGTCGTCAGGGCGACCCCGGTGCCACCCGTTTCTACCTGTCGCTGGAGGACGATTTGATGCGTCTGTTCGGCGGTGCTCGCGTTGACGCCATGATGAATATGCTGGGCGTGGACGAGGACACTCCCTTGGAGGCCAAGCTGCTCAGTGGCGCAGTGGAGAGCGCCCAGCGCCGTCTGGAGGAGCGTAACTTCGGTATCCGTCGTGACGTGCTGAAGTATGACGACGTGATGAATAAACAGCGTGAGGTCATCTATGGCCAGCGCGACACCGTGCTGGCGGACGGCAACGTCCACGACAGCGTGGTCAAGATGGTGGAGCAGTCCATCGCTGCCAACGTGGCGGATTATTGCGGTGATGAGGATCACGAGCAGTGGAATCTGGACGGCCTGCGCAGCTACTATCGCGGTTGGCTGTGCACCGATGAGGATTTCCATTATGAGCCCCAGCATCTGGAGGATATGGACAACGCCGAGATCACCGAGTTGCTCACCGAGCGTGCCATGAAGATCTACGCCGCCAAGGAGGAGCAGTACGGCGACAAGCTGATGCGGGAGATCGAGCGTGTGATGTTGCTGCAGACGGTGGACCGCTACTGGATGGACCACATCGACAATATGGACGAACTGCGTCGTGGTATCCACCTGCGTGCCATCGGTCAGCATGACCCCGTGGTGGTGTACCGCAACGAGGGCTTCGAGATGTTCGAGCAGATGGTGGCCGCCATCCGTGAGGATACCGCCCGTGCGGTGCTGACGGTGCAGCTGCGCTCTCAGCAGGAGCCGGAGCGCAAGCAGGTGGCCAAGGAGACCGGCACCTCCGCCGACGGCACCGACAAGAAGCAGCCCATCCGCAAGAAGGCGTCTGAGAAGATCGGCCGCAACGACCCCTGTCCCTGCGGCAGCGGCAAAAAGTATAAGCAGTGCTGCGGTAGATAAATGTTGCATAAAAAACAGCCGATTGCGTGTTGCAATCGGCTGTTTTTGTATTCCATGCATTCCCCTTGCCTGTACAGTTGCGTGGCCTTTATTTAGCAAATTGAAGCAACTGTGCCACGTTTTGTGCGTCCTCGTAGTAACTAAAGCCCGTAAGCATACATTCGCCGTTGGCAATGACCTGTGTCACAGTCGGCTCCTGAATCAACCGGTTTTCCACGTAGATGGAGAGTTTGCGTTCCAGGTTTTCCTTTGTCGCCTGTGCGAGCAGCGCTTTGCCCTCTTCGGTAAGAGCGAGGGCAACGACGTATCCGTCGACTTCTGCCGAATAGGATGCCTCTGCCTTCGCCACGTGCTGTCCGGTGATCCATACCTTGCCGCTTTCGTCTTGAATGCGGAAGTCGACAGTGTACGGCACCAGATTATCGCTGTCGGGCATGCGGTCGGTTTTGGTGAAATACGGCTCGGTGAACAGGGGAGAGTTCACGTCCCATCGTCCCTTGTCGGGGTTATACTTTATGACAAACTCCGAGAGATTGGGGAAGTTCACCTGCACTTCGCCGCTTAAAACGTTAAAGGGACAGACAAAATTGTTATACAGTGTTTGGTTGTACACCACTTGCACGGTGGCTTTGCTGTCGGCAGGATTCAAAGACGGTTCCAAACTCACGACGTTGACATAGGTGCCGAAGTCGTCGGTGTATACGCCGTCGGCATCGTCGTAGTGATAGGTTGCTCGCTCGATGTGCATCAGCGGCTTTCCGTTTTCCAGTTCCGCCTGCCATCCGTCCTCGTAGTACAGTTCAAAATACCCGGTGAAGGTTACGTAATCCGACTCGTAGGTGGTATGGAGGCACGCGGCTTTATTCTCTTTAAGGATTTCGGCGGTGAAGTCGAAGGGTTGGTCGTAGCGAAACAGCACCGGCTCACCGTCGGGATCCGGCAACACCCACAGGTGATCTCCCACCATTTTGCTGTCCTCGATCTCCTGCGCCACCTGTGTGAACGGGGTCATGTCCACAGGCTCGTTTGCTTGCGCATCCCTGCGGAGCAGATCGCGGCAAATCAGCACGCCCAACACACTCACAATCACCAGCAACAGCACGATGACGATAACGTATCCTTTTTTCATACAGATGTCCTCCTCACGAAAGGGACTATCGTCATTATACCATAAAGGTGGTGGAATGACAAGATAGAAACGGTGCCTCCGTGGAATACGGAGGCACCGTTTTGATGGCTTATTTCTGTTCCAAAGACTCCAGATGCAGCAGAATGTGGTACTTGTCGTCCTTGGCTTTGGTTTCAAAGGACCAACCGGTCTCGCTGAAGGTGAGGGTGTAATAGCCCTTAAAGGCCAGTTTTTCGGACTTGTAGTTTATATGCAGTTGGGCGGTTTTGGCACCCTTTTCGCACTGCATCTCCCAGGTGGCGGCGGCGGGGTTAAAGGCGGGCAAGGCGTGTTCTTTTTCACCTTTTACCGCCAAGGCGCTGCCGACGATGGATACGTAGTTGGCGATTTCCATCTGAGCGGTGTCCGGGTCGGGACCGGCGATGGTGGTGGGAACCACCTTGGTGATTTCGATGTGGTCCGCGTTCCAGTGGCCGTTTTCATAGGTATAGTCCATGTTGGCGGTCAGTGCGAATTCGGTGTAGGGGGAGACGGCGGTGGCAGTGATCACTAAGGAGGCGGTGTTGTCCTTTTCCGTTTTCTCCGCGATCTTCAGGTTGGTGATGGTATCGGCTTTGCCACAGTGGGGATAGAAATACAGGTTGCTGTTTTGAATCAGGTCGGCGGTGACGGTGGCTTCGGTTAATTCCACTCCGTCGTTCTTCTTACAGCCGGTGGGGAGCGCTATCAGCAACGTCATACATAGCAGAAGTGCAAACACTTTTTTCATAGAGATTCACCTTATCACTTTCCGTTGAAATTACAGCCCATTATAGCAGAGCGGCGGTGAAAAAGCAAGTTGTTTTGAGTCACCTTGATAAAATGTATTGAAATCCCTGCCACAATGCGTTATAATACCAAGTTGAACACCAAACGCAAGGAGAATGAAAGTATGAAATTAGGTATCGTCGGTCTGCCCAACGTGGGCAAGTCCACTTTGTTTAACGCCATCACCAACGCCGGCGCCCAGAGCGCCAATTTCCCCTTCTGCACCATCGACCCCAACGTGGGTGTGGTGGCGGTGCCGGACAGCCGTCTGACCGCCCTGCAGGAGATGTACACCGATGGCGCTAAGGTTCCGCCCATCGTCCCCGCTGCCATCGAGTTTGTGGACATCGCGGGCTTAGTCAAGGGTGCCAGCAAAGGCGAGGGTCTGGGCAATAAGTTTTTGGGTAATATCCGTGAGTGCGACGCTATCGTTCATGTGGTGCGTTGCTTCGAGAATGACGACATCATCCACGTAGAGGGTAGCATTGATCCCCTGCGCGACATCGAGACCATTGACCTGGAGCTGATCTTTGCCGATATGGAGATGGTGGAGCGCCGCATTGCCCGCGTCACCAAGGATCTCAAGGGCGACAAGAGCCTGCAGAAGGAGCTGGATTTCCTGGGGCGTCTGCAGGAGCTGTTGGAGAGTGGCAAGCCCGCCCGTGCGCTGGATTGCGACGAGGACGAGGTGGGCATGATGGGCCAGATGGCTCTGCTCACCTCCAAGCCGATCATCTATGCCGCCAACCTGACCGAGAGCGACTTCGTGGGTGGCGAGCCCACCGGCAACCCCCACTATAAGAAGGTGGAGGCGCTGGCCGCCGAGCAGGGTGCCGAGGTGCTGCCCATCTGCGCCCAGATGGAGGCAGATATCGTGGACATGGACGCCGAGGAGAAGCTGATGTTCCTCTCCGAGTTGGGTCTGTCCAACTCCGGTCTGGATCGCCTGATCCAGAAGAGTTACCACCTGCTGGGTCTGATCTCCTTCCTGACGGCCGGTGAAAAGGAAGTGCGCGCCTGGACCATCTGCCGTGGCTGGAAGGCTCCCAAGGCCGCCGGCCGCATCCACACCGATTTCGAGCGTGGCTTCATCCGTGCTCAGGTTATCGCTTTTGACGACCTGATGGCCTGCGGTAGCTTGGCCAACGCCCGCGGCAAGGGTCTGGTCCGCACCGAGGGTAAGGAATATGTGATGCAGGATGGCGACGTAGTTGAATTCCTGTTTAATGTGTAATCACAACTAAATTTTTACAGCAAAAGCAGACGGCAATGTTAGTTGCCGTCGGGTTTTTGTCTTTTTTGGCAAAAATTTGGCAAAAAATTTTACGTATTTTCTGTAAAAAGGAAAATTTTCCTATTGATTTTTTCAAAATTACCCTTTATAATGAGCATAAGTGGAGAAATGTGCATCAAAGTGGTGCGAAGTGGTGAATTTCCACACTTTCCACAAAGTTTTCCACAGCCCCGTGGGGGAGTGGACGAAAGGAGGGACAAAGGTATGATGTTGTACGGTCGATTTGAACACAATATGGACGCCAAGGGACGTATCTTTGTCCCCGTCAAGTTGCGCGAGAAGTTGGGCGAGACCTTCATCGCTGCCTGCGTACTGGACAAGTGCGTCAGCCTCTACTCCATGGAGGAGTGGGACAGCCTGCTGCAGAAGATCACCGAGGCTCCTATGGCCGAGACCCGCAAGTTACTGCGCAAGGTGACCGAGTCTGCTGAGGACGTTACCCCCGACGCCCAGGGGCGTATTTTGCTCAACAAGAATTTGATTGCTCACGCCGGGTTGGAAAAGCCGTGCCTTATCATCGGTGCCGGCCGCCGCGCGGAGATTTGGAACCCCGCCGTTTACAATGAGGTGATGGCGGATATGACCGACGAAAAACTTGAGGAAGAATTCGTGAAATACGGATTCTAATGAGGTGGCATCTATGGCGGAACAAACCTATCACCGTCCGGTGCTGCTGGATCAGACTATTGAGGCGCTAGGCATCCACCCCGACGGTACTTACTTGGACGGTACCGCCGGGGGTGGAGGCCATTCCCACGCCATCGCTTCCCGCTTGACCACGGGACGGCTTATCTCCCTGGATCAGGATCCTGACGCCATTGCGGCGGCAGGCGCCCGCTTGCAGGGCTTGCCCGCCACCTTGGTGCAGACCAATTTTGTGAATATGCGTCAGGCGTTGGATGATTTGGGCATTGACGGTGTAGACGGCATCCTGCTGGATATCGGCGTGTCCTCCCATCAGTTGGACGCTCCCGAGCGTGGCTTCTCCTACCATCACGACGCACCGCTGGATATGCGGATGAGTCAGAGTGGCACCACCGCCGCCGATTTGGTGGCGACCTTAGACGAAAAACAATTAGCCGATATTTTCTGGCGCTACGGCGAGGAAAAGTTCTCCCGTCCCATCGCCCGCACCATCGTGCGGGAGCGGGAAAAGGCGCCCATCGAAACCACCTTGCAGCTGGCAGACATCATCAGCCGCTCGGTACCTGCGGCAGCACGCCGCGACGGCCATCCCGCCCGTCGGGTGTTTCAGGCGTTGCGCATCGCCGTCAACGGCGAGCTGGACTGCTTGTCCTCTGCGCTGGACACCGCTTTTGATTGTCTCAACGTGGGTGGTCGCCTTGCCATCATCACCTTCCACTCGCTGGAGGACGCGATGGTCAAGAATCGGTTTCAAGAATTGCGGCAGGGTTGCACCTGCCCTCGGGAATTTCCCGTTTGCGTCTGCGGACGCACTCCCGCCGCCGCGCTGATCACCAAGAAGCCGGCCACCGCCACCGACGAGGAGTTGGCGGATAACCCCCGCAGCCGTAGCGCAAAACTGCGGTGCATCGAAAAAGTACACGATCGATACAGAGATTAAGGTCTTAGATTATAAAGCGAAAGGAGGTAGACAACATGGCACAGCACACCAATGCGGCGTATGATTTAGATTTGTTCAGCCCGCAACGCAAACCCCATCTCGTGGAACTTAAAAACACCAAAAAGGCGGATGAAGACAACCGCCGCCGTGCCCATCGTCAATCTGTGCTCAATTTGTTGATCTACCTTGTGATTGCTGCTGTGGCCGTCGGTGTGGTGGGTTATTTCATCACCTGCCGCGTCCGCTTGACCGAGATGAACAAAACCATAGCCGAAAAGACGTCCGAGTTTAATGCACTGGAGTCGGAGGGGGTTCGCCTCAAATCCGAGTTGGCGGGAGAAACCTCCGCCGAGCAGGTCAACGCCTACGTGCAGGAAAACGGCCTGTATCCCATTAACAGCAACCAGATCTACTACATCGAGGCCACTGATGAGGATCAGGTGATCGTGACCGAAAAGGATGAAACGTGGCTGGAGCGCACGTGGGGGTCCATCGTAGACTTTTTCTCATAAGCAACCATTCGGGGCGTCATATTACGCGCCTGACCGCATACCTATGTACAGGCAGCATCGAGAGTTAAGACGCGCGATCTTAACTCTCGTTTGTTGTTTTTATCCCACTGTGTCGCATGGTGTCGCAGAGGGGTAAATGGGATCGAAAATACGGATTTTTATGATGATACGTTGAAAGCGAGGTCGCTTTTATGGATAAATATTCCCGACAAAAACCGGCAGAAAAGGACGGTGCAAAGAGTGCTCCCACCACCCGTATGCCCACCAAACAGATGCGGTGGCGCGCACGGATTGTGTTGTTTGCGGTGGCGGTGGTGTTCTTCTTGGCCAACATTCTCCAGCTGGGTAAATTACAGCTGTTTGAGAGCGAGGAGTGGCAGAAACGCGCGGTTTCCCAACAGCTCAGCGATACGGTGGTGACCGCCAAGCGTGGTCCCATCTACGACTCCAACATGCAGTTGTTGGCGGCATCGGCAGACGTGTGGAAGATCGTCATGTCCCCCAAGAATATTGCCGCCTGCGACTGGAAGGACCTGGACGGCGTGGATAAAAAGCAGAACCTGTCGGATGACAAAGCGTTGTTGTTGCTGCGCGAGCGGATTGCCACCGACCTGTCCGAGATGTTCGACGTGGACTACGACAAGGTGTACGAGCAGACCGGTAAGGTCAATTCGCAGTACGAAGTGATCCAGTCCAAGGTTGAGTACAAAGAAAAAACCGCCTTTGTGGAATGGGCGGAGAAGAACGGCCTGACCAAAGCGTTCTATATCATCACCGACTACAAACGTTATTATCCTCAAGGCAGCTTAGCCTCCACCGTGTTGGGCTTCACCGGCACGGACAACGTGGGCTTGGAGGGTTTGGAGGCCAAATATAATTCGGTGTTGTCCGGTACCCCCGGACGCATCGTCACCGCCCAGAACGGTATCGGCGACGAGATGCCCACCACCATGGAATACACCAAGGTGGTGGACGCAGAGGATGGTTACGGTCTGGTGACCACCATCGACTCCACCGTTCAGATGTATACCGAAAAGTATCTGGGCGAGGCGGTGGAGGCCACCGGTGCCCTGCATCGCGGCGTAGCCATCGTGATGGATGTCAACACCGGTGCCATCTTGGCTATGGCCACCAAGGGCGACTACAATCCCAACGACCCCTTTGCCATTGCCGACGCCAACACCCTGCAATCCATCGAAGATATGCCGGAGGCGGAGCGAGCCAACGCGCTGTATGCTGCCCGCCAGTTGCAGTGGCGTAACAAGGCCATCACCGACTCTTACGAGCCGGGTTCGGTCTTTAAGGTGTTCACCACCGCCATGGCGATGGAGGAGGGCAAGGTGAATGAAAACACCTGCTACGAGTGCACCAACGCTTTGTTGGTGGAGGGTTGGCCCAAGCCCATCCGTTGCCACGTGTATCCCAATAAGCACGGCACGTTGAATCTGCCGGACGCCATTTCCAAGTCCTGCAACCCCTACTTTATGCAGTTGGGATTGGATATGGGCGCCGACACCTACTACAAGTACTTTAACGGTTTCGGTTTCACCGAGAAAACCGGCGTGGATATGAACGGCGAGCAGAACAACGGCATTTACCACTCGTTGGCAACGTTGCAAGGCTCCCAGGCCTCTTTGGCCACCGCCTCTTTCGGTCAGACCTTCCAGGTGACTCCTCTTCAGATGATCACCGCTATGTCCGCCATTGCCAACGGCGGCAAGCTGATGACCCCTTATGTGGTCTCTCAGGTGTTGGATGCGGACGGCAACGTCATCTCCACCACCGAGCCCAAGATGAAGCGTCAGATCATTTCGGAGGACACCTCCGCCCGTATCTGCAAGATTTTGGGCGACATCGTCAACGGCGGCGGCTCCAAGAATGCCTATGTGGCAGGCTACCGCGTGGCAGGCAAGACCGGTACTTCCGAAAAGCGTGCCACCACCAACGAGGACGACGTCATCGCCTCCTTCTGCGGCTTTGCCCCTGCGGACGACCCCCAGGTGGCGGTGTTGGTGCTGCTGGACGATCCCCAGACCGACATTCGCTACGGCGGCACCTTGTCCGCTCCCGTGGCTCAGAAGATTTTTGAGTCCATTCTGCCTCATTTGGGCGTGGAGCCCTCCTATACTGAGGAGGAGTTGAGCTCTCTCTCTCGCATCACCCCCGACGTGACCGGTCAAGAGGTGGCGGTGGCCCAAAATAAGATTACTAACGCCGGCTTGAAGTTCTCGGTCGTCGGCAACGGCGACAAGGTGGTTATGCAGGTACCGGAGGCGGGTCAGACCATTCCTGCCGGTGGCACGGTGTTGCTGTACACCGAGGAGTCTGCGGCGGATATGGTGACGGTGCCGGATTTCACCGGCCTCACTGTTACCGAGGTCAATGCCCGTGCCGCCCAGTTGGGACTGAACGTGCAGTTGACCGGTCTCATCAGCGGCTCCGGCGAGGCGGCGCTTTCCAATCGCCAGAGCATTAAGCAAGGCGAGCGCGTGTTTAAAGGTACAGTCATTGAAGTGAATTTCTATTATCAAGTGACTTCGGAATAATGCAAACCTCAGAGAGGATGAAAAACGATGAAACTCTATGAATTGCTGGCCAATACCGGCATCTCCTTCGGATTGCTTAAGGAGGACACCGAAATCGTGTCCATCACCTGTGATTCCCGTCGGGTGGAGCCGGGCTGTCTGTTTGTGTGCATCGAGGGTACCGCCGTGGACGGTCACCGCTTTGCCGCCGATGCCCAGCAGGCGGGTGCCGCCGCCGTGCTGGTACAGCGGGATTTGGGTCTGCACACGCAGTTGATGGCAGAGAATACCCGCATGGCTTGGGCGCAGATCTGTGCCAACTGGTTCGGTCATCCTGCCGCACGGCTTAAGATGATCGGTGTCACCGGCACTAACGGCAAAACTACCACCACCACCCTCATCAAGGCTATGTTGGAGCATGAGGGCTACAAGGTAGGTCTCATCGGCACCATCCATAATCTCATCGGCGATCGGGTGTTACCCGCCCGCCACACCACCCCCGATCCCTACGACTTGCAGAGTCTGTTGGCGCTGATGGTGGTGGAGGGTTGCGACTACTGTGTGATGGAGGTTTCCTCCCACGCACTGGATCAGCGCCGTGTAGCCGGATGTGTCTATGAGGTGGGTGTGTTCACCAACCTCACCCAAGACCACTTGGATTATCACGGTACTATGGAAAATTACATGTTGGCGAAAAAGGAGCTGTTCTCCTTGTCCCGCGTGGGTATCGTCAATACCGACGATGCGTGGGCGGCCGCCATTTCGGACGGCGTCCCTTGCCCCTTGACCACTTACTCCGCCAAGGCGGACGCCGACTATGCGGCGCGTCATATCCGCTACCGTGCCGACGGCGTGGACTTCGAGTTGGTGGGCGCCGAGGGAATTGGCGAGGTGCACATGCAGATTCCCGGTCAGTTCTCGGTGTACAACGGCCTGTGTGCCGCCACCGTGTGCCTTAAGCTCGGGTTACCCTTTGACCGTGTGGTGGAGGCGTTGTCTGCCGCCGCCGGTGTCAAGGGTCGTGCCGAGGTGGTTCCCACCGGTCGGGATTTTACGGTGGTGATCGACTACGCTCACACCCCCGACGGATTGGACAATATCTGCCGCACACTTAAGCAGTGCTGTGCCGGCCGTCTGGTTACTCTGTTCGGTTGCGGCGGCGACCGGGATAAGACCAAACGTCCCTTGATGGGTGAGGTAGCCGCCTCTCTGTCGGATTACGTGGTGGTCACCTCCGACAATCCCCGCTCGGAGGATCCCGTTGCCATCATTGGCGACATCCTCCCCGGTGTGCGTAAGACGGAAACCCCGCATACCGTGGTGGTCAACCGCGTAGAGGCAATCCATTGGGCGATTGCCAACGCACAGCCCGGCGACACCATTTTGTTGGCGGGCAAAGGACACGAAACTTATCAGATTTTGGCCGACGAGGTCATCCATCTGGACGAACGGGAAGTCGTAGCCGACGCCTTGTCGGCTCAATAAACAGGATTAGGAGGAACGGTTATGAATATTATGACCATTATAATTCTATCTGGTTGCGGCATACTCTCCTTTGTCACTTCTTTGCTGCTGGGCAAGTGGCTGATTCCTTGGCTGCGTAAATTAAAGTTTGGTCAGACCATCTTGGAGGACGGTCCCACGTGGCACCAACAGAAGCAAGGTACTCCCACCATGGGCGGTATTATGTTCATCATTGCCTTTATGGTGTCGGTGGTGGCGGCTGTGGTGGCGTATCAGTGTACCCTCGACACCCCCCTTACCCTTGAGCTGAATAACCCCAACCTGCAAAATGTCGTGGTGCCGCCGCTGCTGGCTACACCTTACGAGAAGATGCGCCTGTGGGGCGGTGTGGGCTTGGCTTTCGGCTGTGGTGTGATCGGCTTTTTGGACGATTATATCAAGGTGGTTAAAAAGCGTAACAAGGGCTTGACCGCGATTCAGAAGATGTTTTTGCAGCTGGCTCTTTCCACGGCTTACGCGGTGTTGATGTACATCTACGGCGAGGGCAAGTTTAACATTCCCTTCATCGGCCCTGTGGATTGGGGCATTTGGTATATCCCCTTCACCGTGTTTGTGATCGTGGCGATGACCAACGCCACCAACCTCACCGACGGCGTGGACGGCCTGTGTGGACTCACCGGTTTTGTGGCGGCGTTGGGCCTGCTGATGCTCAGCGGTCTGGCCGGCAACGGCACGATGGCTATGGGCTTCCCCGCGGTGGCTTTGGCCGGTGGATTGGCGGGTTTCCTGATGTGGAATCTGCATCCCGCGCAGGTGTTTATGGGTGACACCGGTTCCTTGTTTGTGGGCGGCGTGCTCACCGCCATTGCCTTTGGCATCGAGCAGCCGTTCTTGCTGGTGCCTGTGGGTATTTTGTACATTATCGAGAATCTGTCGGTGATTCTGCAGGTGGGTTATTTCAAGCTGACCCACGGCAAGCGCCTGTTTAAGATGAGCCCTCTGCACCATCATTTTGAGATGTGTGGCTGGAGCGAGAATCGCATTGTGGCGGTGTTTACGTTGGTGACCTTCGTTGGCTGTGCCGGCGCGGTGACCATGTTGCTGCTGGGTTCTTAATGTTCGATTTCTAAATTTCGTAGAAAGGAGTGTGCACGATGGCGCAGAATAGAGATATGGCTGCCCGTTCCGGCGGCAACCAAGACGCCACCCGTCCCACCAAGCGTTCCGGTGACAAGAAGTGGTGGAAACGGTGGTTTCATTTGGCTACCGGCTTTGATATGCATTTTTTCGTGTTGATGATGATCATTCTCATCATCGGTTTGGCGACGTTGTATTCCGCCAGCCACGTGTACGCTCTCAACTATAACGACGGCGACAGCTTTTTCTATATCCGCAAGCAGGCGCTGTTTGCCTTGGGCGGTTTGGTGCTGATGTTGCTCATTTCGATGGTGGATTATCACGTGCTCCATCGTTGGGCGTGGATTTTTTGGTTTGTCAGTTTGGTGCTGTTGGGCTTGGCGTTGGTAATGCCCTCCGCCACCGGCATTCGTCGTTGGGTGCAGGTGGGACCCATCAGTTTCCAACCGTCGGAGATAGCCAAGTTTGCCTTGGTGCTGTTGTTTGCCCACCTCATTTCGCTCAATCATAAGCGCATGAAAAAGTTTACCGTTGGCTTTTTGCCGTTGGTGGTTATTTTAGGTATCACCTGTGGTTTGGTGTTGGTAGAGCCGCACCTGTCGGGTACGTTGCTGATTGCCATCTTAGGTGTTGCCATGATGTATATCGGTGGCACCCGCCTGTGGCATTTAGGCCTTATGGCTCTGCTTGCTATCACGGTTTTGGTGGTGATGGTGGTGGTGATGGGCTATGAGCAGGACCGTATCCTGGTGTGGCGTTATCCCATGGAGTCCTTCACCAATCAGATTACCTTTGAGGACGGTATGTCCGGTCGTGACCACGCGTGGCAGACGGTGCAGTCGATGATTGCCATCGGTTCCGGCGGTTTGTTGGGTCAAGGACCCGGCAACTCCCGTCAAAAGCACCTGTTCCTCCCTGAGCCTCAAAACGACTTTGTGTTCTCCGTATTCTGCGAGGAGATGGGCTGGGTAGGTGCCATCATCGTGCTTTTGTTGTTTGCCCTGCTGATGTGGCGCGGTTTCCGCATTGCCATGAAAGCTCCTGACAAGTTTGGCTGTATGCTGGCGTTGGGTCTTACCTTGCAGATCGGTATACAGGTGGCGCTCAACGTGGCGGTGGTTTCCAACCTGATGCCCAATACGGGTATCAGCCTGCCTTTCTTCAGTTACGGCGGTACCTCCATTCTGATGCTGATGGCGCAGATGGGCGTGGTGCTGTCGGTTTCCCGACAGTCCAAAATGGAAAAACTATAAAAAGGGGAGATCCCTATGCGTATACTGATGACCGGTGGCGGCACGGCGGGACACATCAACCCCGCCCTCGCCATCGCCGAACTGTTGAAAAAAACATACCCCGACGCCGAGTTTCTGTTTGTAGGAGCCAAGGGTCGCATGGAGACCCAACTGGTGCCGGCGGCGGGCTATGCCATCCGCACCGTGACGGTGCGTGGTTTTCAACGTCGGCTGAGCCTGAAAAACATCGGGCGCAATATTATGGCGGCGGCCAACGTGTTTACTGCTTCTGCCGCTTCTGCTCGTATTATTAAAGAGTTCAAACCCGATTTGGCTGTCGGTACCGGCGGCTACGTCTGTGGTCCCGTCCTGCGTGAGTGCCTCAAGCGGGGTATCCCCGTGGCGGTGCACGAGTCCAACGCCTTCCCCGGTGTGACGGTGAAGATGCTGGGCAAGGAGGGTGCGCTGGTTCTGCTGTGCAGCGAGGACGCCCGACGCCACCTCCCCGAGGGGGTGAATGCGGTGGTGACCGGCAACCCCATTCGCTCGGATTTCGTCACGCTGGATAAGGCGTCGGCACGGGCTGAGCTGGGGGTGGACAACCGTCCTTTGGTGCTGTCCTTTGGCGGCAGTCTGGGTGCGGCCCATATTAACGAGGCCATGGCAGAAGTGCTGCGTCGTAGCCGTGCCGAGGGTAAATTGCAGCACATCCACGGCGCCGGTAAGGCGGGCTATGCCGCCATGAAGGCGCAGTTGGACGGGATGGGTGTACCCCTCACCGGTGACGGTGTCACCGTGCGGGAATACATCGACGATATGCCCCGTTGTATGGCGGCGGCGGATTTGGTCATCTGTCGTTGCGGTGCGATGACCCTGAGCGAGCTTCCCGCCGCGGGCAAACCCTCCATCCTGATTCCTTCCCCCTACGTGGCGGAGAATCACCAGTATCATAACGCCATGGTGCTGGTCAATCGCGGTGCGGCGGTCTGCATCGAGGAAAAGGACCTCACCGCCGACAGCTTGTGGGATGCCATACAACAGATTACCTCCAACTCTGCTACCCTGCAGGAGATGGCGGACAACGTGCGTGGTGCCGCCATTTTGGACGCTGACGCGCGCATTATGAACGAGCTTAACAAACTGCTGAAAAAATAAACCGGTCGGGACATCTTCTTTCTGCATACATTGGCGATGTGGAGAGGAGGGGTCGCTATGGATGCGATACATATTCGCGGCGGTTGCCGATTGGAGGGAGAGATTCCCATCCACGGCGCAAAGAACAGCGCCCTGCCGCTGTTGGCCGCTACGTTGTTAGCGGCAGATGTCAGCCAACTGACCAATTGTCCCCGTTTGTCGGACGTCACGGCCTCGTTGGCAATTTTGCGCCATCTGGGATGCTGTGTGGCACAGGAGGAGGATCGGGTGACGGTGGATGCCACCCATCTCAATTGCGGCCACGTGCCGGACGCGCTGATGCGGGCAATGCGCTCGTCCATCGTGTTCCTCGGCGCATTGGTGGCGCGGTGCGGCGAGGCGGAGTTGACCTACCCCGGCGGTTGTGAGCTGGGACCACGTCCCATCGATCTGCACCTGTCTGCCTTACGCCGTTTGGGTGTTACGGTGACAGAGGAGCACGGTCGCATTCGTTGCTGTGCCACCCGTTTGCGCGGTGCCGAAATCACTCTGCCGTTCCCCAGCGTGGGAGCTACCGAAAACATCTTGCTGGCGGCCTGTACCGCCGAGGGCACTACCGTCTTGCGCCACGCCGCCCGTGAGCCGGAGATTGCCGACCTGTGCGCGTTTCTCAACGCCGGCGGCGCACGCATTACCGGCGGCGACAGCGGCACTCTCGTTATTGAGGGAGTTTCCTGTCTCCACGGCGCTTGCCATCGAGTGATGGCCGACCGTATCGAAGCCGCCACGTACTTGGCGGCCGCCGCCGTTACCGGTGGCGTCCTGACGTTGAAAGATTGCCCCTATCTGCCGGTGTCACCGGTATTTGCTCCGCTGGAGCAGGCCGGTTGCACCATTACCGCGGTGGGGGATGCCATACATGTTATTGCCCCATCTCGCCTTCGTGGGATGGGGATGGTGCGTACCCTGCCTTACCCCGGTTTTCCCACCGACGCCGCTGCACCGTTGTTGGCGGCGGCTTGCTTAGCGGAGGGCACCACCGTGTTTGTGGAAACTATTTTCGAAAACCGCTACCGCTATGTGGATGAATTGACCCGTATGGGTGCGCATATCCGCGTGGACGGACGGGTGGCGGTGGTGGAAGGGGTATCCACTCTTCATAGCGCGGAGGTGTCCTGTACCGACCTGCGGGGCGGCGCCGCCTTGTTGGTGGCCGCTTTGGCGGCGGACGGGGCAACTCGCCTGACGGAATTGCATCATTTGGATCGGGGGTACGAATCTCCCGTAGACAGCCTGCAAGGTGTGGGTGCTTGTATCACAAGATTTTAAAAAAGGAATGGACATTGTATGAACGACCGTCAAAACTCCAAAACCAAATATAACCGTCATCCCGTGGAGCCGACGGCAGACAATCGAGATTTGCGTCACGTTCGCCCCCGTAACGGTCAGCCGGAGGATTTGCTTAAGGCTCGTCAGTTGGAACGCCAGCGCCGCCGTCGCAAATTGATGATTACCCGTATGCTCATCGTGCTGTCCATTGCGTTGATCGTGGCGCTGATCGGCGCCGCCGTGGTGATTAAGATGCGGGCGGATGCCAAGAGTGCTAAGGGTGAGCCGGTGAAATTCCTGGCGGTAAAATCCATCGAGGTGGAGGGGGATACCCGTTACACCGACGAGGAGATTATTAAAGCCAGCAAACTGTACGTGGGTCAGAGCCTGCTCAGCCTCAACAAGGTCGACGCGTGCAAATCCTTGGTGAAAGCATTGCCCTATCTGGACGGCAATCAGGTGGTGGTGGAAAACGCCTCCTTCTATACGTTGCGCATCAAGGTGGCCGAAGTGCCGGTGGTGGCAGCGGTCAACGTGGATAAGGATTGGATGATCCTCGGCGCCAACAATCACGCTATGGAAAAGGTGCCGTTTGATAAGATCCCCAAGGGCGTGGTGCGTATCGAGGGTGCTTCTTTTGCCAATCAGGCGGTGGGTAAAGAACTGCTGGATGAGCGCAGTTTGCGTATTTGCGCCACGCTGATGGTGGAGGCAGACCACTATGGTCTGGATAGCATGACCACCATCGATATTTCCGCCAAAACCAAGATCTGCATCCGCCTCAACGAGCGCATTGAGGTGGTGCTGGGCGGTGAAACCAACCTGCCCAATCAGATTAAAGCACTGACCGAAACGTTGCCCACCCTATACGCCAACAATGGCGAGGACGCCGCCGGACGCCTGAATATGATCTTCTATTCCGACGACGATAAGAGCAACGACAAATCCATATACACCCCCCAAGAGGTACTGGATAAGCTGGAACAAGCACAGAAGAAGCCCATGGCCGCGGTACAAACCGGCGACGAGTGGACGGTGATCAACGAGGATAATCTGGTGTTGGAGAGTCTGCCGGAGGAAAACCTGCCGGAGGACGTCGTGCGGATTGAGGGTGCTTCTTACGAGGCCGTTGTGGTAGGCAAAGAGCTGCTGGATGTGCGCAGCTTGTTTATTTGCCACACCATCCTCCAAGAGGCCAATCGTCAGGAGGCGGTGTCTTTAGCTGCCATTGACATCAGCGACCAGTCGGAGATTACCTTGCGCTTGGACAGTGGTCTGCAGGTGCGGTTGGGCGAGGCCACCGCGCTGGAAAATCAGGTGAAGGCGTTGGCCGAAGTTCTGCCCACCGTGTGGGAAAATAACGGCAAGGATGCTGCCGGCGTGTTGGATATGACCAGCTACGGTGACGAGGACGACTCGAATGATAAGGCCGTCTATACGCCGCCGACTGCCGCATAAACCGAAAAACACAGGGGAAGGTGTGAAAAACGCCTTCCCCTGTTCTTTTTTGTCAAAAAAAGTGTAAAAAAGTTTGCTCTTTTTACAATTTGTTATTGAAAATTATTTAGTGCCGTGATACAATATAATGTGTATAATACTAAACTTTAAATCAAGTTATTGTATAAATAGGAGGACACAGTTATGATGCAGATTAGTGCAGCAGTCCCTAATAACAGCATTACGATCAAGGTCATCGGTGTGGGCGGTGGCGGCGGCAACGCCATCAACCGTATGGTGCGTGCCGGTGTCCGTGGTGTAGAGTTTATGGCCATCAACACCGACGCCGCCGTGCTGGACGTGTCTTTGGCTACCCATAAGATTCAGATTGGCACCAAGTTGACCCGCGGCCATGGTGCCGGCGGCAACCCTGAGCGCGGCCAGCGTGCCGCCGAGGAGAGCCATGACGAGATCGTGGCCGCCCTGCAGGGTGCGGATATGGTGTTTGTCACCGCCGGTATGGGTGGCGGCACCGGCACCGGTGCGGCTCCCGTGGTGGCTCAGATTGCCCGCGATATGGGCATCCTCACCGTGGGTATCGTCACCAAGCCGTTCTCCTTCGAGGGCAATCGCCGTATGGCGCAGGCCGAGGATGGCATTGCCTCCCTCAAGGAGCACGTGGACAGCTTGGTAGTCATCCCCAACGACCGCATTAAGTTGGTCACCACCGAGCGTATCACTATGAAGAACGCCTTCGAGATGGCCGATGAGGTGCTGCGTCAGGGTGTGCAGAGCATCTCCGAGCTGATTCTCCGTCCCGGCGACATCAACCTGGACTTTGCCGACGTGCTGGCTATCATGAAGGATGCCGGCTTTGCCCATATGGGTATGGGTCGTTCCGAGGGCAAGGAGCGTGCCGCTGAGGCTGCTCAGGCCGCTGTGGACAGCCCCCTGCTGGAAACTTCCATCCAAGGTGCCCGTGGCGTGCTGATTTACATTGTTGCTCCCGAAGATTTCGACTTTGACGAGATGGAGGCCGCTACCAGCGCCATCAGCAACCAGATGCACCCTGATGCCAACATCATCTGGGGTTACAGCCTGGATGCCGAGATGGGCGACGCTGTCAGCGTCACCGTCATCGCCACCGGCTTGACCTGCGATTACAAGTCCAAGCCCGCTACCAGCAATGCCGTTCCCGCCGGTCAGACCAAGTTTGAGGTATCTGCTTGGCCGGAGGAGGACGACGATCTGCTGGAGATCACCCGTCTGTTCGAGAGCCGCAACAAGAACAACTAAGCATCTGCCAAACAGCCGTCGCTTTTGTGACGGCTGTTTTTTTATATGTGGCGATGCGTTGCTCTTGACAGGATTGTGTTTGGTTTGTTATGATGAAGAAAATGATATTTGGGAGGTAGGAAGATGAAACGTATCCTTTCCGTGTTATTGATGATGGTGTTGCTGTTGTCGGCGGTGTCTGTGTCGGCGGCGACGACGGTATACGGCGACTTAAACGCTGACGGCAAGGTGAATAACCGCGATTTGGCGTTACTTCAGCAATACCTCAACGAGTGGGACGTGGCGGTAGATCCCGCCTTGGCAGATGTGGACGGCGACGGTCGGGCAAACAATCGTGACATGGCGTTACTTCAGCAATATCTCAATGAGTGGGACGTGACGTTGGGACCTAAGACGGTTCCGTTTCACGTCACTTTGCTGGATGGTGCCACCGGTATGGGTTTGGGCGGCGTTACCGTGATCGTGTATGTGGATGCTTGCGATACGCCGGCAGGTCAGGCAGTCACCAGCAAGAGTGGCACCGCCACCATTCAGGTACCCAAGGGCACTACCTACGAGGTGGTGCTGGATGGTCTGCCGACGGGGTATGTGGTATCGGGTGATATGGTGTTCACCACCACCACGGTGCAGATGACCGCCACCAAAGCGATGGCGGAAAAGAGCGATCACAGCGATGCCGGATATCAAGTGGGAATGCAGATGTATGATTTTGTGCTCACCGATATCGATGGCGGTACCCATCGTCTTTCGACCCTGTTGCAGGAGAAGAAACTGGTGCTGCTCAATTTCTGGTTTGCGGATTGTCCCTATTGCCGCCACGAGTTCCCCTTTTTTGAAGAGGTGTATCGACAATATAGAACCGATGTGGAAATCTTGGCCATTAACCCCTTTGATTCGGCTAGGGTGGTGACCAGTTTCCGCAACAACAATGGTTTGACTTTCCCGGTGACGGACGATTCCGTGTCACTGCATAAGGGCTTTGGCGTTACCGGTTATCCCACCACCGTGTTTATCACTCCGGATGGTCGTATTGTCAATGTCAGCCGCGGTGCGTATCCCACGGCACAGGCGTTGATTTACGAGATCCAGCAGTATATTTGATATGAAAAATCCCGAAGTCGGATGGCTTCGGGATTTTTTCTGCGAAATCGGTTGACAGACCCCCTGTCTGTTTGGTATGATAAATAAGATGATGAATTCCCTTTTCGACTAAGGAGGACTCGGATATGAAACGAGCAATTTCCATTCTACTGATGACGGCTATGCTGGTGTCCATGGTGGCGGTGTTGCCCGCCTCCGCTGCCGACGTGTTGTATGGCGACGTGGACGGCAACGGCAAGATCAACAACCGTGACTTGGGTCGTCTGCAGCAGTATCTGAACGAGTGGGATGTAGAGATCAATCTGGATGCTTGCGATGTGGATGGCAACGGCAAGGTCAACAACCGCGACCTGGGCCGTCTGCAGCAGTATCTCAACGAGTGGGATGTTACTCTGGGCCCCGATGAGCCGGAGGATCCCGACACGCCCAATCCCCCCGATGTGCCGGATGTCCCCAGCGTACCCTCTGCCGCATTGCCGGAGGTGGGCTATGATCTGGACGGTCGCGGCCGCATCTTTGTCAAGGAGATTTCCCAGCAGGGCAACGTGGTCACCGTGACGCTGGAGAATATCAGCGGCAAGTGGATGACTGAGGAGACCTCTTACGTACAGTATACCTGCACCGATGCCGAGGGCAACGTTCTCACCATGGAGGATCGCTACTTCGGTACCCTCTATTTTGGCATGCTGGAGGCCAAAGAGGTGGACACCTACACCTTCAACATCCCCACCGGTACGGCCAAGGTGGAGTTTGGCACCTGCCGTGTCGTCTACTGGACCCAGTGGTCTTGATGAAAATAAAAAATCCCGAGGCAATCGCCTCGGGATTTTTTCTGTCACAGATTATACGGAATCGCCCAGTTCGCGGCGGCAGTTCAGGCATACGTTCTTGCCCTTATAGCCGCTGACGTCCCGCGCATTACCGCAGAAGATGCAGGCGGGCTGATACTTTTTGAGCACGATGGTGTTGTCCTCCAGAAAGATCTCCAGCGCATCGTCATCCCCGATGTCTAGGGTGCGGCGCAGTTCGATGGGCAACACAAAGCGGCCAGCCGCGTCGATGCGGCGCACAATACCGGTGGAAGTCATGGTGGCTCCCCCTTTCGATAGAATGAGTTGGTACGCTGATATTACCAAAAAACGGGAGATTTGTCAAGGGTTGCCACAAAAACGAGTAAAAAGCAGAAAAAGGAAGAAACAGGGCGGTCGCCAAGGTGACCGCCCTGCCCTTTTGTGGCGTTTAGCAGCCGCAACCGCAGCCACCGCAGCCGTTGTTTGCGGGATAGGTGTTGTTACAGCCACAGCCGCCGTCATCGATGAGCAACAGAACGATGATGATCAGCAGGATCCAGTTGCAGTCACCGCCGCAGAACAAATTGCGCAGACACATGTATGCCACCTCCTTCGATCGGTAACCGGTTATGGTCACCTTTCATTATCCAATGTATGTAAGGTGGGAAGAATGGTGATAAAAACCGATGTATAACCACCCCTAAAACATCCTATATTGTAGTTGTAGGAGGGATAGTATGTATCGGTTTAAGCGATTTACGGAAAAGGCCAATACGGCGTTGCGCTTGGCGATGGAATCGGCGGCGGAGATGGGGCACACCTACGTGGGTACCGAACATGTGCTGTTGGGTCTGCTGAAAGAGGGAAGCGGTGTGGCGGCGGTGGTGTTGGGCGGCCGCGGTATCACCGCCGCGGAGTATGCACGCCGTCTGTTGGAGGCGGAGAGCCGCGGCTCTGCCAGCACCTTGACGGTGGAGGATTTTACCCCCCGCGCCAAGGCGGCGATGGACAATGCGCTGGCGCAGGCGGCTATGGCGGGACAACGCTTGGCCGGCACCGAGCATTTGTTGGCCGCCATTCTACGGGATGATACGGGGGTGGCGGTGCGCCTGCTCACCCGCTTGGATGGTCGTCCTAATGACCTGCTCAGCGATTTGGCGCGGGTCAGCGCACCGCTGGCACCGCCTGCGGCGCAAGCCAAGGCCGCGCCGAAAGGCCGCACCCCCACGCTGGATCAGTTTGGACGCGATCTGACCGCTATGGCGCGGGCGGGTATGCTGGATCCTGTGGTGGGGCGGGAGGAGGAGATCGGTCGGGTGATTCACATTCTCTGCCGCCGCACCAAGAACAATCCCTGTTTGATCGGTGAGCCGGGTGTGGGAAAAACAGCCGTTGCCGAGGGCTTGGCACAGCGTATTGTGGCGGGTTCGGTGCCGGAGATTTTGCGGGAAAAGCGCCTGCTCACGCTGGACCTGACCGGTATGGTTGCGGGTACCAAATATCGGGGCGATTTTGAGGAACGGGTGAAAAACGCTCTTGCCGAAGTGTCCCGCGCAGGGGACGTGCTGCTGTTTATCGACGAGTTGCACAATCTCATCGGAACCGGTGCGGCGGAGGGGGCGGTGGACGCCGCTAATATCCTCAAGCCGGTGTTGGCGCGGGGAGAGTTGCAGTTGGTGGGCGCTACCACCATTGATGAATACCGCCGCCACATCGAAAAGGATGCGGCGCTGGAGCGACGCTTTCAGACGGTGATGGTGGGGGAGCCCACCCCTGCCCAAACTCGGGCGGTGTTGACCGGTTTGCGCGATAAATACGAAACCCATCACAAGGTAAACATCGCCGACGAGGCGATGGCGGCGGCGGTGGAGCTGTCGGTGCGGTATATTCCCGATCGCTTTTTGCCGGATAAAGCCATCGACCTGTTAGACGAGGCCGCCGCACGGGTGCGCCTGCGACAGGATGCCACCGTCGACGCGGCGGATGTAGCGATGGTGGTGGCAGATTGGACGGGGATTCCCGCCGAGCGGGTTTCCTGCGAGGAGGGAGTGCGTCTGCAGACGCTGGAGGATACCCTTCATCGCCGTATCGTGGGGCAGGAGGAGGCGGTGAGCGCGGTGGCGCGGGCGGTACGCCGCGGGCGAGCAGGTCTGCAGGACCCCAATCGTCCCGCCGGCTCCTTCATTTTCCTCGGTCCCACGGGGGTGGGAAAGACCGCCTTGTGTAAGGCGTTGGCAGAGGCGTTATTCGGGGACGAGAAGGCCATCATCCGTCTGGATATGTCGGAGTATATGGAAAAGCACGCTGTCTCCCGCCTCATCGGTTCCCCTCCCGGCTATGTGGGACACGAGGAAGGGGGACAGCTCACCGAGGCAGTGCGTCGCCGTCCATACAGCTTGGTACTGTTGGATGAGATCGAAAAGGCTCACCCCGACCTATTCAATCTGCTGTTGCAGATTTTGGAGGATGGCCAACTCACCGATGCCCGCGGACGGCGGGTGGATTTTCGCAACACCCTCATCATTATGACCTCCAATGTGGGAGCGCGGAAGTTGGCGGGGGAGGGGCGCATGGGCTTTGCCACCGCCGCGCAAACCGCGTCCACCGCCGCCTTGCGTAGCGAGGCTATGGGAGAACTCAAGCAACTGTTTCGCCCCGAATTGTTGGGGCGGGTGGACGAGATCGTGGTGTTTCGTCCTCTCACTGCACAGCAGGCCTCTACCATCGCCAAAGGGCTTTTGGATGCTCTTTGTAAGCGCTTACAATCCCTTGGTTACGCTTGTTCCGTGGATGACTCTGTAGCACCGCTTTTGGCCGAAAACGGCTTCGACCCCGTCTATGGCGCCCGCCCTTTGCGTCGCGCCATCCAAACCCAAGTAGAGGATACATTGGCAGAAAAATTGCTGGCGGGCGCATACCAAAAGGGGGATACCATCCGTATCAGTGTCGCCGACGGACGCGTTATTTTTGTATAAAAAATGCCCACTGCAGATAGCAGTGGGCATTTTCTTTATCCAATTTCCCCTTTGCGGAATGCGTCGGCAAACCACACGTCGGTGAGGGCAAATTCTCTGCCGTTTAGATAATTCAGTTCTTCCGCGTCGGAGGTAAAGGCGAATTGCAGCCGATAGGAGCATAGCGCCTGCTTGTTAAATCCTGTCCCCTTGTTGATGGCGTTGGTGCCGTATTTGCCGTCTCCCAACAGCGGATGTCCGATGCTGGCCAGGTGGGCACGAATCTGATGGGTACGACCGGTCAGCAGGTGGATTTCCAACAGCGAAAATCCGTTTTTCTCCTCCAGCACCTTGTAGCGGGTGCGGATGGTGCGAGCGCCCTGCTTCTGGGTGTCGGAGATGTACACGCGGTTTTGGGATTCGTTTTTCTCTAAGAAAGCCTCCAGCGTGTCTTCGCGCTTGGGCATCGTTCCGTGGACAATGCAGAGGTAATATTTCTCGATTTCTCGCTCTTTCAGCTTCGCATTCAGTATGCGGAGAGCGGCCGCCGTCTTGGCGGCGATGACGATGCCGCTGGTGTTGCGGTCGATGCGGTTGACCAGCGCGGGGGCAAAGCTCTGCTCGTCGGCGGGATTGTATTCGCCTTTCTCATACAGATACCGTTGCACGCGGAAAATGAGGGTGTCGGCAAATTCGCGATCGTCGGGGTGTACCAACAATCCCGCTTTTTTGTTGAGCAACATCACGTGCTCGTCCTCGTACACGATGTCCAATTGCTTGGAGGCGTGCATAAATTCATAGGTGGGTGATGCGATTTCCAGCGCATCGTCCGGCAGGAAGAGGTAGATTTGATCCCCCTCATTCAGTCGGCTGGACGCCTCACACCGCTTGCCATTGAGACGAATATCCTTCTTGCGCACGGCTTTATACAGTAGGGACATAGGTAGGTTGCGATAGGTTTTGGTTAAAAATTTGTCCAGACGTTGTCCGGCGTCGTTTTTGGTGACGGTGACGGTGGTTTTCATAGGTGCCTCCTCTTTACAAATGGGCGCGAATGTGATAGTATTATTATATATTATGTAGAAAGAAGTGGGAAGTATGGCGCAACCGCACAAGCCGGGTACCGAGCATGAAGGACACCGACAGCGGATGAAGGAACGATTCCTTGTCAATGGGCTGGAAGGGTTCTGCGACCATGAGATTTTGGAACTGCTGTTGTTTTATGCCATTCCCTATCGGGATACCAATCCCTTGGCCCATCAACTGGTGTCCCAGTTTGGCAGCTGGGTGCAGGTAGTGAATGCGGATTATCAGGATCTTCTCACGGTACCGGGCGTCACCCCACACGTGGCGTCGCTATTGACTCTAATGGGTCAGGCGACCGCGCGGTATCACCGCGACGTCGCCGAGAGCACCGTTACCCAGTTGTACGACATTCGCCGATTGATAGACTACGTTGTCCCATGGTTTTTGGGTGAAAAGGACGAGTCGGTGTTACTCATTTGTTTGGACAACAAGCGCAAGGTTCTTAATACCACCCGTATCTTTGAGGGCAGTGTCAATTCGGCTCAGTTTAACGTCCGCTTGGCGGTTCAGCAGGCTCTGCGGGATAATGCCACGCAGGTGGTGCTGGCGCACAACCACCCCAACGGCTTCTGCTTCCCCTCAGAGGCGGACGTGCGCACCACCGCGCGGGTGGCCGAGGTGTTCGCACCGTTGGATATTCGCTTGGTGGATCATTTGATAGTGGCGGAGGGGGATTGTCTGTGTATGTCCGCCCTGCCGGAAACCCGCCATATTTTCACCGGCTCTGCCGCCCGCCGCATAGCGTCTAATGTGGCGGATTGACCACATTTTATCATATTTTCCGGAGGAATGCAAGTATGCACCCCTTTCGACATTTTGCTACCATTACCCGCCATCGTCATCGGGTGATCGTCCACTGTTTTCGGGTGGGTATCGGCTGGCAGGGCTTACGCCACGACCTATCCAAGTATTCGCCTGCCGAGTTTTGGGCGGGCGCCCGCTATTATCAGGGCACCCGCAGCCCCAACGAGGAGGAGCGGGCGGTGTGCGGCTATTCTTCTGCTTGGTTACACCATAAGGGACGCAACCGCCACCACTACGAATATTGGACGGATTACAGCTTAGAGACTAAGCAGATCGAGCCGGTGAAGATGCCGGTGCGATACGTGGCGGAGATGTTCTGCGACCGCGTGGCCGCCAGCAAGATTTATCGGGGCAAAGCCTACGTGAACAGCCATCCGCTGGAATATTTCCTCGCCGCTAAGTCTCGCCGCCGCATCCATCCTGCCACCTCGGATTTGTTGGAGAGTTGGTTGCGGATGCTCAGCGAACAAGGGGAGGATGCCACCTTTGCCCACGTTCGTCAAGCGGTCAAGAAAGGTGATTATTAAAAAGGGCAACTCACCGAGTTGCCTTTTTCGCTTGTACCAAAACCGGTACACGTCTTGTGGTATAATTTCCTCAAAGGAGTGAACGAGTATGCTGAATTTGCTCATCGGCCCTTCGGGCAGCGGTAAGACCCATACCATCTTGGAGACCCTTGCCGCGCTTACCGCCAAGGGACAACAGAATATCCTCTGGTTAGTGCCGGAGCAGTACTCTTTTGAGAGTGAGCGTGCCATTTTGCGCGCTCTGGGTCCGGTGCAGGCCGCCTGTGTGCGGGTGACCAGTTTTTCCCGCTTGGCGGATCTGGTGGCGCGCGAGGTGGGCGGTATGGCAGGCCGCCGTTTGGATGAGGGCACACGGGCTTTGCTCATGAGCCGCGCTCTCACCGAGGTGGCTGCCGTCGCTGCAGATACCGATACCCCTATTAAGGGATTGCGACTTCGCCTATCTACCGATAGCGGCTATGTAGAGCAGTTGCTGTCCCTGTGGCGGGAGATGCGCCAGTGTGCCGTCCCCACTGAGGAGTTGGAGCGGGTGGCGGCGGAACTGTCCGGTGAAGAGGGCTTGTTACCGCAAAAACTGGAGGCTCTCTATCGGGTATTTGCCGCCTACGAGGGGTTGGCGGCCGCCACCGGTTTGGACGAACTGGATGACCTGACTCGTCTGGCGCACCGCTTGCCGGATAGTTGCCTGCCGGATGGTGCTACCGTCTTTGTGGACGGCTTCAAGGGTTTTACCGCCCAGGAGATGAAGGTGCTGGAGGCCTTTATGCCGCGGGTGGCGGATATGACGGTGGCGCTGTGTACCGACACCCCCGGCAACCAATGGTCTAAGTCTACCGATTGCCGTCGCGAATACCCCTTGTTTGCTCCCGTCACCGCTACGGTGGAGGAGCTGTGCCGCGTTGCCGCGGGACACGGCCTTACGTGGCATCTGACCCACCTGACCGAGAATCATCGCACCCAAAGCGGTGCTTTGCAGGCGTTGGAGCGGGGCTTGTACGCCCCATCGCCCGCCGTGTATGAGGAGGATGCCTCTGCGGTGACTGTCACCCCTTGCACCGACGTGTATGAGGAGTGTGCCTACGTCGCCCGCAGCATTCGCCGTCTGCTCCGTGAGGAGGGATATCGTTGCCGCGACATCACGGTGGTGGTACGCAACCTTGCCGATTATCAGGGCATTTTGGACGATTTGCTTCGTCGTGAGGGCGTACCCTGTTATATGGATACCCGTCAGGACATCCTCTGCGAGCCGTTGGTGGTGTATATTCGCGCGGCCTTGCGGGTGGCGGTGGGCGGTTGGCGTACCGAGGAGATTCTCCGTCTGATGAAGACCGACCTGTGGCCGCTGTCTCCCACCGAGATTGCCGAGATAGAAAACTACGTGTACACCTGGGGCATCGAGGGTAGCCGTTGGGAGCGGGATTTCACCGAGAATCCCGGCGGCTTGGACAGCAAGGAGAACGATTATACCCGCGCCACCTTGGCACGGATTAACGCCCGTCGTGCGGCACTGATGAAGCCGCTGATGTCTTTGCGTGACAGCCTGCGCGGACGGTTGATCGGTCGCCAGTTTGCCACAGCCATCTACACGTGGCTCAGCGGGCAAAAGGGATTGTCCGACCGTATCAAAGAGCAGATTAAAACGCTGGATGCCTTGTCTCAGCCGGTGTTGGCGGCTCACGCCGAGCGGCTGTGGGATCAGGTGATGCAGATCCTCGACCGCTTTGTGGTGGCGTTGGGCGATCAGTGTATGCCTGCCTCTCAGTTGGAAGAGATGTTCACCATGTTGTGTCGTACTATGGATATGGGTTCGATTCCCCAGAGCCTGGATGCGGTGACGGTGGGCAGTGCCGACCGCATCCGCTACAGCGCTCCCCGAGCGGTGTTTGCGTTGGGGGTCAATGAGGGTGTGTTCCCCGCCTATCCCATGGGGGAGGGCATCCTGTCGGAGGAGGAGCGTCGCCGTCTGGCTAAGCAAAAGCTGGTATTGGCGGACGACGTGCTTACCCAGTGCGTAGAGGAGCGGTATTACGCCTATCTGGCGCTGTCCGCTCCCTCCGAAAAATTGATTGTCACTTACCATACCGGTGGGGAGAATGCTCCCTCGCCGCTGATCGATACCATCGGTCGTATTCTGCCTCACCACAGCGTGGGCGTGGCCATGGTAGCCGATGGCAGCGATTTGGAGTCGGCTCACGAGATGTTTGACCGTTTTGCCGGCGAGATGACGGCGCCCACCGCCCTGACTCCCAGTTTGCGTCGGGTACTGGGCGAGCAGAGCGAGTACGCCACCCGTATGGCGGCGGTGGAACGCTCTGCCGCAGGCAAGCCCTTCCACATCGAGGACGCTGACCTGGCCAAGCAGTTGTATGGTACCGACATTTGCCTCTCCGCCACCAAGGTGGAGACCTTCTATCATTGTCCCTTCTCGTATTTCTGCAACTACGGCTTGCGGATTCAACCGCGCCGCAAGGTACAGGTGGATGCTTCGGTGTTCGGTACGTTGGTGCACTATCTGATGGAAACCTTAGTGCCGATTTACACCGTCAAGGGTGGCTTGGTGGATACCTTGCGCGGACAGGAAGTCACCCCCGAGGCCGATCGGGAGCTGATGATCCGTCTGCAGACGGATATCCACGAGGCGGCCTCTGCCTACATCGAGCAGGAGATGGGAGGTGCCGCCGAAAAGAGCGGCCGCTTCCTGTATCAGGTGAGTCTGGCCGAGCGGTCTGCCTGTAACATGCTGTGGTTCACCCTAATGGAGATGCGCCAAAGCGAGTTTGTGCCGGTGGACTTTGAATTGAAAATCCATCCCGAGGAGGATGAGGACGCCGAGGGCGTGATTTCTTTGCGCCTGCCTACCTCTGTGGGTAGCGTGCAGATCAGCGGTTCGGTGGATCGCGTGGACATCTACCGCCGTGTCGACGGCTCGGTGTATATCCGCGTGGTAGATTACAAGACCGGCAAGAAAAAGTTCGAGATTAAAGAGATCCCTGCCGGTTTGGGCACCCAGATGTTGCTGTACCTCTTTATCTTGTGCGATAACAGCCGACGTTATATGGATGAGGGCGCGTTACGCCCAGCCGGCGTGCTGTATCACTCTCTTTCCGATATTGCGGTGGAACGGGGCAAGGATGCCACTGCCCGCCTCAAGAAGATGTGCATGAGCGGTTTGTTGCTGGACGATCCCTCTGTGGTGATGGCGATGGAGCAGAATACCAAGGGTGTATTCATCCCCGCCAAACTGAACAAAGAGGGTGCCCCTACCGGTAACGTGGCCACCCCCCACCAGTTTGCTCTGTTGCGTAAGACGGTGGAGTCTCTGCTGGTGGGTATGGCGGATAAATTGGCTGCGGGCGAGATTACCGCCCTGCCGCTGCAAAAGGATGTGCGCACCGATCCTTGCGGCTATTGCGACTACAAAGCGGTGTGTGCCCGCGATTCCGATGCCCTTGCCAGAGAGTTGGTATCTAAGAATCTGGCAGACGTGATGAAAGATTTGGAAACGGCCTATGAGGAGGTGAGCGACGGTGAGTGAACGTAAATGGACCGACGAACAGCGGTACAGTATGGACGCCCGCGGTGGCTCTCTGCTGATTGCTGCTGCCGCCGGCTCGGGTAAGACGGCGGTGTTGGTGGAGCGTATCATCCGCCTCATCACCGATCCGGAAAATCCCGTGGACGTTGACCGTCTGCTGGTGGTCACCTTTACCCGCGCCGCCGCCGCTGAGTTGCGCCAGCGCCTGAGCAATGCGTTGGCCAAGAAGATGGCGGATGAGCCGGATAACCTGCGCTATCAGCGTCAGCAGATGCTGTTGCCCCGCGCCCACATCTCCACCGTCCACGGCTTCTGTGCCCGCATTTTGCAGGAGTATGCCGGCCAGACCGGCTTACCCATTGGTTTTCGCGTGGCAGAGGATACCCAGGCGGGTCTGCTGGCCGCGCAGGCGATGGAGGAGATGCTGGAGGAGCAGTATCGCCGTCGTGACCCCGCCTTTATGGCGTTGGCCGGTCAGTTGAATACCAATCGCAACGATATGGCTCTGCGTACCGCCATCACCGAGGCCTACACCTTTATGCAGGCCAAGCCTTTCCCCGATAAGTGGTTGCAGGAGCAACTGGATGCCTACACCGCGGTCACTCCGTTGGAAAAGACCCCTTGGATGCAACCGATTCTGACGCATATCGATATGCTGCTGGAGTATGCTTGTCATTTATGGCAGCGGGCGCACAAGAAATGTGTGGATTACCGCTTAGAGCCGTATATCGACGTGATGTTGGCAGAGGGTCAGCGGATGGAACGCCTGCGTCAGTGGCTGCCCACCGCCACCTACACCGAGTTGCAGGCTACCCTCACCGGCATCGCTTTTGATGCATTGCCGAAGGTGACCACCAAGGATCCGGTGTTGTCGGTGGTTAAGAAAGAGGTGCAGGATTTGCGCAACGAGGCCAAAAAGTTGGTGGCTCGTTGCGCAGAGTTGGTGGAGGACACCGAGGCGGAATGCCGTGCCGATTTGGCCAAGATGGCTCCGCTGGCGGATGCTCTCGGCCGTCTGGTGCGGGAGTATACCGCCCGCTTCACCGCCCTCAAGCGGCAGGAAAAGCTGTTGGATTATAACGATCTGGAGCACGAAACCCTACGCCTGTTGGTGGATCCGGACACCGAAACCGCCACCCCTGTGGCGGCTGATTTGTCCCACCGCTTCGCCTACATTATGGTGGATGAGTATCAGGACACCAACGCTGCACAGGACGCCCTGTTTGTGGCTTTGTCTCGCAATCAAGAAAACCTGTTTTTCGTGGGCGACGTCAAGCAGAGTATTTACGGATTCCGTCAGGCGATGCCTTTTTTGTTCACCAAGCGCCGCGACGACTATGCCCCGTATACCGAAGAAAACACCCAATACCCTGCCACCATTACCCTGAAGAATAATTTCCGTAGCCGTGCCGAGGTGACGGATGCGACCAATTTCATCTTCCGTCAGTTGATGGACCGCCGCTTGGGTGACGTCACCTACGGCGAGGACGATGAACTCAAATGTTCTGCTCTCTACCCTGAGGCTTCTCGCCCCACCGAGTGGATTTTGCTGGACAAGCGGGTCGCCGAGGAGGAGGGGGTTACTGCGGTGCAGATGGAGGCACGGCAGATTGGCACCCGCATCCGCGAACTGATGCGGGACATGCCGGTCAGTGTGGGGGAAAAGGATTTCCGTCCGCTGGAGTATCGGGACGTCTGCATTTTGTTGCGTAGCCGCACCCACCTGCCGGTATATGTCAAAGAGTTGGCGGCGATGGGTATTCCCGCCGCCTCCGATAAGGCCGAGAGCTTCCTCACTACCCCTGAGGTACGCACCGCCCTGTCGCTTTTGCGTGTGATTGATAATCCCTTGCGAGAGGTGGAGCTCACCGCCGTTATGCTCTCGCCTTTGTTTGGTTTCACCGCCGATGATTTAGCCACTCTGCGGGTGGCCTTCGGTCGCTATTTGCCGCTGTACGTGGCGGTGGAAAAGATGGCGACGGAGGGGGATAACCCCGATCTGTCCGCCCACTGTGCGATGCTTCTCGGCCACCTGCGCCGTCTGCGGACATTGGCGGTGTCTTTACCGGCAGATCGTCTGTTGGAGACCGCCTACCGCGAAACGGATATGGAGGCGGTGTTTGCCGCCCGTAGCGGTGGCCGTCAGCGTGTGGCCAACCTGCACCAGCTGGACCGCGTTGCCCGCGGTTTTGAGCAGGGGGGCTTCCGTGGCCTGTCCGCCTTTGTGCGGTATATAGACCGCTTAGAGGAACAGCGTCAGGACTTAAAGGGCGGCGACACCCTCGGTCAGGACGGCGTGCGGTTGATGACCGTTCATTCCTCCAAGGGTTTGGAATTCCCGGTGGTGTTCCTTGCCAATTTGGGTAGCCGCGGCGAGCGGGAGGACAGCAAGCCCAAACTGCTGTTCCACCACCAGGCGGGTATCGGTCTTAAACTCATCGACGACGTGGAGGGAGAGAAACACCTGCCCCTGCCGTATCGCGGAGTGTTGTGTTCCCGCCAGCTGGACGAGGCGGCGGAGACTCTTCGTGTGTGGTACGTAGCGCTCACCCGTGCACGGGAAAAGTTGATTCTCACCTATTCTATGTCCGATCCCCTTACCACCATCGCCAAGCTGGAGGAGCGTCTTACCGACAGTCCCACGCTGCTGCCGGCGACGGTGTTGCGTGCCGGTTGCCCGGGGGAGATGTTGTTGACTGCCTCTCTACGTCACCCCGATTTTTCTCCCTATCGCCGATCGGGCGAGGAGAGCGGTCTGTCTGCCAAGCAGGCGATGACCGTCACGGTGTGTGACACGGTGGCACCTCTCACCGCCGCGGTGGCAAAGCTGACCACCGCCGAGGACGTTACCCTCACCGCCACCCTGCGGGAGCGCATGGCGTACACCTATCCCTACCTGTCTTTGCTGGAGGTGCCGGCTATGCTGGCAGCGTCCCAGCTTTCCCATCAAAAACTCAGCCGTCAGTATGTGGCGCAGACCCCTCCTGCTTTCTTGCAGAAGGAGGGTCTCACCCCTGCTCAGAAAGGCACCGCCCTGCACACCTTTATGCAGTATGCGGACTTTGCTGCTGCCGCTGCCGATCCCATGGCGGAGGCACAGCGCCTGCTGAAAGAGGGGTTCCTCACCGAACAGCAGACCGCCGTTCTGCCGGAGGAGAAATTGCGTCATTTCTTCGGCGGAGACCTCTACCGCCGTATGACGGCGGCAGACGACACCTGGCGTGAATACCACTACATTCTTGATGTTCCCGCCGGCACGTTGGATCCCGACCTGCCTGTGGATATGGCACAGGAAACGGTGGTGGTGCAGGGTATCGCCGACTGTGTCTTCCGAGAGGGGGATCACCTCGTATTGGTGGACTATAAGACGGACAAGGTAGATACCGCCGCGGAGCTGTCCGACCGCTATCGCAGCCAGATGCTGTTCTATAAGCAGGCGTTGGAAACGATTTTTAGCCTGCCGGTTACCGAGATGCTGCTGTATTCCTTTGCGTTGGGTACGACCGTTGAGGTGAAATAATATATACAAAAACCGCAGATTGCTTTTCTGCGGTTTTTGTGTTATAGTGGGGATGTAAGCTTACCCAATGTTCGTCAGGAGGGATGAAGATGAAACCTATTTACGATGTTGCCGTGGTGGGCGGAGGTCCTGCGGGAGCAGTGTTTGTCAAGGAGCTTGCCACCGCTCGTCCCGACCTGTCCATCGTGCTGGTGGACGGTCAATCCCCCGCGTCCGCCAAGCCTTGCGGCGGTCTGTTGGCGCCCGATGCGCAGAAGCTGTTGGCGCGCTTTGATCTGGTGCTCCCCAAGAGCGTGCTGGAGGATCCCCAGATTTTCGCGGTGGAGACCATCGACATCGACCAGAATATTGTGCGTTATTATCAGCGTCACTATCTCAATATGGATCGCTACGCCTTTGACCAATGGCTGTTGTCCCTCGTTCCCTCCCACGTCACCATGATCAAGGGGCGTTGTAAATCCGTCCAAAAGGACGCGGAACTGTACACGGTTTCGGTTAAAAACGGTGAGGAAGAAATCACCGTTACCGCCCGCGCCGTGGTGGGTGCGGATGGTGGCGGATCGGTGGTGCGTCGCGCGTTTTTTAGTCCGATGCGGGTGCAGTATGTGGCGATCCAGCAGTGGTTTGAGAACAAGGGGCAGCGTCTGCCCTATTACTCCTGCATTTTCGACGCCAAGACCAGTGATAGTTGCTCTTGGACGATTCACAAAGGAAATTACGTGATTTTCGGCGGCGCCTTTGCGCCGAAGAAGTGCCGCGAAGCCTTTGACGAGCAAAAATCCCGCTTGGAATCCTTCCTCGGCAACTCTTTCGGTGAGGAGATTAAGACCGAGGCGTGTTTGGTATCCAGCCCCCGTGCGCTAAAGGATTATTGCACCGGTGCAGACGGCGTATTTCTGCTTGGTGAGGCGGCCGGCTTTATCAGCGCCAGCTCCTTTGAGGGACTCAGCAGTGCCATGTACAGTGGCAAGATGCTGGCAGATGCTTTCGCCGCAGGCGAAGCTTTTGAAAAAACGCAGAAGCGGTATCGCAAAGCCACCCGCTCTCTGCGGTGGAAACTGCGTATGAAATCGGTCAAACGCACCTTCCTCTGCACGCCGTTCACCCGCAAGCTGATTATGAAGAGCGGCATCCAAAGCATCCAACCTTATGTGAAGAACTAAAAAGGGCCGAGGCGTCAGCCTCGGCCCTTTTGCTTATTCCTCTTTTTTGTTCTTCTTATAGAATCGATAGGAATACACGGTAGGCACCGCGCACATCACCACCAAAATGCTCATCATCACGATAAAGGCGACGGTAGAGGGAAGAAAGGCACATCCCATGGTGGCGACACCGCCCACAACCCACAATTTTCCTGCCAGACGGTGGGTTTTGTTCCAGTTTTCTTCGTCATTGAGCGTCCAGGGCAGCTTGATGCCCATGGTATAGCTCTGCTTGCACTTGGGCATATAGTTGCCGATAATAATAAACAGCATACCCATCAGCACACACATCGCCACCGCAACGTCCACCTCATAGCCGAAGGCAAATAGATACATCAATATATGGATGACCAAGTTGACGGAGGGGATGACGCTCAATACGATGCCCAATACTTTTTGGTTAATGTTGCGGCGCTTGGGATCCATAGCAGAAAGGAAGAAGCACAGCCACTGAACCGCAAACAGAATCAGCGGCAGCAAAAACACCGCCATCGGCTTGGATGCCCAGTTGTCTACCTCGCCATTCACACCCCAATGGACAGGCATTTTCTCCGGTAATTTATCCCACAGGATCAGACCGGCTCCAATGGGCAGCAGGTTGAGCACCGAGGTGGTCAACAAGGTCCATTTACTTTTCTTAAAATAGTCACGCATT
>JAZNED010000046.1:0-13726 GCA_045588425.1 Acutalibacteraceae bacterium
TGAACACGTACAGGTGAGCGGTAATATCCTTCTCTACATCGCCCTTAACCGGCTCCACGCGATAGCTCATCCCCTTATAGCTGCCGCTAAAGGGGTTGCCGCTGGTGAAAAACAAAATCCCGGGCAGGGGAAAATCTCTCAATGCTGCCATATCTAAAACCTCCAAATCACATAGGAAACTCAATCTGCTGTACCGTCTCCTCGGCAATTTCGAGGGTAACGGGGTGAATATACAATATCCGCTTTTGCCGCCGTCGTGCATACCGCACAGTGGCAGCGGTACCGGTGCGGCCATCCGGCAGATCAATCTCGCACACCGCCAGCACCGTGTCGGCGCGATCCACCATCCAGTGATTACGCTTGGTGTAGCACTCGGCGGCGTTTTTCTCCGCCGCGGCAGCATCAAACAGCACCTCTACCTGCTGCGCACCATCCAGGATACGGCGATACTCCCTTTGCAACGGGATTGCCCAATGACTCTCCTGCCCTACAAAAGGCACGGCGGCGATCAACTCCACGTCGGGGTGACTCTCCCGTAGGGTCAGCACCTCCGCCGCCGCCCACATATCCACGCCGGAGCTCATACCGCTGATAAAGGTGCGGTAGCCCTCATCGTACAGACGACGAATTTGCTCGCCCAAGGCCGCCTGCACCTGCTCGGGACGCAAGCCGTCAGGAGAGAACGCAAAGCGGTGTGGACGGTATCCCGTAAAACAGCAAACTCGGCACATACTCTCCCCTCCCTCACAACGTTTTTCCTATTATAGCACACATTCATGTCCCTGAATAGTCCCAAATCAAAAAAGCCGACGAAAATTCGTCGGCTTTTTTCACAATCTCTCTTGTATGTAAAGGCCAACCTCGTTAGCGGGAATTCCCAGCACCATGGAAAATTCCTCCTGCACCAAGCGCACACACTCCTGCAGGAAATTCTCATCCATAGAGGACAAACGCTTACCAATGGTAAGACGCTCCTGCTTTTTCCGCATCAAGCAGGCCAGCAGGCGCACCAGTTCCTTCCGATCACCGCTGCCGATGATAGAGCGATACAGCATCGCCCGTGCGTTGCGGTCGTCAATCCAAGCCACCTTCACCGTATCTACATCGGTCAAAAGCGTGTCAATCTCCTCACGGGTAAGCAAGGGACACATCCGCGCCAACAAATCGGCATTGGCACAGGGCACGTACACAGAAGAACGGCTGTCCCCCACCGGGAGGAGGACGTAATACTGTCCGCCGGAAATAGTGGTTTTTTCTTTCACCAGGCAGACTCCCGTTTTACCGTACATCACGTATGTGCCGATTTTCGCCGCATCCCCCACGTTTGTCACTCCTTTACCTCAAAAGTCCACTGATATTATACCACAATTCGAGAACCTTTTTCAAACGGCAAATTTCACAAACTTTTTTCGCTATCCCTTGTAAATAATGCACTTAAACCGTGTAAAGTTGAGTGCCTTGTCACTGTTAGTTTGTTACGTTATCCGACAAACGGTAGGAGAAACTGCCCAAATCGTACACCGCCGAAAAAGAGGAGGCGTATTTGAGCGCTTTTCCCGCTCCCACTGCTACGCATTGATGAGGTTTTTCCGCCACACGGCAGGATATACCGGTGGCGTGCTCGATGAGCAAGGGCAGTTGTCGCAACTGTGCCAAACCACCTGTCAACCAAATGCCCTCGGTGATGATGTCGCCCGCCAGTTCCGGCGGGGTTATCTCCAATACCTGCTGAATCAGATCCAACATATCCTGCAGAGGCTCTCGCATGGCCTCGCACATCTCGTCGGAGGATACCTCTACCGAGCGAGGCAAGCCGCTGATGCTGTCCCGCCCCTTGGCTTCCGCCGTAAGAACCGGCTCCACCGGCAAGGCACAACCGATCTCCAGTTTCAACCGCTCGGCGGTGGTTTCACTGATAATCAGTCCATACTGGGCACGAATGTATCGCACGATAGCCTCGTCCATAGCCTGTCCGGCCACACGAATGCTGTCCGACACCGCCTCCCCCTTAAGGGACAGCACCGACACATCCACCGTGCCACCGCCGGCATTGAGCACCATTTGCCCCAATGGCAGGCTGACGTCCATACCCGCGCCGATGGCCGCCGCCACCGTTTCCGGTACCAGCGTCACCTTACGCGCACCCGCCGAGATCACCGCCTCAATGAAAGAGCGCTGCTCCACCTCGGTGACCTTCTCCGCGACACTCACCGCCACACAGGGCTTAGTGATGCGCGCCGAGCACACCTTGGATAGGCACCGACGAAGCAGTTGCTCGGTCAGTTCGTATTCCGCAATGACACCGTTTTGCACCGGACGTACCACGCGAATGGTGTCGGGGTTACGGCCCAACATCTCCTCCGCCTCACGGCCAAAGGCAATCATACGACCGTCCTTTTGCGCTACCGCCACCACCGACGGCTCGTCCAGCACCACTCCGCGGGCGGGATCACAGATCACAATCCGCGAGGTGCCCAGATCAATTCCCAAATTCATACAAGAAACCTCTTAATTTCCGTAATTTCTGACATTATACATCATTCTTCGCCGCTTGACAAGACCGCAGCGGCGGCGGTTACTCCGTACACCTCTGCCGCTCCGAAGATTTTCAACATCTTGGCGCATTCGTCCAAGGTGGCACCGGTGGTGATGACGTCGTCCACCAGCAGTATGGTGTTACCGCTCACCTCAGCACACACGTCGAATACACCCAGCAGATTGCCGCTTCTCTGCACCGCCTTCAGTTCTTTCTGCGGTGCGGTACGGGTGATTTTTGTCAGCGTCACCGCATACGGTATATCCAACCGCTTTGCCACGGCTTGCCCCAACTTCTGCGCCTGATCGAAACCTCTTTCCAGCAGATCTTTCTTATGAAGAGGCACCGATGTCACACAATCAAAGGCGATGCCGCCGTACTCACGGCGCACCACCTCCGCCATCTCATCGGCAAACCCCTCCACCGTCGCGTGATAGCCGTGGTTTTTCAGCGACAGAACACCCTGCGCCGCCACGCTCTTGTGATAAAAGGGGCTGACACACCGTGCAAAGGTACGGCGCCGTTTACCGCAATGGCAATCCTCCTTGCTCCGTCCACAGCGTTCGCAGATCGGCGGATAAATATACGGCCGATGATGCACGCATTCTCCACACACCCGCTGATGAGAATAAATCACCTCACCGCACAAATAGCAATGGTGCGGGAAAAAGGCTCTTTGCAACGCACGTCCCAACCGACTCACAGCACAAACGCCTCCTCTTGTGTGAGAAATGCGTGTAAACCGGTATACCGCAAGGTTTTACGATCGTTGGCGATCATTTTATCCAGCGTCTCCCGACTACCCACAATAATCAACAAGCTCTTAGCGCGAGTAACGGCGGTGTACAATAAATGGCGATAGCACAAATTAGGGGTATTGCGATACAGCGGCAGAATCACCGCATCGAATTCGCTGCCTTGACTCTTATGTACCGTGATTGCGTACGCCAATTCCAAATCCTGTGCATCCTCTTTGGTATAGGTGGCCACACGGTCATCGTACCGCACGGTCAGCATATCCTCCCGCAGGCGAATCTCCTCCAACACACCGATGTCACCGTTGAAGATACCACTACCGCAGTCGCCGTCATCCTTTATCCACGGGATGTCGTAGTTGTTGCGGTTGTGCATCACCTTGTCCCCCACGCGGAGGGTAACCCCCTCCACCGTGATCTCGTTCTTTTTCTTGTCGGGGGGATTGAGCAGTTCCTGCAATCGGCGGTTAATCTCCCCTGTGCCGATCTCACCTTTTCTGCCGGGACACAACACCTGAATCCCATCCAGATGCGTGTAGCCATAGGCAACAGGCAGGCGGGTATGACACAATTCCAACACCGTATCGGTCACCGCCTGCGCCGAGGAACGCGGCATATAGAAACAATCGCTCTTGTTGTCCAGTTCCATTGGCTCACCCTTCACAATGCGGTGAGCGTTATACACAATGCGGCTCTCCAATGCCTGACGGAACACCTGGGTCAGCTGCACCACCGGCACCTTGCCGCTATCGATCAAATCTTGCAGCACACAGCCTGCCCCCACGGCAGGCAACTGGTCGGTGTCGCCCACCAATATGAGGCGGCATCCCGTCTTGGTGGCTCTCAGCAAATGCTCAAACAGCACCACGTCCACCATGGACATCTCGTCCACCACCACCGCATCCGCGTCCAGCGGATTGCGCTCGTTACGATCAAACACCAGGCCTTCTTCATCCTCGTCCACACCCCACCGCACCTCTAACATGCGGTGAAGGGTCTTGGCCTCCCGACCGGTCAATTCGGATATGCGCTTGGCGGCTCGACCCGTCGGCGCGGCAATGGCCACCGTCTCCCCCATGCTCTCCAGCAGGGTGATGATACCCCGCAGAGTGGTGGTTTTACCCGTACCGGGACCACCGGTGAGAATCAGCGTGCCGGTCGCCACCGCCTCGATCATCGCCTTGCGCTGTCGCTCTTCGTAGATTATGTGGAAATTCCGCTCCATGGCGTCGATGCGCAGATGGAGGTCCTCCGCAATCACGTTGGAGGATCCCATTCCACTCATCAGCCGCATCCGATTGGCAACAAACGCCTCTGCCTCGTAATAGCGGGGCAGGAACAAATACGGTCTATCCTTAATATCCACCTGCCGTAGCTGCAACCCCTGCACCATACGGGTGATGGCGGCGTCCACCGCCACCTCCGGCACCCCCAACAGCGTCATCGCTGTGGGAATCACCTTATCCCGCGGCAGGCAGGTGTGACCGTTGCCCAAATTATGGCGCAACACATACTGCACGCCTGCCTCCACGCGGTTGCCGTCTAAATTATCACCGCCCAAGGCGATGTTGATCTGGTCTGCACGCTCAAAGCCAATGCGCAAACCGGAGGTGCACAACAAATACGGATTGGCCTTAATTTTAGTCAGCGTGGACGGGCCAAACTTCTTCCAGCAGCGCAGTGCCTCATTAGGGCTGAGACCATAGCTACCAAAGGTCATCACCACCTCGCGCAGACCAAACTGAGCGCAGAAGCTCTGCCCCATCTCGCGCGCTTTAGAAAGAGAGATGCCCTTGATCTTCGCCAGTTCTTCCGGCTCCTCTTCCAATATGCGCAGAGAATCCGCTCCAAAGCGATCCACAATGCGTGCGGCGGTGGCGGGGCCGATACCCTTCACCGCCCCCGACGCCAGATACCGCAAAATGGCGGTAGCGTCAGTGGGCAGAGTACTCTCACTTGCGGTCGCCTTAAACTGCGGGCCGAAAGAAGGATGGTTTACCCAACCGCCCTGCACGCGTAACGTCTCGCCCACCTGCACCTGCGGAAACGTACCCACCACCGTAACGATAGACTCGTTGGTGTCCAGTTCCAACACCGTCCAGCCGTTATCCTCGTTGCAAAACACAATATGATCCACCATACCGGTAATTTGCAGGATGTCCTGTTGCTTTTCCATTCTCTCGGCTCCTTTCTGTTAGTTTTCCTTTATTCTCTGTCGCACCATTGCGACCAAATCCTCACAGGTTACGGGAATCACCGCCGGTGCTTCCTTCAACATCTTCTGCACCTCTCCGTCCGCCACGTCCACCTCCGGCGGCAACACCACCAGCGTATGACGGCAGATTGCGGGATCATCCCACACCGCTTGACTTTGCAAGCAACGCAACAACGGTGCTAACTCCGCTTTTCCGCGCGGTATCGCCAGCCGATAGCACTCCACGCACCGCGGACAGCGCGTCAGCCACAGACACAGCCACCGCACCACTTGCGCACAGCCATACACCGCCAATAACACCACGCAAAACCACGCAAAGCCTTCCCAAAAAGTCATACCATCGCCTCCTATCAGCCCATCCTATGCGATGGACAAAGGAGCGGTTACTCCGCGTTGTGGCGGCTGATGGGTTGACGGAACAATAGCCGCAAAAGTGCCGTGCCGTTGAAGGGAATCACCGGATAGAGATACCGTCCGCCCACTGCGGTGCGGGTAGTGACGAGAACAACCAGCATAATCGCCATACCTGCCAGCAATCCCCACCCGTGGAACAACCACGTGAGCAGCAAGAAGAAGATACGGAACAGCTTAAAGGCATAGGTCAGTTCATGGCTGGGTTGGGTGAAAGACGCAATCGCCACAAAGGCCATATACGCCAGCAGTTCGGAGGAGAAAATCCCCGCCTGCACCGCAAACTCGCCGAACACCAAGGCTCCCACCAAACTGAGGGCATTACTCAGCGAGGAGGGGGTGTTCAGCGCCGCCAGCTTAATGGCATCAATCAGCAATTCCACCAAGAAAATTTGGGCTATCAGCGGTATATTCCCCATCTTCTCGATGCGGATAAACTCCAACGCCGGTGGGATATGCTCTGGATTTTGCATCAGCCAGTACCACACCGGTGTGAGGAACAAGGTGGCGACAAATATCAGCCCCCGCACAAAGCGGAGATAACTGCCCACAATGGGTGGAAAATAAAAATCGTTGGTATCTTGGGAAAAATCAAAAATCGAGGTGGGCAGCACCATCGCCGCGGGGGAATTATCCACCATCAGCACAATCTGCCCCTCGGCGATCCCTGCCGCAGCACTGTCGGGACGCTCGGTATACCGAATCCGCGGAAAGGGGTTGTACCACTGCCCTCGCAGCAGGCACTCCGCCAAGCTCTCCTGCCCCATGGTCAGTGCAGGGATGGTGATGTTCTTGAGCCTATCCCGCACCTTCTTGAGATACGCCTTGTCCACCCGATCCGCCATATAGCAGATACACACGTCGGTGGAGGAAATGCGCCCGACCTTAATCACTTCCATGGTCAGGGCGGGATCCCGCAATCGCCGCCGAATCAGCGCCGCATTAAACACCAGTGTCTCCACCAGTCCGTCACGGCTACCCCGCAGTACACGGTCGGTCTCCGGCTCCTCCACCCCGCGCACGGGATAGGTACGGGCATCAATGAGGATCACCCGATCCAGCCCCTCTATCACCAGCGCGGTGGTGCCGGACAGTACCGCCGTCACCACCTTGTCAAAATCGGCGGTGAGCTCCACCTCGGTGTAGGTGATGTAGCGGGTGGCAAACTCGTCGGCAGAGGCAATCCCCTCCACCTTGTCGGGGGTCAAATTGGTGAGATACTGGAGCATTTTCGCCAGCACCTCATCCTTGGTAAAACCGTCCACAAAGAACAGCGTGGACAGCCGTCCGCCGATGGATACCGGACGGCTCATGAGATCAAAACTGGCGTCCACCCGCAATTTGCGGGACAGACGATCAATCGTTTCGGTATAAGTCATACGCATACACTCCTTTGGGAGTAGTATGCGAAAATTTACATAAAATATCAGTCAGCCAATGCGATAAACGCCGCCAAGCTGCCGCGATCGTTGCCGGCCTTGCGGTGAGACCAGAACAAATCGGGGTGGCAACGGGTACACAGATCGGTGACGGTGATGTGTTCGGGAGTGACGCCTGCTTTCAGCATCCAGTTGCGGTTGACCTGCCACAGATTGATATGGTATTTGCCGCCACCATTATCGGTATAGCAGGTGTCGTCAAACACCTCCACCTGACAAAACGCGTCGTACACCGGGCTGTCCACCTCAAAGCAACAATGGCCGATGGAGGGGCCGATACCGGCGAGAATATCCGCAGGATCACAGCCAAACTCCGCCACCATCTTGCCCACCGTCACGGCGGCAATGCCGGCGGCGGTGCCACGCCATCCGGCGTGGGAGGTAGCCACCACCCGCTTCACGGGATCCACGAAGAACAGCGGCACGCAATCGGCATATTGAGTACACAGCACCACATTTTTCTCGTTTGTGATCAGTCCGTCCACGTCGGTATACTCTTTCTCGCGGGTGATACCCCGACCACGATCCTCTGCAGTGACGATCTTCACGTTGGCGGTGTGGGTTTGGGCAGAGATCACCACGTCCTCCGCATTCACACGGATGGCGGTGCAAAAGCGGTCAAAATTCTCCCGTACAGCGGCCTCGTCGTCACCGCGGGTAAAGGACAGATTCATCGAAGCAAAGATGCCCTCGCTGACACCACCCAAGCGGGTGGAAAAACCATGACGTACCCCCTCCACCGCGTCAAATGCAGGGAAAGAATAGTACCCCAAATCTCCCACTTGATGCTCCAATAAAGTTTTGGTTTTGGGCAACAGCACAGACAGCACCCACTTTCTCACAATATCATTTTTATTATACAAAATGCTGTGACAAAAGACAAGAGAAAACCACAAAGGATTTGTACTTTTCCACTACAAAATTTTTCTTTACATTTCTATGCTTTTCCAGTATAATATTACGGAATGAATTTCCGAAGAACGGAGAAATGATTATGCTGCAATTTGAAGAATTGAGATTAAAGCTGGAGGCTCTTGAACCTTCCATTAAAGATTTGGCCGGTTCCATCGGTCTGGACACTCTGCGCCGTCAGGCGGAGGAGTTGGATGCTCAGGCTTCCGCTCCCGGCTTTTGGGACGATATGGAATTTGCCCAGAAGATGACCCAGAAGGCTGCCGGCGTCAAGGGTAAGATCGAGGCTTACGAGCGCTTGGTCAACGACTATCAGGACACCCTGACCCTCATCGAGCTGGCAGACGAGGCCGAAGATCTGGATCTACTGGCCGAGTGCCAGGAGGGCTTTGACAAGGTGCAGAAGTCCATGGAGACCCAGCGCCTGGCCACCTTGCTGTCCGGTGAATACGACAGCAAGAACGCCATCCTCAACTTCCAGGCCGGTACCGGTGGCACCGAGGCGCAGGATTGGGCGCAGATGCTGTATCGTCTGTACACCCGTTGGGCGGAGCGTCACGGCTATCAGTACAACATTCTGGACTATCAGGACGGTGATGAGGCCGGTATCAAGAGCGCTTCCATCGAGATTCTCGGTGAGAACGCCTACGGCTATCTGAAGAGCGAGAACGGTGTCCACCGTCTGGTGCGCATCTCCCCCTTTGACGCCTCCGGTCGTCGTCAGACCTCCTTCGCCGCATTGGAGGTCATCCCCATGCTGGACAACGACACCTCCGTGGAGATTCGTCCCGAGGACATCAAGATGGACGTGTTCCGTTCCTCCGGTGCCGGCGGTCAGCACATCAACAAGACCTCCTCTGCCGTGCGTCTGACCCACATCCCCACCGGCATCGTGGTGGCCTGCCAGAACGAGCGTAGCCAGTTCCAGAACCGCGACAAGTGTATGGAAATGCTGAAGTCCAAGCTGGTGAAGATCAAGGAGCAGGAGCATTTGGATAAGCTCAGCGACATCAAGGGTGCCCAGGCGCAGATCGCGTGGGGCAGCCAGATCCGCTCCTACGTCTTTATGCCCTACACTTTGGCGAAAGATACCCGCACCGGCTTTGAGAGCGGTAACATCCAGGCGGTGATGGACGGCGAGATCGACGGCTTTATCAACGCCTATCTGCAGGCGCTGGCCAACAACACCTTGGGCAAAGCATCGGCGGCGGAAGATTAACGGAACATCGTGAGCAATTACCTTATGTAACCAACTTTTATATTTTAAAACAAACGCATCGTTGAGTCCGCTCTTCGATGCGTTTGTTTACTTTTCATCGTAATGGCGATACAATAAAAATGCAATCGGTTGTAACAATCAACTTAGGAGGGATAAGAAATGTCGATTTCCATCGCTAAAACCATTAAAATCTTGCGTGCTCGCAAAGGAATCACACAAGAAGATCTTGCATTTCATCTTGGTGTGACCTCGCAAGCAATTTCCAAGTGGGAACGCGACGAAGGCTATCCGGACATCACCATGTTACCTCTAATCGCCAATTTCTTTGAAATCAGCACCGACGAATTGCTTGGTGTCAATGTCGCCAAGAAATCGGAAGCGATCAATACAATCGTTGCCAACGCCAACACCTTTTATCATCACGGCAATCTAAACGATGCACGACGTATACTGGAGGAAGGTCTATCGGAATATCCGAACGCACATCGGTTACTTTTAGAACTCATTCAACTTAAATACGAATTGCCGTATGCAAGCCACATCGAAAAAGAAGCCGTCATTTCTTCGTCAATCGTCGCACTTGAACGCATTTTGGAGGAAAGCAACGATAGCTTCATCCGCAATTTTGCGACGACACTTCTCATTCGTCACTATAAATATCGAGGTGACCGCCAAAAAGCACTGGAGCTTGCGCAAAAGCAAGCGGTTATGAATGCATCCAGTACCATTTTGCTATGCGATCTAACGGAGGGAGAAGAGCGCCTACGCCATATTCAGCACGCTGTTCGCCTGACGCTGGAAGAACTCAACGGACTGTTCTCTCGATTGGGAGATTATACCTTTGAAAACGGCTATACACTTGACGAAAAAATCGCCATCCGTGAGCTGGCCATTCTTGTAAACGAAACCGTACTTGGTGACGAAGCGCACATCGGTTTTGGATGGAATTATTGGAAACGCTGTGAAACAATCGCACAGGGCTATGCTATGAAAGGTGATGCCGACAACGCAATGATGTGGCTTGAAAAAGCTGCCGCCATCGCTTGTGCACACGACACGCTCCCGGAGCAAATCACCTATACCACTCTTCCGCTCAGAGGGTGCGTATTTAACAACGCCAAAACCACCAAAAACTATCAAAGTAGCGAAAGAGAACAATTCAGAAAACGTTTACAAAACGATGTATATGACACTCTCCGAAACGATCCGCGGTTTCAAAACTTAACGTAAACATCCAATAGCCGCCAAAGGTGGCGTGGCTTCCCCTTGAGGGGAAGCTGGCACGGCGCAAGCCGTGACTGATGAGGTGTTCCGCGGAGCGGCTATATCCAATCAATGCGTCCCGCACCACCTCATCCACCGCCTTCGGCGGTCCCCCTTCCCCTCAAGGGGAAGGCTAATAATCCCTATGCCCCACCACAAAAAGACGGTGACTCAATCGAGTCACCGTCTTTTTTGTTTTAGTTCTGCTTTCTGACGATGCGATAGTCGTCACGGACGCGGAAATAGGGACAGCGGTTACGACCTGAGGCAAGGATGCGCTCATACTCGTCCATATCCAGATTCATCAGGCACTCGTAGGTGTCGGTCTCCTCGTCGTAGTCGTAATAATCGCACTCTTCACAACGAATATCCATCTTATTTCTCCTTGTCGTAGGAAACGTACTCCTTGGCGATGAAGATCGGTCGATGTTTGCCCTCGATGTAGATACGCCCGATGTATTCACCGATGATACCCAACATCACCATCTGCAAACCGCCGATGAGCAGGATCAGCACCACAATCGTAGGATAACCGGGGAAAGCGATACCAAAGAACAGCTTTTGGATCACCACCACGATCATATAAATGAAGGACAAGAACGACATCAGACCGCCGATGATGGTGGCCAGCTTCAGCGGGAAAGTGGTGTAGGACAAAATACCGTTAAAAGCGTATTTCAGCAGCTTCCAGAAGGACCAGTTGGTGGTACCGGCGTGACGCTCCTGCGCCACATAAGGAATGAAGTGGGTATTAAAGCCCACCCAAGAGAAGATACCCTTGGAGAAACGGTAGCTCTCCTGCACGCTCAGAATGGCATCCGCCACACTGCGACGGAAGGTGCGAAAATCACTGGCGCCCTCATGCAAATTGATGTCACAGATGCGGTCCATAAAGCGGTAAAACCGCTTTTTGCACCACGAGGTGAATTTGCCCTCAATGCGGTTCTCCTGATAGGCGGCCACCGAATCAAAGTCGGGGTTGGCGTCCAAAAACTCCACCATTTCCATCACGATGTCGGGGCTCTGCTGCAGGTCGGCGTCCAGCAGGGTGACGTAGTCACCGCAGGACTTCTGAATACCCGCGTACATGGCGGATTCCTTGCCGAAATTGCGTGACAAGTTAACAAGCTTTACAGGGCAGAGATGCCGCTCGTACAGCGCCTTCAGCGCCTTCCACGTGCCGTCACGACTGCCGTCGTTGACAAAGATGAGTTCATAAGATTCTACCTTGCCCTCAAAGGCGTTGACGCAGGCTTCCTGCAACGGACCCACGTTTAACTCCTCATTAAAGCAAGGGATAACCACGGATAATTTCATACTTCTTCCCTCCTTGGGGTATGTATCCTGTTCATTATAACAAATTTCTTTCCGCTTGGCAAGTATGAAAAAGCCTCTGCGATGCAGAGGCTTTTTCGTTACTTTTTACGCTTGAGCAGAATCCAAATCACGATGGCACCAACCACGAAAATCACACCGCCGCCAATGCCCAAAACCAGTCCCGAGGAAAACGGTGGTTTCGGGGTGACGGAAGCGCCTGTTTCCTCCTCTATCGGTTTGGAGACCGATGTGCCGACAGTCGCAGACGTATCTTTTGTTTCATCCTTTTCCGGCATCACACAATCGTGTGGAATCTTGGTTTCGGTAGTGGATGGCGCAACCGTCGCAGACGGCAACCGGGTCGCCGCGGAAGTCGGTACCGTTGTCGTATGGGTAGTCGTGGTTTGCGTGGTCGTGGTTTGCGTGGTCGTGGTGGGCTCATCCGGCTCCTCCCCCATCGGGCTGTAGCGAGGAGGCTCCACCTCTATGTCCTCGGTGGCGGTCACCTTGCGGGAAGAAGCGTAGCGGGTGGTGTTAGGAGCGGCGTGATAGCCTTCTTTACTGTACTTTTCGATCCACTTGCCGGGGGATTTCAAATCGTGGACGCCGAGCTTGTTTTTCACAAAGTTGATCTCCTCATCGTAGCGGGTGATAATCACCGCGTCACCGCGAATCAGAAACACGCTCATCGTGAGAGCACAATCCACAGCGGCATCGGGAGAATTGACATAGCCGATGTAACCGGCATTCATATAGGTGAAGTTGAGAGTGTAGGTGGTGTGCTCCTTCTTCTGGGCGGTAGCAGGATCGCTGACACATACCTCCATTTGATCTCCCTTTTTGAGGTAGACGGCGGCGTTACCCAAGAAATCGTCGTAGCCGCTGCCATGATTGTGGCCGTACAGATAGATGATGTTCAACCCTTTAGCACCGGCCTCGTTAAGCACCTTAACCAGTAGCTCAGCATGGGCACCGTTGCCCTGTTCAAGGGTGCGGTTACCCCAATGCAGAGGGATGTGATTGAGCACGAAAATCGGCTTGGTGAAGCCCTTTGCCGCCTTGTCATCCAGATAGGCTTTCAGCTCATCCGCCGCCTGCTTGGTGGTATCGTAGGTGTAGGTGTAGTTAAACTCCATTCGCTGATTCTCGTTGATAACGAACACACCGTATTTACCTGAGGTAGGGTCGTTATTGCCATCTTTAGCTAGGCCCACCGTATCGTCGTGGTCGTGGTTGCCTTGGGTGAAAATCATATTGTCGCCCACTACGGGTGCAAACACCTCTTTCAAAGCGGCAATACCCTCCGAACTGGTGTTGGACTCCCGCTTTTCCGCGGTATAGTCGCCCACAAAGAACGCACCATCGGCGCGGGTTAGGCCATGGATTTCCAACACGCTCAAGATGTTTTCAATCCGCGCCGTTTGGTTACCCACCTGAAAATCCGAGCCGGCCAGCAGAATCACATCCTCCTCGGTGGCGACAATCTGCTCTGCCGACACCGCCGAAGCAGCGGGAATCAGAGTAAACAACAAACACAGGAACAGCGTCAAAGACAACAGCTTTTTCATGATTCGTCCTCCAATAGAACAATTTCAATACCCACCACGCCATACTGCGCCTGTCGCTCAGCAGAATAGTACACGTTCATATCCGCAGGTG
>JAZNED010000047.1:0-27206 GCA_045588425.1 Acutalibacteraceae bacterium
ATTCTTCGTATTGCGCCCACGACTTGGGGAAGACGATGGCTTCCATATCGCCGTAGAGATCCTCCACACGGATATACGCCATCTTTGCTCCCGTCTTGGTGGGCTGTACCCGCACCGCACCCACCATACACAGGGTGCGGATGGTGGTGCCGTCCCGATAGGTGTCGGCGCCTTCTTCCACGGCGGCCAGCACCCGCTCCAGGCGGACACACTTGAGGGGCTTGTAATATTCCTTATAGGGGGTCAGGGGGTGACCGGTCAGGTATAGGCCGGTTGCCTCCTTTTCCATTTCCAGTAGGGTGGCAAAGGGGAGCTCCTCCACGTCCGGCATCGCAATGGGGGCGTCGCCTGCCGCCTCGGCGGCATCAAAGAAGCCCACCTGTCCATCCATGGCATAGCGGCTCTGGTTGTCCAGCTGATCCATGATGATGGGGGAGGTGCGGATCATCTGCAGGCGGTTGGCACCCAGCCCATCCAGCGCACCGCACCGAATGAGGCTGTCCAGACCGAGGCGGTTGAACTCGCGGTGGGCGGATAACCGCTTGCAGAAGCGGTAATAGCCGGTGTAGGGGCCGTTTTTCTCTCGCTCCGCCACCAGCACGTCCACAAATCCGCGGCCGATGTTTTTCACCGCCAGCAGACCAAAGCGGATGTGATCCCCTACCACGATAAAGTCGGCGTGGGACTCGTTGACCGAGGGAGGCAGGACGGGGATGCCCAACCGTTCACACTCGCGGATATAGGTGACCACCTTGCCGCTACCTAACACGCTGGTCAGCAGGGCGGCCATATACTCGCGGGGGTACAGACACTTGAGATAGGCGGTCTGATACGCCACCAGCGCATAGGCGGCGGCGTGGGATTTGTTAAATGCGTAGGAGGCGAAGGAGGCCATCTCGTCAAAGATCTTGTTGGCGACGGTGGCAGACACACCGCGACGAATACAACCGTCCACCTTGATTTCGCCATCCTCCACCAAACCATTGACGAAAATGTCGCGTTCACGTTCCATCACGTCGTGCTTTTTCTTGGCCATGGCGCGGCGTACTACGTCGGCACGGCCAAAGGAATAGCCCGCCAACGCCTGTAACACCTGCATCACCTGCTCCTGATAGACGATACAGCCGTAGGTGACCTTGAGAATCGGCTCTAACAGGGGATGGGCGTATTTCACCCGCTCGGGGTGGCGGCTGTTATCGATATAGCGGGGTATGGAGTCCATAGGGCCGGGGCGGTAGAGGGAGATCACCGCAATCAGATCCTCAAAGCGGGTGGGACGCAGCTGCATCAGCACCCGTTTTAATCCTCCCGATTCCATCTGGAATACGCCGTCGGATTTGCCCTCGGACAGCATTTGATACACCCGCTTGTCGTCCAGCGGAATGTCCGCCACCGCAAAGTCGGGCGTGTGTTTTTGGATCATTTTCTCCGCGTCCGCGATCACCGTCAGGTTGCGCAGACCGAGCAAGTCCATCTTGAGAACACCCAGCTCCTCCAGATTGTTCATAGGGTACTGGGTAGCCACCGCTTCGTGGTTCATACACAGCGGCACGTATTCGTTGACAGGGCGAGGGGCAATCACCACACCGGCGGCGTGGGTGGAGGCGTTGCGGGGAGTTCCTTCCACCTTCATCGCCATTTCCAGCAGATCGGCCACCTGGGGGTCGCTGTCCCGCAGGTCGCGGAGCTTGCTGCTCTCGTCCAGAGCGCGTTGCAGGGTCATATTCAGTCCGTTGGGGATCAGTTTGGATACCTTGTCGCCCACGGCGTAGGGCAGACCCATGGCGCGTGCCACGTCACGCACCGCCGCCTTGGCGGCCATGGTGCCAAAGGTGATGATCTGCGCCACCCGATCGGCGCCGTATTTGTCGATGACGTAGTCTATGACCTGCTGCCGCTTTTCGGTGCAGAAGTCCACGTCAAAGTCGGGCATGCTGACACGTTCGGGGTTGAGGAATCGCTCAAACAGCAGATCGTATTGGAGGGGGTCAATGAGGGTGATGCCCATGCAATAGGCGCACAGGCTACCGGCACCCGATCCACGCCCCGGGCCAACGGGGATGTCGTGGGTGCGGGCGTAGTTGACGTAATCCGCCACGATGAGATAATAGTCCGCATACCCCATGCGACGAATCACCGACAATTCATATTCCAGTCGGTCGATGACCTCTTTGGCGGGATTCGCACCGTATAGACGGTGCATGCCCTCGCGGCACAGCTGCTCCAGATAGGCGTTGCTGTCCCCATTTGGGCTGTCAAAGGCAGGCAGTTTGATCTTGCCAAACGCAATCTCCACCTGACACCGCTCGGCAATCTTGACGGTGTTTTCGATGGCGTCCGCGGGGAAGCGGGGTGCCATCTCGTCGGTGGATTTGAGATAGAATTCTTCGGTTTCAAAGTTGAGGGGATTGTCCTCCTGCAGGGTGGTGGCGGTCTGAATACAGCACAGCACCCGCTGCATCTCGGCGTCCTCTTTGTTCACGTAGTGTACGTCGTTGGTGGCCACCAGCGGAATGCCGAATTCCCGACCCATGCGGGTGAGCACACCATTGAGCTCTTTCTGCTCTTTCATGCCGTGATCCTGCAACTCCAGATAGAAATGATCCGGGCCAAAGACGGTGGCATACCACTGCACCAGTTGCCGCGCTTTGCTAAAGTCGGAGCGGGCGATGGCGTGGGGGATCTCGCCGGCGAGGCAGGCGGAGAGGGCGATGAGACCCTCGTGGTGCTTTTCCAGCAGGGCGTGGTCCACGCGGGGTTTGTTGTAAAAACCCTCTGTCCAGGCGGCAGAAACCAGCTTCAGCAGATTCTGATAGCCCACCTCGTTTTCGCACAGCAGCACCAGGTGATGGTACTCGCTGTCGGGGCCGTAGACCTTATCGCTCATAGAGCGGGCGGCCACGTACACCTCACAGCCGAGGATGGGTTTGATACCTTGCTTTTTGCATTCTTTGTAAAAGTCGATGACGCCGTACATGGCACCGTGGTCGGTGATGGCCAGGGCGGTCTGCCCCAGCTCCTTGGCACGGGTCACCAAGGCCGGTATGCGGCAGGCGCCGTCCAGCAGAGAGTATTCGGTATGCACGTGTAGGTGTACAAAGCTCATAGTCAGCGCCTCCTTCCATGCGAGTAAGTAGTCAGTCAATATATAGTCAACGTATAGGTTGTGTATAGGTTTGCTATAGGTTTTGGGTGGGTTTTACAAGTTTTCGGCGAATTTGAGGATGCGTTGCAGGCGGTGGTTAACACCACTGCGGGAGAGGGGAGGATCCATCATTTCGCCCAAGTCGCGCAAGGATAAATCGGGGTTGTCTAAGCGCAGTTGGGCGATTTCCTGCAGCTCGTCGGGGAGGGCGGCAAGACCGCAGGTCTCCTCAATGCGTTGCAGGGCGTTCCTTTGTACTACAGCCGCCTGCACCGTCTTGTCCAAGTTGGCGTTTTCAAAATTCAGGCGGCGGTTGGTATCGTTGCGAATGCTCTTGACCATCTTGACACCCATCATCTCAAGGGCGGCGCGGGTGGCACCGAGATAGGTGAGACAATCCTCAATCGCTTCGCTACCTTTGATATAGACGATATAATTTCCGCCGCGGGTGGTGGATTTGGCGGGGAAGTCCACCTCGCGGAGCAGGGTCAGCAGATCGCGGGATAGATTGTAGTGGGGGAGGGCGAACTCCAAGTGATAGTCCCGCTCGGGGTCGGTGACCGCACCGCAGACTAAGAAAGCCCCCCGCAGATAGGCGCGGGCGCAGGTGTCGCAATCGAGATTGGCGCGGTTGAGCCGTAGGGACACTTCGCCCTTGCTGTGGCCGAAATGCTCCAATACCGCCGCGCGGTGGGCAGGGTCGGCGATGGTGCTCTGCTGCAGGGTGGTACGACGGCGTAGCGTATCCCGCACAGGGCGGGGGATCGAGCAGATACGGCTGACCAAGCGGTCATAGGTATCTGCAATTTCCGTCGACTCGGTTTGTAGAGAAATCTCATCTGCGGAAAAAGCGTGACCGCATTGGAGCATGCCGTAGGCCTGGGCCGTACGACAGCACAGCTTGTCCGGCATCTCGGCGGCAATTTCTTTTTTGGCTTCGGAGGAAAAGGACACGGCTGTGCCTCCTTTCGTGTGGTGTGATTACTCCCGACCCATATCCCGGTGGAACACCAGCAGATGGCGGTCGGGGAAGCATTTGGACAGTTCGTTTACCATCGTAACCGAACGGTGTTTGCCGCCGGTGCAGCCGATGGCGATGACCAACTGACTGCGCCCCTCCTTTTGATATAGGGGGAGCAGATGCTCCAGCAACGCCTTCAGGCGGGCGAGAAACACGGGGGCATCGGGGTTGTTCATGACGTACTCCTGCACCGGCTTGTCCATGCCGGTGAGGGGACGCAACTCTTCTACATAGTAGGGGTTGGGTAGGCAACGGACGTCCAGCATAATGTCTGCTTCGGCGGGGTAGCCGTACTTAAAGCCGAAGGACATAATCTGCACCTTCATCTCGGTATCCGGCTCGTCGCGGAAGAAATCGGAGATACGGCTCTTGAGCTGGGCGGAGGTGAGATAGGTGGTGTCGATGCGGTAGTCTGCCATTTCAAAAAGGGGAGCGAGCAGCTGGCGCTCCTGTGCCAAAGCCTGCTCAATGGGGCACTCGGGACTCGCCAGAGGATGGGTACGGCGGCTCTCCTTAAAGCGGCGGCGCAACACCTCGGTGTTGCAGTCGAGGAACAGCACCTGACACACGTCCACCGCTTCGGCGAGGACAGGCAACACCGCCTGTAGCTCCTCAAACAGGGTGCCGGCGCGTACGTCGGTCACCAGCGCAATGCGGGAGAGGGGTTGCGTGCTTTGATTGCACAGCTGTAGGAATGGAGGCATCAGGGCGGGAGGCATATTGTCTACACAATAGTAGCCAATGTCCTCCAGCGCTTTGCTGGCCAGCGACTTGCCTGCACCGGACATGCCGGTGACGATAATCAGTTCCATAGAGTGAGATTCCTTTCTTTTGCTGGTGCAAAGGCGTCAAAATTCGCCTACAAAGCGAACTTCGGGTTCGAGGTGGACGCCGAATGCGGCGAATACCTTGTCGTGTACTTGATTGCGCAGTTCCACCAAGTCGGCAGCGGTGGCATCGCCGCGATTGATGACGAATCCTGCGTGCTTTTCGCTGACCTGAGCGCCGCCCACGGTGAAGCCTTTGAGACCGGCATCCTGAATCAGTTTGCCCGCAAAGTAGCCCTCGGGACGCTTGAAGAAACTGCCGGCAGAGGGGTATTCCAGCGGCTGTTTGTCGTGACGGCGGGTCATCAGATCTTTCATTTTTGCCCAAATCGTATCGTAGTCGCCGGCTTGCAACTGCAGGGTGGCACCTACCACGATGAGGTCACGGTCCATCAGGGTGGTGTGGCGGTAGGTCATCCCCAGTTCGGCGGCTGTGAGGGTGATGGTGGTGCCGTCGGCAGATACGCAGTCGGCAGATACCACCACCTGTGCCATCTCGCCGTCGTAGGCGCCGGCGTTCATATACACCGCGCCACCTACCGCACCGGGGATGCCGTAGGCAAACTCCAGACCGGTCAGGCTATGGTCGCGGGCAAAGAGGCACAGTCGCTGTAAGGACATACCGGCTGGGGCATAGATACGGCCATCCTCTAAGAGGGTGGGCTGTGCCGAGCGCTCTAAGCGCAGGACAGCGCCACGAAAGCCCTTGTCGCCCACCACCAAATTGGAGCCGTTGCCGATGAAGAGATAGGGAATCTCCTCGGCGTGGCATATCGCCAGCACGGCGGACACCGCCGCGGCGTCGGGCAGGTCGATGAGCAGGTCGGCGGGACCGCCCACCTTAAAGGTGGTGGCGGCGGCCATGGATGCCTGCAGGGTGACGCCACAGCCGATGGCGGTGGCGGTATCGATGAGGTGTTGATAGTTCATGACGTCAACTCCAAATGTCAATCATTAGTAGTGATCCCAATGGGAGGTATCGGGATTGCTGATTTCCTCCGCCATACCCAACTTTTGCAACAGTTCCTGCGCAGAGTTGTAGCCCATCTTCTTCTGGCGGTTGTTCATGGCCGCACTCTCGATGATGATGGCCAGATTACGACCGGGGGAAACGGGAATAGTAATGCTGGGTACTTCGATACCCAGGATGTTGATGGTCTCGCCGTCCAGACCCATACGGTCGTAGTTTTTGCCCTGCTCCCAGGGCTCCAGCTGGATGGCCATATTTATTTTTTCGGTGTTTTTGACCGAGCCGATACCATACATGCGGCGGACGTTGACGATGCCGATACCGCGCAACTCGATGAAGTGACGGATGTTGTCGGGGGAGGAGCCTACCAACGTTTTGGCAGACACGCGGCGAATCTCCACCGCGTCGTCGGCAATCAGACGGTGACCGCGCTTAATCAGCTCCACGGCGGTCTCGCTCTTGCCGATACCGCTGTCGCCCAGCAGCAGGACACCCTCGCCGTACACCTCTACCAACACGCCGTGGCGGGTGATGCGGGGGGCTAACTGCACATTGAGGTAGGCGATGAGCGCCGCCATCAGGGAGGAGGTGGACTCGTGGCTACGCAGCAGGGGCACGCCGTGTTCCTGACAGGCCTGCAGCAGTTCATTCATAATGGGTAGACCGCGGGTGACGATGATCGCCGGGGGATTGGTGCCCACCAGCTCGTTGAGGTGGATGTCCCGCAGGTCGTGGGGCAGGTTTTCCATAAAGCCGTACTCATTTTTGCCCATTACCTGAATGCGGTCGCTGTCGAAATAGTCGAAATAGCCACTCAGTGCCAGACCGGGACGGTTGATGTCGGCGGAGCATACCAGACGCTCCGCGGGATCGCAGGGCGTATAAACGACCTCCAACGAGGTCTCCTTAATGATTGCGGAAAGGGGGACGGTATAGGTTTGCTTTGCCATAAATATACCTCCTGAATGTTGATTTTTGGGCAAAATATCCCATATTTACTTTACTATACCACATTATACGAAGAAAAGGAAGAGAAAATGTGAAAAAAGAAAAAAGAGCAGGGGAAAACCTGCTCTTTTTGGGTTATGTATAGCTATTTTCCGTCTTGATGACGGCGAAAAGTTTGGGATCGTGGGCGTGAATCGCTTCCCGCAGGCGGGCGGTCAACTCCGGACCGTTTTGGCAGCCGTGAGGCACCACCAAATCGAACAACAGGTTGGTGTGGGTGTCACCCGTCACCACCCGGAAATCGTGGAGAGTCAGGCTCTCGTCTACCTCGTTCATCAGGCGAATGGTCATCGCCTTGAGCGCCAGCGTTTCGGGGTTATCCGTATCTACGGGGTCCATATGGATGCAGGAGAGAATGTTGAACTTTTCCTGCAACTCCATCTCGATGTTGTCGATGACGTCGTGGCTCTTACTGATGGGTTGGTCCTCGGGGACCTCGGCGTGGAGGGACACGAACATGCGGCCGGGACCGTAATCGTGGACGATCAGGTCATGGATGCCCACTACGCCCTCGTAGGCGAGGACGGTTTGCTGGATGCCCTGCACCAATGCGGGGTCGGGAGCTTGACCCAGCAGGGGGGAAACGGTGTCCTTGATTACGGTGAAGCCGGACCAGATGACAAACAGTGCCACCGCCATACCCACGTAGCCGTCGATGTATTTGGCAATGGACATAGGCAACCACAGGCTCAGCACCGAGGATGCCAGCACCACGCCGGTGCAGATGACGTCGTTGCGGCTGTCCATACCGGCGGCACACAGGGCATCGGAGTGAATCTTTTTGCCGATGCGGCGGTTGAATACCGCCATCCACAGCTTGACCAAAATGGACACCGCCAAAATGACGATGGAAATCCAGTTGAAATCGGAGATGACGGGGTCAAGAATCTTGTTGAATGCGGAGGTGGCCAACTCGAAGCCGGCGAGGATAATCAGCACCGCCACACCCATGGCGGAGAGGTACTCCATACGACCGTGACCGAAGGGATGGTCGTCGTCGGCGGGAGCACCGGCCAGTTTAAATCCGATGAGGGTGACGATGGAAGAACCGGCGTCCGACAAGTTGTTGAAGGCGTCGGCGATCATCGCCAAACTGCCTGCCAGCGTACCCGCCAGCAGCTTAAGACCGCATAAAAGCAGGTTGCACAGGATGCCCACAATGCCTGCCAAACGACCGTAGGCAAAGCGTACCTTAGGGTCGTCTACGTTGGCACTGTCCTTGATAAAGCGGCGGCACAAAGCGTCGCTGAACATAAAGGTCACACCTTTCTGTTGTAAATCGCGTGGAGATAGTTGGCAACTCCTTCGTCGGTGTTGGCGTCGATGATGCGGTCGGCGGCGGCTTTGGCCTCGGGAGAGCCGTTGGCCACGCACAGTGCCAAATCCGCCTCGCGGAAGAGGGGGATATCGTTGCGATTGTCGCCAAACACCACCAAGCGGTCGGCGCCTACACGCTGGCACAGACGGCGGACAGCGCTGCCCTTGTCTGCGTCGTCGCGGCAGATCTCGAGGAACCAGTTGTCCTCGGCGTAGGTGTCGGCGTACAGTACCACGCGGATGCCGGGGATGTGCTCAAGACGAGCGGCTAACTCCGACTGGATGGCGTGGGGACCCTGACAGCTGAAGAAGATGGCAGGGGTACTGCGCAGATAGGACACGCGATGGTAGAAATGGTCGAAGGTACGGCCGTTGGGGTCGGTGCGGTGGATGAATTTTTCCTCTTCAGGGGTGAGGTCGGTGTAGTAGATGTGCACCTCGTTGCCACGACGGCGGTACAGCTGGGGATGACGTCCCATGGCGGCAAACTCCTGCAGCACCGCGTTGACGGTGATGGCGGAGAGGTTGCAGCTGTGTAGGATGCGGCGGCGGTAGAGGTCGTAGAGCAGCACGCCGCCCAGCATAATGATGGGTGTCTGGAAATGGATGCGTCCCAGTTGGACGCACTGCACCCCGATGGTGCCACGGGCGGTGGCGGCGGAGATCATCATGCCACGACTGATGAGGCGGTTGACCGTCTCTACCGTGTTGTTGGAGAGGGTCTGGTCGTTTTGCAGTAGGGTGCCGTCCAGATCGGTGACGTACAGCGTGCGGCGGCCGCGCTCGATAGCGCGGAAGACGAACTGGAAGTAGGCGGTGCCGTAGTGGTGGAAGGAGCGGTCGCCCAGCATGGCAATCAGCTCTTCGGTGGTGACCCACTTGACCTGCGCCACCTCCTCCTGCTGTAAGCGCAGGGAGGAAGCGTCGATGTCGCGATAGAGGATCCAAAAATCGGTGAAGGAATTGCGGCGACGCATACGACCACCATACACCAACTCGCCGGGTGCGGTGCGGATGCTCAATTCCTCGAACAGCTCGCGGCGGGCGGCGGATTCGCTGTCCTCGCCGGCCTGAGCGCTGCCGCTGTTGGCCGCCCATACACCGGGCATCAGCTTTAAATCGGGGTTGCGCTGCTGGATGAGCAAGCGACCCTTGGAGTCCACGATCCAGATGTGCTCCACCAGATGGTACATGCCGGGCAACAGGGGTTCACCGCGCACCAACGTGCGGCCGGTGGGGTTGCCTTCGGCGTCCAGCAGATCCCATTTTTCCATCGTGATCTCACTCCTTTCTCAATGTGGGAAAAGGCACTTTCCCGTAGTCATAACATTTCTATTTTACACGTTTTTTGATAGGTTGTCCAGTATTTGGTGAAAAAAAGCGGAAAAAGGAGCCTCGGCATACTACCGAGGCTCCTTGGAAGGGTTGTGATTAGTTGTCGAAGTTCAGGGTGTTGTACACCTTGGAGCCGTCGGCGTTGACGACGGACAGCACGCAACCGGTGTAATAGTCCTTGCTGTTCCAGTTGCAGGCGGCGATCTCCACGGTGACCTCCTTGCCGGCGTACTCCTGCAGCCAGCCGTACTGGGCGGCAGAGGAGCAATACAGGCGGATGGAGGTGGAGCCGTCGGTCAGGCTGATGTTGGTGTAGTAGGCAGAGCCTTCTACCTTGACGGTGGCCTTCATGGTGTAGACGTTGGTGGTGTAGTCGGTGGACACCTTCAGATTGTAGAATTCCTGCACGGAGATGTTGCCCTTGAAGGCGTCGGTGGGATAGGCGTTCTTACCGAAGTAGTTGGTCTTGATAGCAGCTTCCTTCAGGCAGGTTTGGCCGAAGGTCTTGCCACTGCTGGTGTTGATGCCGCGCTTGGCCTCGATGACCACCTCGTGGCCGATCTCGATGGTCTCCATCACGGCCTTAGTGGTCTCCACGGCGATGACGCCGGACTTGTCGATCAGGTAGAAGCCAACCTTATTGACCAAGGAGGGACCCACGATACCCTTCACGGTGACGGCGTCACCAACCTTGGCGGCGATGGCCTCAGCCACGGTGGGGAACTGCTCGGTGGGCTTGGACACGGTGACATTGAGGGTGATTTTGCCGGAGTAGGTCTTGCCGCCGTAGGAGCCGGTGACGGTGATGGTCACCTTGCCGGTGGACAGGCAGTGCAGCACGTTGCCGCTGACGGTGGCCACCTTAGTGTCGCTGGAGGCGTAGGTCAGCTTGGCGTCCTTGTAATTCAGCAGGTCGCCGCTGACGGTGGACAGCAGATCCATAGCAGGGTCGCCGGTGTAGGAGGTCAGGAACTGGGGCAGGCCGTAGTACTTGACCACGTGCTCGGCGATGTTGACGGAGGAGGGGTTGAACCCTTCGTCCTTCACGTCGATGGGCAGAAAACGCCACACGCAACCGGCGGAGGAGGACTTGGCATTCAGGGCGGTGACGTAGACGGTGCAGACTTTGCCGTCAAACTTATCCAGCCAGCTGAAGTCGGAGCCGTTGCACTGGGTGTAGACGTAGGTGCCGGTGGTGCCGTCCAGATCGTTGATGTAGTAGTTGGTGAAGCCCTGACCGGGAGCCTTCTTGACCAGAGCGGTGACCTTGAACACCTTAGCGGTGATGTCCTCGGTGACGGGGGTGTCCATAATCTCCTTAACGGTGGTGGCGGGGATGCCCTTCAGGCTGAAAGCGGAGGTATTGCCGTTGTTGGCGTGCAGGGTGGCGGCGGTAATCTGATTGCAGCCTTTGTAGCCGAACTTTTGGGCGCTGGAGGCCTCGGTCTCCAGAATCCAGAAATCTTTGGTGCCGCTGACGGTGATGGAGTTACCCACCTTCACCTGAGAGGCGATATTGTTGTCGTAAACGTAGATGGAGCCGGTGTCGTCAATCAGCATCACGCCGGAGGGCTTCATGCCGTTGGCGTAGGTGATGCGAGCCACCACGCCGCTGACCTTGACAAGAGCGCCGTCCTTGGCGGCGCGGGCCTTGGCGATGGTCATGACGTCGTTGGGATCGGGTTTGGCGGTGGTGCCGGTGGTGGGCTTGGTGCCCTGAGTACCCTGAATGGCAGAGCTACCGACGGTACCCTCGGTAGGAGCGGTGTCGGTGGTGCTCTCGGAGGGGGTGGTAGCGTTGGTGCTGTCGGTGTCATCGGGAGTGACGGTGACGGTGGTCGTGGTGGTGCCGTCGTTCTTGACGGGGGTGGTTACGGTGGACTTGTTACTGTCCTTGTTGTTATCCTCCGTTTTGCCCTTGTCGCCGCAGGCGGTGAGCATAGCGGTCAACAGCAGCAGACACAGGAGCAGGGAGAGCAGCTTTTTCATCGTTTACGACCTTCTTTTCACAGTTTTTGCTCCGTAGGAGCACGAGAAGATTATAACATACGGGATACGCGGATAGCAATTGTCAAGAATGACGAAAAATGGAGAATTTTGGCGGTTAAAGTTGGACGGGGACAGGGTTCCTGTGGGTGAGAGAATCGGGGGTGACGGCACAATCCACCGCCCACACCTCCACCCCCGCTTGTGCCGCGTCGCGGAGGGCTGTGCCGAAGGCGGGATGGGTGGTATCATTGGGGCGGATGGCGGCAACCCCCTCCATTTGAATGATAAACAAGACGGCGGTGTGATACCCCTCCTCGGTGGCACGGATGAGGTGTCGAATGTGTTTGACACCGCGCTCTGTCGGGGCGTCGGGGAAGTAGCCGACGTTGTCGATTTCCAGCGTGCAACCCTTGACCTCCACAAACCATGTGTCGTCACCGTCTTGGATGTGAAAATCGAAGCGGGAATCGCCGTATGTGACCTCGCGACGGATGGTAGCAGAGGGAAAGCGGTCGGCGAGGTAGGCGGCGGCCACAGCGTTGGGGGCTTGGCTGTCCATGTTGATGAGGCGGTCACCTTTGTATACGGCGATGAGGTCGTAGGGCGTCTTGCGGGCGGGATTTTTCGCTTGCTCGAGGATGACGGTGCAGCCGGGAATGAGGAGCTCCTTGCAACGACCGGTATTCTTGACGTGGCAGACGGTGTCGGTGCCGTCGATATCTACGATGGCGATAAAGCGGTTGGGACGGGCACGGAAAATGCCGGTGCGGACGGTTTTGTAGGTCATCACGATACCTCCTATCCAAAAGTGTTATAGCACAAAAGAAGAAAAAGAGCAAGGGGATTGTGCAACGGAGAAAAGTGCGGTAAAATTTACATGGATAGTGCAATAAAATACTCGATAGGTGCGTTAATGTTACGAAAGGGGGAGAAATCGTGTTCATCATTTTGCAAACAATGGAGAATTCTGCACCCGTCAAGCGGCCGATTGACGAGGAGTGGATTTCTCGGATCGCTACCGGAGACATGGAGGCCCTGCGTCTGCTGTATGATGCGGTGGGGAATAAGGTGTACAGCTTTGCCCTTTCATTGGTACGTAATTCACAGGATGCCGAGGATGTGTTACAGGAGACTTTCTTGCGGGTGCACGCTCACGCTAAAGAATATCGCCCGCATGGAAAACCGTTGGCGTGGATATTTACCATTGCCCGCCATCTGGCAATGGACAAGCGGCGTCAGCAGAGCCGTATCCAGTCTCTGTCGGATGAGGCGGAGAAGGTGGATCTGAGTGCCGTGACCCAAGCTGACCATCGACTACTGTTGGATTCTTTGCTCAATCATCTGTCGGAGGAAGACCGACAAATATTGATTTTGCACGCTGTGGTGGGAATGAAACACCGTGAGATCGCTTCCGTGATGGCGCTTCCGCTTAACACAGTTCTTTCTCGCTATCACCGCGGGCTGAATCGGTTAAAATCTGTCGTAAAGGAGGATCCTATCAATGACGAATAAACAAATGAAATATCGCTTGGCTGAGGCGGCTGAGTCGCTAAAACCGAATGTGTCTTTCGACCGCATTGCTCAGGCGGTTCCTGTCGAGCAAAATATGACAGCTATCGTTACTCCGCGTAGTCGTCGCCCGATTTGCCTGGCTGTGGCAACGGTGGCCGCTTGTTTGATTGCTGTTTTGGGATTAGGTATCTTGTTGCTCCGCCCGAATGAACCCAACGCACCAACAGTGCAGACGCCGGTAGCGGTTGCCGATGCAATCATCGACATTGATGTCAATCCCAGCGTGGAGCTGGCGGTGGATGATGCCGATCGCATTCTTTCTGCTGTCGCCGTCAACAGTGACGGTCGGCAGGTGCTGGAAGGGTTGACATTGGAAGGACAACCCCTGGTCGACGGTGTCGCGTCGCTGTTTGAGGCGATGGTGGCCCACGGCTACGTGGGGGAGAGGGATAACGTGATTCTGGTCACCGTGCAGAGTGCCGATCAAACCGAGGCGGACCGCCTGCACGACATTGTCAACGACGGCGTGGACGCCGTAATGGCACAGCACGACCTCACCGCTGCGGTGTCCCACCAGACGGTGGAGGCCTTTGACGCGGTGACGGACTTTGCCCGTCGCCACGGCATCTCCAACGGCAAGGCCGCCTTTATTTTGGGATTGGTGGAACACGATGCCGCGTTGGACACCGACGCGCTGGCGGAGTACCCCTTTACCGTGCTGGCGGCCATCGCCCAGCATAAGGGATTGTCCCCCGAAGACTTGGTGGACTACGACGCGGTGGACGGCCTTAATCGCCAATTGGCGCAGGCGTTGGAACAGGATGTAGCGGAGATGGAAAACGCCTTGTCTATTGAGCTGATATCCCCCGGAACAGCCAAAATGAAAGCGCTTTCAACTCTGCGGGATTGGGAGGCAATAGCGGCTCTGCTGGTGAAGGCGGAGCTGGTGATGCTGGAGGGAGAGCCCGTCTATCAGATGGAGTTTATCGTCTGTCCGTACGTGCTGGAATTTGCCGTGAACGCGGTGGACGGCAGCCTGTGCAACCCCAACGGCAGCACGATTACCACTAATCCCCACGGTATTATCCAATCCACCTTGGTGGGTGGTGGTACGGCGGCACATTTCAGCGATCCGCCCAAGACCACCACGTCGCCACCTACGACCACTACAACGACAACGACTACGACAGCGACTGCTACACGCCCCGCCGCCAATCACGGCGCTCTCACGGATGAGCAGGCGAAAGACCGTGTTTTATTCCGTCTGGGCGCCACCGAGGCTGAGGTGCAAAATCTGAGCGTGGGTCATCATCCGTATCGGAATGAACTATCGGTGTATCTCATCTACAACCGTTACATCTACTGTTTTTATTTCGATATCACCACCGGCGATGAGACGAAAACCGTGATGCTTCCTGTTGATGTAGCAATCGGAAATTACTGCCTTGATGAATGGGATGCCCTGCAAATCGCTTTGGATGACGTCAACCTCACCGAAGGAGAGTGCGGCGAGATTACGATTGTGTACTACGTCCATAACGATGCGCCCTTTATCGCCGTCGGTTGGGTGGCGAACAACGCCTCCTATCAATACCACATCGATGGTGTGGACGGTGACGTCGCACGGAAAACCGTGACCCCTCTCGGCGGTGTCGACACCCCGCCCTCTATGGTGATTCCGTAAAAACATACCGAAAAGGCTCGGACAGAGATTTCTGCCCGAGCCTTTTTGGCGTAGGTGTAGATATTTAATGATAAGAGTATAAGTATCTATGGGAAGTGGGGGAGAATGGTTGCGCTCCACTATATGTAGTGTTATAATTTAGGATGGAAAATCGGGTAGTGTAACCCGAAATCTCGAAGGAGGATTGTGTTATGCATTATCAAAGTTTTAACGACCGTATGCTCAAAAAGCTGCAGAATCTGACCTGGCAGTATGCCGGCTATATCTATCATGCCGAGCAGACTTTCAGCGAGGTGCTGGGCTATGAGACCAAAGAGCATCACCGTCAGGCTCCCGACGTGGAGTACCAGACCATTAAAGACGGCTACGTCTGGGGTGGCGAGTTTGGTAACCTGTGGGTGAAGTTTGACTATACCGTACCTGCCGAGTTGGATGGCAAGGAGCTGTTCGTTCTGCAGAATACCGAACTGCGTGAGGGCCTGCTGTTTGTGGACGGCAAGCCCATGGGTATGTACGGCACCATCATCAAGGAATACGACGGTCTGCAGCACAACATCCTGCTGACCCAAAAGGCAGAGGCCGGTAAGACCTATCACATCGACCTGGAGTGCTATGCTTGGCACGACGAGCGTGAGGTGCATCCCTACGCTCGCGAGGAGGGTATGCCCGATTCCTACTATCGCCACACCTTCCACAATGTGTACGTGGCCACCTGCAACTGGGAGATTAAGAATTTTGTCCGTGACCTGCGCATCCTGCTGTCTATGGCGCAGATCAACCAGAATCCTTTCCTGAAGGCTCGTGCCATCAATATGCTGGAGCGTGTGTTCGGCGAGGCCGTTCTGCACCCCACCATGGTGGACTATGAGACCGTGATCGCCGGCGTGCGCCGCTGCAACGAGATTATGAGCGAGATGTTCACCGGTCAGACCTGCGGCGACGCCTACGGCAAGGTGGGCATCGTGGGTCACTCCCACATGGACACCGCTTGGCTGTGGCCCATCGCCGAGACCATGCGTAAGTGCGCTCGCACCTTTGCCAATGCGCTGGTGCTGATGGATCAGTACGCGGATTACAAGTTTATCCAGTCCTCTGTCCTACACACCTACTGGATGGAGGATAAATATCCCGCCATCTTCGAGGACATCAAGAAGCGTCAGGCTGAGGGTCGCTTTGAGGTCAACGGCGGTGCGTGGGTAGAGTGCGACTGCAACATCACCGGAGGTGAGTATATGGTGCGTCAGTTCCTGAAGGGTCAGAAGTACCTGCAGGAGAAGTTTGGTATCACCAACGACTCCTTCTGGCTGCCCGACACCTTCGGCTATAACGCCGCTATTCCCCAGATCATGCGTGGTTGCGGTATGAAGTATTTTTACACCACCAAGCTGAGCTGGAACGAACATAATAAATTCCCCTTTGAGACCTTCCGTTGGGTGGGTATCGATGGCAGTGAGGTCATCACCCACTTCAACATCACCCACTGCGAGCCGGCACCTCATCTGCTGATGAATCACGTGTCCGCCCTGCAGGACAAGACCTCCGACGAGAGCCGTCTGGTGGCCTTTGGCTACGGTGACGGCGGCGGCGGTCCCACCGACGTGATGGTGGAAGAGGCCACCCGCGTGATGCAGATCAACGGTCTGCCCAAGGTGGAGTACCAGACCATCAGCGAGTTCGGTCAGGAGATGGAGAAGAACTACGACAAGATGCCGGTCTACAACGGCGAGCTGTATCTGGAGCTGCACCGCGGCACCCTGACCCAGCGTCACCAGACCAAGCGCAACAACCGCCTGTGCGAGAACGCCCTGCGTAACATGGAGCTGATGGCGGTGATGACCGGCGCCGAGTATGACGCTCACGACTACGACGTGTGGATGAAGGAGCTGCTGGAGAATCAGTTCCACGACATCCTGCCCGGCACCTGCATCCAGTGTGTCCACGATCGCTCTGAGAAGATCGTGGGCGAGCTGATCGTCACCGTGGATGGCGAGACCCAGCGTCTGGCCGCTACCGTGGCTGAGGGTGACAACGCCCTGACCTTGGTAAACCCCCTGTCCTTCGACCGCGAGGACATCATCAACATCGACGACAACGGCAAGTACGTTGCCGATGCCAAGAACCAGCCCTACGAGGACGTGTTCGGCCGCAAGAAGATCGCCGTGGGTGGCGTGGCTCTGAGCGCCTTTGAGGCTAAGAGCGTGGCATTGACCGACGCCATTGGCGATACCGCTTCTCCCTTTACTTACGACGGCAACCATCTGGAGACTCCCTTTGCCTCTGTGGACTTTGACGAGAACGGCTACATCGCCTCCTTCATCGACAAGCAGAGCGGTCGTCAGCTCCGCCGCGAGGGTGCCGCTCCCTTGGGTACCTTCTATATGGGCGAGGATATCCCCGAGTATTGGGATAACTGGGACGTGGAGTACGACCAGAAGTTTAAGATGCGTCCCCAGGTCAATCTGATCGACCGCAAGGTGGTTTCGGATGGCGCTGTGGAAATCCGCATTCGCTCCACCTACAAGATCGGCAACAATTCCACCATCGACGTGGATGCCATCTTCTATGCCGATAGTCCTCGCGTGGACTTCCACGCCAAGGTGGACTGGAAGGATAAGCACCAGTTGTTGAAGGTGAGCTTTGACGTGGACGTGCTGGCCACCAAGGCGAAGCACGAGATCCAGTTCGGTCACATCGAGCGTCCCACCACCGAGAACGATTCTGTGGAGACCGCCCGCTTTGAGGTGTGCAACCTGAAGTGGACCGACATCTCCGAGAGCCGTTTCGGCGTGGCGATGCTCAATGATTGTAAGTACGGCATCTCTGTCCGTGGCTCCGATATGCGCCTGAGCCTGCATCGCGGTGGTACCCACCCTGATCCCGCCGGTGACTTTGGTGTCCACGAGATGACCTACAGCATCCTGCCTCACTGCGGTGACTTCTGCGTCACCAACGTGGTGTATCCCGCCTATGAGCTGAATACCCCCGTCATCGTGGCTCCCGGTGCGCTGAAGAGCGCGATGGCTGCTCCCGTATTGGTGGATGCCGACAACGTCATCGTGGAGGCGGTGAAGCCTGCCGAGGACATCGAGAACGCCTACGTGGTGCGTCTGTACGAGGCCGAGCGTGCCCGTACCACCACCCAGCTGACCTTCCCTGCGGACGTCAAGTGCGTCAAGGAGTCCAACATGTTGGAAGAGGCCTTTGCCGACGTCGCTCTCAAGAACGGCGTGGCGGACGTCGTCTTCAAGCCCTTTGAGATCAAGACCTTCATCTGCTATCGCTAAGCGATGCGGCGGATGGATTTAAACGGTACGTGGCGGATGTCCTGCCCCTACGGGCAGGGCGAGGTCTCCGTACCGGGGGACTATTACAGCGATCTGCTGGCGTGGGGAGCGATCCCCGATCCCTATGACGGGACAAACGCCGAGGCGCTGAAGGACGTGGAAATCACTCCTGTCTATACCCGAACCTTTACCTACACCCCCGACGAGGCTACTCGTCGGGCGGTGCTGCGGTTTCACGGCGTGGACACGCTGGCGGCGGTGTCGCTGAATGGTGTCACGCTGGGCGAGACCGATAACTGCCATTACCGCTTTGACTATGACGTGACGGCGCTGCTGGCGGAGGGGGAGAACACCATCAAGGTGACCTTCCACGACCCTCGCCCGGTATTTGCCGCGCATCATGCCCGCCGTCCCCTGCGGGGCGCGGACGATTCCATCGACGGCTACCAGAACGTACGCAAGGCGCATTTCATGTCGGGATGGGATTTTGCCCCCGAGATGGTGAATGCGGGTCTGTATCGACCGGTGGAGCTATTGCTGTACGAGGAGGCCTCCTTCGAGGCGGTCACCCTGCGGCAACAGACTACCGCTGACGAGGCGCAGATTACGGTGATGAGCAAAGTGAACGCCACCCACGCCGAAGAGGTGCGGATGGCGACTATCGTGTATGCACCCGATGGGACGGTAGTGGCAACCGCTGACAAAGTGTTTGCAGCGCAGGGGTTGACCGATTGCTGCCTGACCCTGACGGTGTCCGAACCGCAACTGTGGTATCCCAACGGCTTGGGCGAGCAACCCATCTATACAATCGTCACCACCTTGCTGGTGGATGGTCGAGAGGTGGATGGCAACGTCAAGACGCTGGGTCTGCGGAACTTGGTGGTTTCCACCGAGAAGGATGCCTACGGGCAGGAATTTACCTTTACGATCAATGGGTTGACCCCCTTCATTATGGGTGCCAACTATATCCCCGAGGATTGCATGCCCTCCCGTTGGAGTCGTCAGCGCACCGAAGCGTTGCTACGTGATTGCGTGGACGCCAACTTCAATATGATTCGCGTATGGGGCGGTGGCTTCTATCCCGAAGAGTGGTTCTATGACCTGTGCGACGAGTTGGGTCTCTTGGTGTGGCAGGACGTGATGTACGCCTGCTGCTTTGTGGATGATGCCCCCGAGCTGACCGAGGCTACCAAGCGTGAGGTGCGGCAGCAGATGTGGCGCATCTCCCACCGCAGTTGCCTGGCGCTTCTGTGCGGCAACAATGAGATCGAGGAGGCTATGGTCTGCTGGGGCACTTGGTGTGACGTGGCGGACGATCGTATTCGTCAGACCTATCTCAACCTGTTCGAGTGGGAGATTCCCTCCTGCATGGCTGAGGTGGGGGTAGACGTGCGGTACATTCCTTCGTCTCCGACGTCGGGCGGTGGCTTTGACGAGCCCTACAACCGCCAGCGGATGGATAGCCACGACTGGCGTGTCTATCACGGTGGCCAACCCTACGAGGTGTACCGTGAGGACGTGAGCCGCTTCCTGTCGGAGTTCGGATTCCAAGGCTTCCCGTCGGTCAAGACGGTGGCAAGCCGATTGCCGTCTCCTTTGGCGGCTACCTCTCCTGAGATGGAATACCGCAACTGCTGTCACAAGGGCAACGGCTACCTGATGGATCGCATCGGTGAATATTACCGTGTGCCGGATGATTTCGGAATGCAGACCTATCTCACCCAGCGGTTGCAGGCGGATTCGGTGGATTACGCCATCCGTCATCTGCGGCGACACCGTGGCATCTGTATGGGTACGCTGTACTGGCAGATTAACGATTGTTGGCCGGGCATCTCCTGGTCCTCCATCGACTACGACGGCCGGTGGAAGGCGCTGCAGTACGCTGCCAAGGAGTTTTACGCACCCCGTCTGCTGATCCTCACGGAGGATGGCGGCAAGGTGACGGTCAGCGTAGCCAACGAGACCGCCCAGCCTTTTGTGGGGCGTGTGCAATGGCGGCTGCTGAAAAACGACCTAACGGTGGTGGACAGCGGCACCTGTGTCGCCGAGATCACACCGTGGAGTGCGGCAGATGTTGGTGTCTGCGATTTCGCGCGGTTGAGCGACGAGGACAAACGCACCCACGTGGTGGTGGCTGCCTTGTGCGATGCCGAAGGCAACGCAATCGGTGAGCAGGTAGTGCGATTTGTGAAGGCAAAGGATTTTGCCTATCTGAATCCGCACGTCACGGCAACACTGACGGGTGATACCCTCACCCTGCAGGCGGATGCCTTTGCCGATAGCGTGTGGTTGGAGTTTGGCCACGCCGATTGCGTATTTAACCGCAACGGATTTTCGCTGACGGGTGAGCCGGTCACCGTGACCCTTTCCCGTATCGAGGGCGAGCCTGCGGTGGAGGATCTCACCATTCTGTCGCTCAACGACACAATGTAACATTGGTTTTGTTCCGCGGATGCGGATGGAAATAAGCAACGATTTTTAATTCTAATAAAAGGTGGTATTGCTAATGAATTACGGACATTTTACTGACAACGGCAAAAAATTCGTAGTCACCTCTCCTGACGCACCCCGTCCCTTTGACGTGATGCTGTTTAACGACGTGTGCTACGCCAACGTCCACCACACCGGTATCGGTTGCTTCGACTACCAGTATCCCGGTGAGGAGGGCATCCAGCTGTTTACCGGCGTGGGTCGTATCTGCGACTACGATATTTTTGGTAAGGAGCATCTGTACTCCCGCATCATCTACGTGCGCGACAACGAGACCGGCAAGTTCTGGACGGTCAACTGGGAGCCTGTCTGCGCCGACGTGCAGGAGTTCTCCTGCACCCACGATCTGGGCTACACCACCATCGTCAACGTCACCGAGGACGTGAAGGCCACCCTGATCATCTCCATCCCTCCCGGAAAGGACGCCGTGGAGATGTGGCAGATCAAGCTGGAGGATATCAACGGCCGCGCTCGTGACCTGTCCGTGTTCCCCTATTTCCAGCTGCAGTTTAAGTATAAGTGGGGCTTTGACAGCTACGGCGATATGATCTATCGCACCACCTCCTTCGACAAGGAGAACAATATGTTCCTGGCGGAGAAGCACCCCTACGTGAAGCCTCACAACAACCTGACCGCTTTCTTCACCTCCAGCTATCCTGTCAGCCACTACGACGGTTCTCGCCGTCTGTTTATGGGTCAGTACGGCTCTGTGGCTAACCCCGTTTGCGTCAAGAACGGCGCCTGCACCGATTCCGACGGCTCCGCCGAGGATACCGTCTGCGTGCTGCAGTGGGATATTAAGCTCAACGGCAACGTGCAGGATATCCAGTTCATTCTGGGTGCCGGCGACAGCCGCGAACGTTGCATCGAGCTGAAGAAGACCTATCTGCACAACATCCCCGCCTATACCGCGCTGGCTCAGCTGTATCGCCAGGGTGATCTGGAGAAGACCGTCATCAAGACCGGTGACGAGCACCTGAACCGTCTGCTGAACAACTGGACCAAGCTGGCCTGTATGTACGGCGCTACCTGGTGCCGTTGGGGCTATAACGGCTATCGTGACATCGTTCAGCATGGTCTGGGCGTGGTCAACGTCAACCCCAAGCGCACCAAGGCCATCCTGCAGGAGGCTCTGTCCTATCAGCACGACTTTGGTATGGCGGTGCGTGGCTGGAATCCCATCGACGATCGTCCCTATTCCGACTCCGCTCTGTGGTCTGCCTACACTCTGGCCGCCTACATCAAGGAGACCGGTGACACCAAGTTCCTGTATCAGGAGATTCCCTTCCTGAACAATCCCGAGGTCAAGGATACCGTGCTGGGTCACGTCATCCGTGCTCTGGACTTCCTGGAGAACAACAAGGGTATCCACGACCTGCTGCTGATTAAGTTCGGTGACTGGAACGACTCTCTGACCGGTGCCGGTAAGGAAGGCCGCGGCGAGAGCGTGTGGCTGTCTATGGCCTATGCCTATGCCCTGAGCCAGATTGCCGAATTGTGCCGCTTCGTCGGTGAGGACGAGAAGGCCGCCAACCTGCAGGCACGCAGCGAGGCCATGACCGAGGCCATCCGCAACAACGCCTGGGAGGGCGATCGCTTCGTCCGTTGCTTTGACGACAACGGCGGCAAGATCGGCTCTGCCACCAATAAGTACGCCAAGCTGTTCTTGGAGACTCAGTCCTTCGCGCTGATGACCGGCATTGCCAGCCCTGAGCGCCGTGAGATCATCCTGGAGAGCCTGAAGCGCGAATCCTACACTCCTCTCGGCTATCTGCTGCTGAGCCCCGCCTATCAGGAGTTTGACGACCGCGTGGGCCGTCTGTCCGCTATGGAGCCCGGTATCGCCGAGAACGGCACCATCTACACCCATCCCAATATGTGGCTGGTGCTGGGTATGCTGCGCAGCGGCAAGCCCAACGAGGCTTATGAGCTGTTCCGTCGTGTGGCTCCCGGCTACTACGAGGAGGACAACTACGAGCTGAAGAAGAACGCACTGCCCTTCCAGTTTGCCAACTGCTTCTTCGGTCCTGAGCATCGCAACAACGCCTATCAGATGGAGTACAGCTGGATCACCGGCTCTGTGGCTTGGGTCCGTCTGGCCATCGAGGAGTGGATGCTGGGTGTCCGTCCCGAGTACGACGGTCTGCACGTGGAGCCCTGCCTGCCGGATAACTTCGGCACCTACAAGGTGGAGCGTATCTGGCGTCAGGCGAAGTACAACATCACCGTCCAGCAGGGCGAGAACAAGGGTATTGTCGCCGATGGCGTCGCCATCGAGGGCAACGTCCTGCCTGCCTATGAGGACGGCCTGAACCACGAGATTGTCGTGACCATCTAATTGCGGAGTGTAGCCGCTAAGAATTGACACGCAAAAGGCGGCAAGTCCCATGGGGATTTGCCGCTTTTTTTGCAAAAGAAGGTGTTTTTCTATGAGTGAAAAATTTACCGTACTGATTATGTCCTCTACCCACTGGGACAGAGAGTGGTACGAGCCCTTTCAGGGGTTTCGCTATCGCTTGGTGAAGGTGACCGAGGATGCCATGGATAAGCTGGAGGCGCATCCTGAGTTTGGTGCCTTCACCTTTGACGGGCAGACCATCGTGCTGGAGGATTTTCTGGAAGCAGCCCCAGACCAAAAGGAGCGTCTGGTGAAACTGATGCAGGAGGGGCGGATCAAGGTTGGTCCGTGGTACGTGATGCCCGATGCTTACTTACCCAGTGGTGAGAGCCACATCCGCAACCTGCAGATTGGTACCGCCATCGCCAAATCCTACGGCGTAGAGCCCATGCGCTACGGCTATGTGTGCGACATCTTCGGACACACGGCGCAGATGCCCCAGATATTTAAGGGCTTTGACTGTGAGGGCGCTCTGTTGGGGCGTGGCATCACCGAGGGACAGGCGCCCATGCACTTTGTGTGGGAGGCACCCGATGGGTCGCAGGTGGTGACCTTTAAGCTGCCCGACTGGTTCGGCTACGGCGAGTTTTGGGTGCGTATCCACTGCTTTGACCGTTGGCGTGATCCGCCCACGGAGGAGGAGTGGGACGAAAACCTCCGCAAATTTGTAGAAGGGGAGAGAAAGCGTACCAACATCCCCGTGCTGATGTTTGTGGACGGGCAGGATCATAAAGAACTCCACGCCCGCACCATCTTGGACACGAAAGAGCGGTTAGAGCGGCTCTATCCCGAGTGTGAGGTCGTGATTGCTTCTCCCGATGAGATTCTGCCGCTTTTGGCGCAGTATCGGGGACAGATGCCGGTGGTGAAAGGGGAACTGTACAGTCCCAATCCGAAGCGGGGGGATTTCTCCCGCATTCTCGCCAACGTGCTGTCCAGCCGCTACGACCTCAAAAAGCGCAACGACGAGGGTCAGGTGAAGATGGAGAAGTGGTCGGGTCCCATCACGGCGGTGAGCCGCCTGACGGGGAAAACACCGATACGCAAGAATTTCTACGACTTGGCCTATCGCTATCTCATCCAAAACCAACCCCACGATTCCATCTGCGGGTGTTCCCCCGATCATACCCATCGGGATATGCACTACCGCTACGATCAGGTGGACCAGATCTGCCACAACATTCAGGAATACGGCATGCAGAATATCAGCCGTTTTTCGGGTACGCTGGGTGGTGAGCATTTCTATTTGACGGTGTTTAACTCTCTGCCCTTTGCCCGGCGGGAGACGGTGGAGGTAGAGTTGTACTTTGACCGCCGCTGGAAGCAAAAGTGGGCAGAGCCCTTCGGCTATGAACAGATCAACGCTTTCAAGCTGATGGATAAGGATGGCAAGGAAGTGCCGTACAAGGTCATCGGGGTGAATCGCGGCAAGAGTATGATTCGCTGCGGTGAGCAGGAGAGTTTCGACCGCCACCGCATTGTGTTTGAGGCCGACCTGCCTGCCGGCGGTGTGGCGGAGTATCGGGTGGTGCCCTATGACGGCTACGTCCGTCCTACGGGCAGCCTGCGCACGGGGACGTATACCGCTGAAAATGAACTGGTGGCGTTGGCGGTCAATCCTGCGGACGGTACTATCACCATCACCGATAAGCGCACGGGCGAGGTATACGACCGCCAGTTGTCCTTTGCGGATGACAGCGAGCTGGGAGACGGCTATATGCACGCCCGCCCTGCGGCAGACCGTGTGTGTCTGTCGGCGCAGGTCAAGAGCGTGTCGCTGACCTGCGATGCGGCGGCGAAGTGTACCTTCACCATCGTCAGCGAGATGTGGGTGCCTGCGGATATGCAGAAATACCACGAGCGCAACTATGATTTGCGTAGAAACAGCGACTTGAAAGCGCTTACAATCACCGCTAACGTGAGTTTGACCAAGAGTAGTCCCATGGTGGAGGTGGAGCTGACGGTGGACAACACCGCCCGCGATCACCGCCTGCGGCTGATGATGCCCACGGGGGTGGATGCTCCCACCTATCGTGCTTCGCAAGCCTTCTATGTTGCCGAGCGGAAGGTGGCGGTGGATCTTTCCACCTACGCCTACGAGGAAAAAGAGAAGCACGAAAAGCCTATGAGCGGCTTTGCCTATAAGCGGCAGGGGAGTCGCGGTCTGTGCTTTGTCAGTGGCGGCGGTCTGCATGAGGTGGGTGCCTTTGAGGGTGCCGAGGGACTGCTGGCGGTGACGCTGCTGCGCTGTTTCTCCTCCGCCGTCAACGGCTACGTGTCGGAGGACGGACAGATGCCGGGTGTGTCCACCTTTAAGTTCGGTTTGTTGCCGCTGACCGACACCGATAAGGACGCGGATATCCAACGCAAGGCAGATGCCTTTACAGCCGGTGTGCGGTATGGCGACGACCGCACTTGGCAGGATTTGCCGGTGGAACACCGCAGTTTTTACCGTCTCGATGCCGAAAATACAGTGTTTAGCACCCTGAAGGTGGCGGAGGACGGCGAGGGGCTGTGTCTGCGCATGTTCAATATGAGCGACACTGCTGAGGTGGCGACCCTCACCTTTGACCGCGTGCCGACTGAGGCGGCGCTGGTCAATCTGGAGGAGTGCCATCCCGTGGTGCTGACCGTAGAGGGTCATTCTGTGGCGGTGGATATGCCCGCCTGGGCGATTCGCACCGTGTATCTGAAGTTTTAAGAGATGAAAAATGACTGTGGCGATTGCCACAGGCATTTTTTATAGGGGTACCGCCGAACGGCGGTGGATGAGGTGGTAAAACAATCCCTCCGTCTTTTCGCCTGCGGCGAAAATCCACCTCCCTTTACACAAGGGAGGCACGCCGACTTTGTCGGCTAAAGGATAACGCCGTCTGCGGACGGCTACACCTCATCAGTCAGCCTGGCGGCTGACAGCTTCTCCTCAAGGAGAAGCCTTTGCTGTGTGTGACCGCTGCCAAAGGCAAGCGGGGGAATAGTGGGCGATTTTTCAGGACATACTACCGCCGATAAGGAGTGATGGGGATGAAACCGACCAAAGCACAATATGAACAGATGACCAAAAAGGCGTCGCCGCCTTCGCCCAACGGGAAAAATTGTGCGTGGGCGTTTTTGGTGGGCGGCTTTTTGTGTGCCGCTGCTGAGGTGGAGTGTCAGGCGCTGACGATGGCAGGGATGGAGCTGCAGATGGCGCGCACCCTCACCTCCTGCTCGCTGATTCTGTTGGCGGCCATCTTAACGGTGGCGCAGGTGTTTGATAATATCGCCAAGCACGCAGGGGCAGGTACGCTGGTGCCCATCACCGGCTTTGCCAATGCGGTGGTGAGCCCTGCCATCGAGTTTAAGAGCGAGGGATTTGTGCTGGGTGTAGGAGCGAAGATGTTTACCATCGCAGGGCCGGTGATTGTGTATGGCACGGTGGCCAGTGTGGTGTATGGGGTTATTTATTGGATAACAACATTGTTCTAACACGAAAGGCTTGACCAAATAGGTCAAGCCTTTTGAACGCTATTTAATGAATTCTTTGAAAAGAAGTGGATCGTTTTCTGATTCAGTTACAACACCATCAACATAATGTGATAGGTAGAAATCATATTCTACAGAACCGTCAGTATTGATGTTGGTATTGAGTGAGAAAAGATATTCATCCTCGATAATATATGCACTATAATTAACACCGTATGTATAAAAACATGCCTTCTCAGACGGGAGTACCCACTCTTTTGTTGACAAGTAATTGTTTGTGATTTCAATAAATTCGCCTTTGGATAATTGCGGACATTCATCCGATTTTTTCATTATTTCCGAAAGATAATCAGGCCTTTCGGTTGTTGGTGTAGTATTATTGATTTTGCAAGCGGACACAGAGATAAGAATAAGCAACATTGATAAAATAACGCATATTTTTTTCATAGTATCCCTCCTTTTATTTCATCATACCACAAAACCGCTTTATTGTAAATGTTTTTTCAAATGGTGTGTCCTATATTGACAGCAGCAGAGGGGTTCATCCTCGGTGTAGGAGCGAAGATGTTTACCATCGCAGGGCCGGTGATTGTGTATGGGGTGGTGTATTGGGTAACGACGTTATTCTAAAAAACGGCATCGATATTTCGATGCCGTTTTATTTTATTTAACTGTATTTATTGATATATTTCTTTGCGATATTTCTAATCCATGCGCGTTTGTGCTTCGTGAATGGTTGAATCTGAGAAATGTAGTCAGAG